>JAYWAM010000121.1:0-16512 GCA_043782425.1 Betaproteobacteria bacterium
GAACAGGCTCAAGGTGCGCATCGAGGCGGGTGAAAAATATCAATCCAAAAAAGCATCTTAAGAATTGTGACTTACACCACAGAATGCTTAGACAAATTAGGGGAAACTTTGACCTCGATCAAAAACAATACAACCTACTGGAGGCGTTATGCGAGCTAATCCTTTTTTGTCCGCTTTAATCACTGCCCTGTTCACCCTGAGTAACGGCCCGGCGCTAGCCCAGACCAAAGCTGCGCCGTCGGCCGCGCAACCGTCGCTAACATTCGCGGTTGCCGAAGGCGTGTCAGATACTCTCGACGCCACTGCCCTGCTCAACAAGTACCGCCCCCTTGCCCAAGCGCTAGGCAAAGCCATCGGACGCGACGTGATTGTCGTACCTGTGCGCAGCTTTGAAGCGTTGGAACAAGGCATGAAAAAAGACGAATACGATATCGTCAATGGTCGTCCCAGCGATTACATGGGTCGCGCAGTGCGCGATTACGGCTACTCCTTGGTTGTTACCGCCAAGCCCGATTATCAATGCGTTTTCCTGGTGGAAAAATCCTCATCGCTAAAGAAAATTGAGGATATAAAAGGCAAGCTAATTAGTGATCCCGGAAAAGGCGCTTTCGTGACGCACTTTTGTAACGCTGAACTGCGCGACCACGGCATTGATGTCAAGAATGAGCAAGTCAAGCATGCTGCGGATCAACCCTCGGTCGGCTGGACGGTGGAAAACAAGCTGGCCGATGTAGGATTTGTGGGGTCTCTTACGAGCATCGCGAAAAACTGGGAAAAAAAGGGTCACCGCATTTTGCACAAGACCGCGCCCCAACCTTTTTTCCCGATTATCGCCTCGAAACGCATACCCGCTGATCAAGTCGCAAAAATGCAAAAAGCGCTCGCCGAACTGAACACAAGTGAAGACGGCAAGAAAGTGCTGTCCTCGATAGGAATTGATGGCTATAACATCGAATCCAAAGAGCGTCTGCTAAACCTGGTCAAATGGCTGGAGAAAACCTAAGGTTTTTCGCGGGTTGCAGTAGTGATGTTTTCCCGTGTGCACGCCTAGAATAGGGGTATTATGAGTTTAGCAACTGTGGAAACCCCTTTTTATTCGTAACCCCACTGGAGACATTATGCGAATCAATCCGTTATTTTCTGTGTTAGCCGCCGTCTTGCTGGGTCTGGGCATGGGCTCGATTGCAGCTCAAACCAAAGCTGCGCCTACGGCGGCGCAAGCGCCGCTGACTCTTGCAGTCAGCGAAGGCTCTTCGGGAGACAATCTCGACCCTATGTCCCTGGTCAACAAATACCGGCCCCTCGCCGAGACGCTGGGCAAAGCCATAGGACGCGACATTATTGTCACCCCGGTACGCAGTTTCGAATCCCTGGAACAAGGCATGAAGAAGGATGATTACGATTTTGCCATGGCGCGCCCCGGCGATTACATCGGGCGCGGGGTACGCGATTACGGCTATTCCCTGATCGCCACCGCCAAGCCCGATGGGCAGTGCTTTTTTTTGGTGGATAAGTCATCATCACTCAAAAAAATTGAAGATATAAAAGGCAAGCAAATCGCTGCTCCGCCTAAGATCTCCTACATGTTCGTCCTCTGTAACGCTGAGTTGCGTGACCGCGGCATAGATGTCAAAAAAGAACAGATTAAATATGTTGCCGACCAAAACATGGTGAGCTGGACCGTGGAAAACAAGATGGCCGATGTCGGCCTCATGGCGTCTTACAATAACATTGCAAAAACTTGGGAAAAAAATGGCAACCGCATTTTGCACAAGTCGGCGCCGCAACCCTATTTTCCGCTAGCCGCCTCAAAACGTATTACGCCTGACCAAGTCACCAAAATGCAAAAAGTGCTCGCCGACCTGGGTGCAAGCGAAGACGGCAAGAAAATTCTTGCCTCAATAGGTATCCAGGGATACAACATCGAGTCAAAAGAGCGCCTGCTAAACCTGCTCAAGTGGTTGGAGAAATCCTAAAGGTTTTCGCAGTGCGCGATGGCGTAGTTTTTCGTTGCACATGTCTGGAATCTGAGTTTTTAGGTCTATAGCAGCATTGCTACCTATGATCCCTTTTACTGTATCGCGTGGATACTCAAACCTACTGGAGGCCGTTATGCGAATCAATCCGCTTTGTTCCGTCTTTACTGCAACACTACTGGCCTTAAGTATCAATACAGTTGTAGCCCAGGCCCAAACTGCACCTAAAGCCCAACCCAATACCCCAACAAAAAACCAGCCACTTTCTATCGCTGTGCACGAGGGCGTATCAGGCAACCTCGATCCCCTGACCATGGTTAACAAATACCGGCCACTCGCCGAGGCGCTGGGCAAAGCCATCGGCCAGCAGGTCATTGTCACTCCAACGCGTAGCTTCGAAGCGCTGGTGCAGGGCATGAAGAAAGATGAATTTGATATGGTCGTTGCGACTTCAGCCGATTATCCAGCTCGCGGAATACGCGACTACGGCTACTCTCTCGTCGCCACCGCCAAGCCCGATTCGCAATGCGTATTTTTGGTGGAAAAGTCATCTTCGCTTAAGAAAATTGAAGATGTTAAAGGCAAGCAAATTGTTACGCCTGGGAAACTTGCCTACATGACACACTTCTGTGGCGCTGAATTGCGCGACCATGGCATCGATATCAACAGGGAACAGGTCAAACACGCCAAAGATCAAGCGGCAGTCGGCTGGACAGTAGAGAATAAGCTGGCCGATGTCGGCTTCGTAGCGTCTTTCACAAATGTTGCAAAAAACTGGGAAAAAAATGGTCACCGCATATTGCATAAAACTTCGCCCCAGCCCTTTTTTGCAGTTATCGCGTCGAAACGTATCTCTCAAGATCAAGTCGCAAAAATGCAAAAGGTGCTCGTCGAACTGGGTAGTACAGAAGATGGAAAAAAGGTGCTATCCGCCTTGGGCATAGATGGCTACAACATCGAGTCGAAAGAACGCCTGCTAAACCTGCTCAAGTGGCTGGAGAAAGCGTAGGATGGGTTGAGCGCAGCGATACCCATCAATAACATTGAGACCGGGGAAATCGCTTGATGGCTTTCACCATCCTACGCGGGTTCCGTCAGCAGATTTCCCTGGAGATTTCACTTAGCGGCAGCACCTTTTCGGCGCCGCCCAGCTTGATGGCTTCCTTGGGCATGCCGAACACGATACAGCTCTCCTCGTCCTGCGCCACGGTGCGCGCGCCAGCTTCACGCATTTCGCGCAGGCCGATTGCGCCATCGGCTCCCATTCCAGTCATGATGATGCCGAGCGCATTCTTGCCGGCATGCTTGGCCACGGAGTGAAACAGCACATCCACCGAGGGACGATGGTGGCTGACGAGCGGGCCATCTTGCACCACCACGTGATACTGCGCGCCGCTGCGTTTTAACAGCATATGTCTGCCGCCCGGTGCGATAAGCGCACGACCGGGTATGACTCGGTCGCCGCTATGCGCCTCTTTTACTTCAATGCGGCAAATGTGGTTCAGCCGCGCCGCGAATGCAGTGGTAAATTTTTCCGGCATATGCTGCACCACCACAATGCCGGAGCACACGTGCGGCAGCGCCGCCAGCACCAACTCCAGCGCCTGGGTGCCGCCAGTCGAAGTGCCAATGGCGACCACGCGATCAGTGGTCGCGGCCATTGCTTCGTCCGGCGCAATTTGCACCCCGTCAGACTTCACCGGCTCGGCACGAACATCGTCCACACCGCGCAACAGGTTTTTAACGTTGGCTTGCGCCGCCGCCAAGACAACAGAAACCAGATCTGTTGAGGCATCGAGCAAAAAATCCTTGACGCCGATCTTGGGTTTGGTGACTACCGCTACCGCTCCGGCGGCGAGCGCCTGCATGGCGGTTTCCGTGCCTTTTGCGGTGAGAGTCGAGCAAATCACCACCGGCGTAGGCCGCTCGGCCATGATTTTTTTGAGGAAAGTAATGCCGTCCATGCGCGGCATTTCAACATCAAGCACAATCACGTCAGGCCAATGCATGTGCATGCGTTTCATGGCGAAAATCGGATCGGCGACAGCGGCAATGACGTTGATCGAACGCTCCTTTGACAACACAGCGCTTATCACCTGGCGCACCACCGCCGAGTCGTCGACAACCAGTACATTTATGCTTAGTGCTGTGGGGTTCATTTCAATTTAAATCCAAATCAAAAAGGTTGTGGAAGGGGTGCTGGAAATTGAGTAACTCTCAATTGCCGCCACCCCTCACCCTGGCCCTCTCCCCGAAACGGGGAGAGGGAATACTATTTTTTCAGGCATCGGCATGAGCCGCGCTCAGCTTTGCTTTGCGCACCCACACGTCGCCGCTCCACAAATCAAGAATGACGTTGCGGTGGCCGCTGCCGCCCAGGTCTTGCGCTGCGAGCTTAAAGCCAAATTGCGTAATCACAGCGCGCCCGAAATCGACGTTGCGCTCTGATATATCGGTATGACGATGCGCTTTAACGCTTTGCGCAAACATGCGCCCGCCGCCGAACAGCTTGACTTGATAGTCTGTCGAGCGCGTGCGCGAAAGATGAATCTCACGCAAAAACATTTGCATTGCATCTGCCGCGTAGCGTCCGTCGAGCGCCTCGTCGTCTGCGTTTTTTCTGCGCATGCGCTGCGGCAGCATGTAATGGCACATGCCGCCGATGTGCAGCGTCGGATGCCATAGCGTGATGGCGACGCACGAGCCAAGCAGCGTGCGAATACGCGTTTTTTCATCTCCAAAATAGAATTCCCCAGGTTGAAGGAATATCTCCAGAACATCTTCCGGAGCTTTCATGCCTCAGGGCTCTGGTAAACGGAAGCGACGACAGACTTTAGCGTGCTGCTCACGCCATGCAAGCTCTCCGAATGACCAATATACAAATGACCGCCGGGCTGTAGGTGCGTGAGGATACGCGCCACGACGTTGCGTTTGGTTTCCTGGTTGAAGTAGATCATCACGTTACGCATGAATATCGCGTCGAACAGACCGATGCGCGGCAACGTATCGTTCAAATTGATGTGCATAAACTGTACGCGCGCGCGAATTTTCGGCTCGATGACAAAGGTGCCATGTTGCGCGCCTATGCCCTTGAGGCAACAAGTGCGCAGATGCGCCTCGGGAATGCTTGCGGCGCGTTCAATGGCATAGTGGCCGCTCCTGGCGCGCTCAAGCACGCGCTCGCTGACATCCGAGGCAAGCACTTCCCACGGCCTGTCTCCCAGCGCCGCAGCGAGCGTCATAGCGATGCTGTAGGGCTCCTCGCCAGTCGAGGCGGCCGCGCTCCACACGCGTAGCGCTTGCCCCGTTCTGGGGGCTGACAGAATCTGCCGGCCGAGAAAATCGAAATGTTTCGGTTCGCGGAAAAAATGTGTCTCGTGGGTGCTGAGCAAATCAACGGCAATGCGCGCCTCGCCCGGGTTGCTGCCGCCGGTGAGCAAATGAAAATAATCGTCATAGCTTGTAAGCTGATAGTGGCGCAAGCGTGACGCCAGCCGCCCCATCACCAAGGCATGCTTGTGTTCGGACAGGGTGATGCCCGCAGTTTGGTGGATCCAGGTTTGAAAACGCTTGAACTCTGCGTTGCTGATTGTCGTGCCAGCCACGCCGCTTCTCGCCACTACAGGCATGGAAGGCGGGGTGGCTACAGGTTGCTTGGTACGAACCATGTGCTCATCTCGGTTAAAGGCTCTCTGGAGTCAAGGCTATCGTAAAGTTTTTGCCATTCTTCATCTGTGATCGTGGTCAGCATATGAGCCCTTAATCTTCCGTTGACGACACTACGCCCAGTTCTCCAAGATCAGGGGAGCTTCAATTCGCTCGTAATGCCGGTGGTTGTTGGTGACCAGTACCGCGCCGGCCGACAGGGCATGGGCGGCGATCATCATGTCCAACTCGCCAATCGGTTGTCCCGTCCTGACGAGCTGGTGGCGGATGTCGGCGTACCAGTCCGCTGCTTCGACGTCCCACGGCAGGATGCGAACAATTTTGAGGAACTGTCGCACTGCCAGGTGCAGACGGTGATCAACTGGCAATTGCTTCAGTCCATATTGCAGCTCCGCCCTCGTCACCACGGAAATGCAAACCATCGACGGCACAAGGGCCGCCAGCCTGGCTTCTATCGCAAGCGACTTTCCCTTGATGAGGTAACTGGACGTGTCGGTATCCAGCATGTGTAACATGGCTAACGGTTTGCCTTGTTATGCGCGGGAACGTCGTCATTAAAGACGCCGCGCTCCGTCGATAACACATTGAGCGGGCGCTCGGCCATAAAGTCGGCAGGCGCCTCGACTGAATGCAGCAGTTCGAAGAAATCATTCCAGGCTTTGGCGCCAGGCCGGTTCGACAGCAGCACATCGCCGGTCGCATCGTCACGCGTGACAAATACCTCGTCGCCTTCGAAGCGAAATCCCGCCGGAAGACGGACGGCCTGACTGGCCCCGTTTTTAAATAACTTGGCAACACGTGTCTCGACCATCATGATTCTCCTTGTAGAAAGTTAGCAATATATGCTTCAGTATATACACTTCGCAAAAGACGGTCACTACTCCCGGCTGTTGCCTTGATTGAGCATTATTTGCTTCGCTTCAGCTTAGCCTTTCGTTCTGCCCCGGGCCGGGCAGAACAGGTGCTTGCGCCGCGACACTCTCGCCCAGAATGGAAAGTTCTTCCATGGAAAGCACATGATCGATATCGAGAATAATCACAAACTTTTCGCCGATCTTGCCCATGCCGCCGATAAAATCGCTTCTCAACTTTGCGCCAAACGACGGCGGCGGCTCAACATCCGCGTCGGCAATATCCAGCACCGCGCTCACCGCATCGACCACCACGCCGATGTCATGTTGCTGTTCGCCCTCTTGAATTTCCAGGATCACAATACAAGTGCGACGCGACACCTCGCTTTTCGGACGCCCAAAGCGCACCGGCAAATCGATCACCGGCACCACGCGCCCGCGCAGATTGATAATGCCGCGAACGTAGGAAGGCATCATCGGCACCGTCGTCGGTGAGCGATATTCAATAATTTCCTTGATGGCGGCAATGGTAATGGCGAATACTTCGTTCGCCACCGTGAACGTGAGGTACTGCTGGCTGTGCAATGTCGCCTCTTCAACCGTTGCAGCAATGGAGCGCTTGCCCGCGCGAATCAATGCACCCATGGCCGTCTCCTAGAATTTAACAAACTCTTTGCTGTCTGGGACCTTGCTGACCGGCGGCAAGGTAGGTGTCGGCTCGGGTTTCACTAGCTTCAGCGCATCGGCGCTTGCAGCGCCTGGCGTGTCGCTGGCGATTCTAAAGAACGCCACCAACTGTTGCAGGTTTTCCGCCTGTCCGCTCATTTCTTCGGCGGTCGCCGCGAGCTCCTCGGACGACGAGGCGTTCTGCTGCGTGATCTGGCTCAACTGCACCATTGCGGTATTGACCTGCCCCACGCTGGAGGATTGCTCTTCGGACGCGGCAGCGATTTCCTGCACCAGGTCGGAGGTTTTCTTGATCGAGGGCACCATCTCGCCCAACAGCTTGCCGGCCTTTTCCGCCACCGCCACCGATTT
The DNA here is from genome assembly GCA_043782425.1 of Betaproteobacteria bacterium. Lineage (GTDB taxonomy): Bacteria > Pseudomonadota > Gammaproteobacteria > Burkholderiales > Usitatibacteraceae > JAYWAM01. The sequence continues at coordinate 7,532 of JAYWAM010000121.1, forward strand.
GCCCGCCATCTCGCCAATTTCCTGCGCCGCCACCTGGCTGCGTTCGGCAAGTTTTCTCACTTCGCCCGCCACCACCGCGAACCCCCTGCCGTGTTCACCGGCGCGCGCCGCTTCGATGGCCGCGTTGAGCGCCAATAAATTGGTCTGGTAAGCAATATCGTCGATGATACCGATGCGCTTGGCGATCTGCTTCATCGCCTCAACCATCTGCTCCACCGCCTGCCCGCCTTCTGTCGCCTGGTTGGCGGCCTGCACCGCCATGCCGTCGGTTACCTTGGCGTTTTCGGTATTTTGCGTGATAGAAGCGCTCATCTGCTCCACCGAAGCCGAGGTCTCCTCGACGCTCGCCGCCTGCTCGCTCGCCGCCTGGCTCATCGATTGCGCCGTGGCGCTCACTTCCTCGGATGCGGAAGATAATGCGTCGGCGCTACCGCGCACATCACCGATAACCTGGGTGAGTTTATCCACCATGGTCTTCATCGCGTACATCAGACTGGTGCGGTCTCCGACACGCGTCTCAACCACCACGGTAAGATCGCCGACCGCAATACGGTTGGCAAGCGTTGCGGCATAGCCCGGTTCGCCGCCCAATTGTTGGCGCAGACTGCGCAACAGAAAAAATGAAGCAATGATGCCGACCAGCAGTGACAACGCCATGAACGTGATCGAAATGGCACGCGCCTCCTGGTATTTTTCCTTCGCCTCCAGGCGCAGCGCATGTATGCCTTTTTCGGTCTCCTTGGCGATCAATTCGGCAATCGGCGCCATCTGCCCGCCGAGTTTCCGATCCATGCCCTTGACCAGTTGGTCCACAACAATATAGCTGTCGGCTTTACCGCGCTCAAAGAATTTGAGCGCTTCCATATATTTGGCGTATAGGCTTTCGTGTTCGAGTAACATCTCATCGACTTGGGCGGTTTCAAGCTTAAACTCAGCCATCAGCGGCTTGAGTTTTTGCAAGGCTTCCTGCACTGCACTTTGTTCATCCTTGAAAGCCGCCAGATACACCGCATAATTCTGCTCGTCCTGGCCGCGCAGCAGGATATTCTTCCATTCGTGTATCTGTAGGGCGAACTTGAGACTCGCCTGGTTGACCAGAATATTAGCCTGCGTCAACTGATTCATGGCTTCCAGGCTGGTGTCCAGACGCTGATTGGCCTGTTCACTATTTCTCAGTCCAAATAAACCGATGAGCGCGGAAAGCAGGCACAAAAAACCCACCAGCAATCCCAGTTTCAAAGTGATTTTCATATTCTTTAACATGGTATATTTTCCTTCTGTTGTTACCGTAGGATGCGCTTGCGCACCGTCATGAATGGTGCGCAAGCGCACCCTACTGCACTACCTGCACACACGAACTCGTATGCACAAAATCTTCCTCTACTGCGCGTTCACTTACCCGTCAAAAGTTTGCTCGCTTCACCAAGCTGCTTGGCCTGCGCGTCTTCCCGCACTACAGTTTTTTTCACCAGGGCGGGCACATCGATGATGAGCGCCACCTCGCCATTTCCCAGAATCGTTGAGCCGCTAATGCCGCCAAGACGCTCAAACAACTTGCCAAGCGGCTTGATAACGGTTTGAAATTCTCCCAGCAGCGCATCGACCACCAGGCCAGCCTGTTGTCCGGCGCAATGCACCACCACGATGTTCTCGCGCTTGGCTGCAACGCCCTGCACCTCAAACACCTGGCGCAAACGCAGCAGCGGCAGCACCCCGCCGCGCAGGTTGATGTAACTGCGGCTTCCCAACGCAGCGCGATCCTCGATCGACAATTCCAGACATTCGACCACCATATCGAGCGGCACCACATAAGTAGAATTGCCGACCCCCACCAGAAAGCCATCGATTATCGCCAGAGTCAGCGGCAGACGCGCGACCACTGTGGTTCCTACGCCCTCCACACTCTCTAGGGAGATACTGCCGCGTAGCGCATCAACATTGCGCTTGACCACGTCCATGCCCATGCCGCGACCCGAAACATTGGTCACCTCGTCGGCGGTGGAAAATCCCGGCGCCATGATGAGCTTGTACACCTCTTCATCGCTCAACTCCTGATCGGGCGAGACGATGCCGCGCGCCACCGCGCGTTCGAAAATTTTGCGGCGGTCCAATCCGGCGCCGTCATCGTCCACTTCGATCACGATATAGCCCGAATCGTGGTAGGCGTTGAGGTGCAGCTTGCCAATCTGGGGTTTACCGCGCTGACGGCGTAATTGCGGCATTTCGAAACCGTGGTCGAGCGCATTACGCACCAGATGCATGAGCGGGTCGCTGATTTTTTCTATCATGGATTTATCCAGCTCGGTTTCTGTGCCGCTCAGTACCAGTTCCACTTCCTTGCCCAGATCACGTCCCAAATCGCGCACTACGCGCTTGAAGCGGTTGAAAGTCTCAGCGATGGGAACCATGCGCACCTTGAGCGCGGCGTCGCGAATCTGTCCAACCAACTCCTCTACACCGGAAGTCGCTTCTATTAATTCGCCATTGCCAGAGTGTTGTGCAAGCAGGCGCACCCCTGCGCCGGCAATCACCAGCTCTCCCACCAGGGTGATGAGATCGTCGAGTTTATCGGCGCGCACGCGCACAAAGTTGTTTTCCAGCACTTTGCGTTCTTTGACGACGCGCTGCTTCTCCAGCGCCGCATCAACCAGCTCGTTTTGCACCACTCCCTGGCCCACCAGAATCTTGCCCAGCTTGTGGGCATGCTCCGCTCCCGTCGGCAGCGCGTGTTCCATGCCATCGAGGGTATCTTGCAAACGCAGACCCTGCTCCAATTCGCCCAAGGTCAACGCGCCGCTATTAACCAGAAGCTCACCGAGCAGCGTCTTGTCCTCAGGCAGGCTGTCGATGAGCTGGATGTAGTCAAGAATCTTGCTGTGTGGCGGCAGGATGCGGATGGCGCTGTCTTCGCGCACGAACTCAAATACATTTTCGATGGTCTGCTTATTGACTTCCTTGTCGGGCGCAGCGCTGAAGTCGATTTCCATTCCCAGATAACACGCTTCTGGATCCATGTCAGCGGCGGCCGGCATGGTGTCAAACAGCGTCGTGACAGTGACGATTTCGCCCAGCGTGCCGAGGTAATGTATGAACGACAGGGGATCCATGCCGTGGCGCAACATATCCTCATCAAAGCGCAGCGAAATATGCCAGGTCTCGCTCGCTACGGTGCCCCCGCCCAGGCTTTGCACATCAGGCTCGCGCGTTGCGCTAGCGATGGTTTCGGGTAAAGGCGCCGCAGTAAATTCCAGATATGCCGCAAGCTGCGCGGCAAGTGTTTCGCCATCGGCGCGCAGCGCGTCGTCCAGAACGCTGTTGCCCGCTGCGGCTTGATCGAGCAGCAGATCGACATGATCCCCGCAGCTAAGCAGCAGCGCGGTGAGATCGGCGTCCGCCAGAATTTCTCCGGAACGAACATCCTCAAGCACGTTTTCCATCAGATGGGTAAATTCGACAATGTGATCGAAACCGAACATACCGGACGATCCCTTGATGGTATGCGCTGTGCGGAACACAGCGTTCAACGCCTCCAGATCATCCGGTGTCTGCTCCAATTGCAGCAAGCCGGCTTCCATGTCGCGCAATAATTCGCGCGCTTCGGCAATAAAGGTTTGCAGGGCAGGTTGCAGTTCCATCTATGGCCTCCCTAAAGGTTGTTGAAGTGCTTCATGTGCGGCGCGCCGACTCACGCGCAGAAAGCACCACCGGGTCGCCGAAGTAGCTCCCCAGGTTATAGCGGTCGAGCACGTCGAGCGAAGCCTGGCTGTGCGCAGCCAGGCGCAATGCTTTGCCGACCTTCTGCGCCTCGCGCTTGACGAGCACCAGCAATTGCACGCCCGCAGTATCCATTTCGGTGACGCGCGCCAGATCGATCTCCAGTTCAGCGGCGCCTTCAAGCGCTTCAAGCAGGGAATTTTTATTCGCCAGCGCATCGTAAATGGTCATGGCGCCATCGATGGCGACGCTACAGTGTTTCTGTTTGCCTCTGCCTTTACGTGCTACCACTGAAACGCCCATGTTGCCTCCTCATGCCGCAATAAGTTTCGACACCGCATGCAATATCTGTTCAGGTCGGAAAGGTTTAACCACCCACGCCTTGGCGCCCGCCATCTGGCCTTCGCGCTTGCGGCTTTCGCGCGATTCGGTGGTCAGCATGATGATGGGCATGAAGCGGTAGTCAGGCAGTTTCTTGGCTTCTTTCACGAAGGTGATGCCGTCCATCACCGGCATGTTTACGTCGCAGATCGCCAGGTGAAATTTACTGCCGTCCAGCTTGGCAAGCGCCTCCTGACCATCTTCTGCGCAAACCACCTCATACCCGGCGCCGCCCAGCGCAATGGAAACCACCTGCCTGAGAGAGGCGGAATCGTCTATGACCAGAATTCTCTTTGTCATGATGCCAATCCATCCTTAAAAAAAGTTGTATCGTGAATCTGTCGTGTGCTGCTCTGCACGCCGCGCAGATTGTCGAATTCTTCCTGTGTCGAAAACTCGCGCGTCATTTTTCTTTGCCAGGCGTCGACATCCAGCTCGCCTTCGCTATTTCTTTCCACGGCCTCGCACAAGGCATTCAGACTGCTGACGACATGCGCCAATATCTGGCTGACACGATCCTGAAACTGTAACTCTACGAGCGCATCGGAAATACTTCTATGAACCAGTTCACCTTCCCCTTCCATTATTTTTACCGAATGGGAAAGACTCGTGGCAAGTTGCTTGAAACGCAGCATAACGTCGCGAATTGCCGTGTCGGCCTTGATAATGGAGTCGGCATCGGCGCTGCTTGAATCTTTTTCCTCGCGAAAGACATCCGTCAGCGTCGTATCTATGACCTCGACTTTTTTCATCATCCTCGCCCCGGTCGCCGCTGACAGGCTGGCAAGCTGACGCATTTCTGCCGCCACCACGCCAAACGGGATGCCTGCCTGGCCCGCGCGCACCGCCTCGATGGCGGCATTGAACGACAATAAGCGCACCTGAAGCGCGATATGCTGCACCTCTGCGGCCATGTCCTTGAGGTCGCCGGCGTAGCGCGTCACTTCGTCAAGGATGGCGTCTTTGCTGTGCTGTAACGTTTTCAGGGTTTCTGCCACGGCGCGCAGATCAGCTTCGCTGCGATTAATGGCGGTCAGGACACCGCCGCCCTCGCCGGAAATTTCCGCCACCGCACTGCGTGAAGCGGACAGAGCGGTTTCCAGCTTGCTCACTGTGGTCGCGAAGATGCGCGCCAGACCGTGCACCGCATCGTCGCCGCTACGGCGCGTGGTGTCGATTTGCCGCGCCCACAAAGGCAATGAGCGCAGACAAGCAGCGCGTAAATGCGACTCGCCATGCGACCCGGCGCCAACATTGTCCGCGTGGGGGGCGGCATGCAGGCGCATCAGACGCAGACCGACCGCCAGCCCGGCAGCAAGCAACAGAAGCGCGCACGCTAAACTCAGCAGCGTAGTCCCTGCGACAAGCACGAATAGCAGGGCTGCTGCGAACCCAAGCGCTGCCGGGTACACGAAATAGGTCAAGTCACGCACCTGCTCTACTTTCCCCATATCACTCCCCGTTTGCCAAAAGGTTCACCGTAAGGTTCACCGCAAGGCGCCGGTTTCGTGCGCGCGCCCAAAGCCCGTCTTTTCTGAAGCTTTAGTACGCCGCAAGAATCCACCTCTACCCATTTGTCCGCCTTTCGGGGGATATGCGTATGAGGGTGAGCTAAGCATGACACAAGCTGCGTCGCTTTGTATGACATATCGCAATACTTGGCGCATAACGGCAAAGTGGAAGCAAGCGCTTTGCCTTGCCTTGTCATGCCATTGCCAGATTGCTCACGCCGTGGCCCATGCCGGACAGCGCCGCCAAGGGAACTGGGGGCAAGCTTTCCGCGCTTGCCAGCGACCTGTTCAGCAGCACTTTTTGCAGATCAAACGCGGTCTGCGGCCGTGCTGCGGCATCGAGTTGCAGACAGGCATCGATGATGTCGAAAAACGCATCCGAGTAACTTATCCCCACCTGGTCTTTCTCCACCAATTCGCGCGCTGGCGCCAACTCCGCCCCAGCCAGACGCTCTTCAGCGGCGATAGGGCGCACCCCGGTGACGCACGCATACATAGCCGCGCCGACGGCATACACATCCGTCCAGGGGCCAAGTTGCTCACCACGCTGATATTGTTCGGGCGCGGCATAGCCCCCCGAGACCATAGGGTGGAAGCGAAACGGCGCCTCGCCCAGTGCATAGCGTGCCGCGCCCAGATCAAGCAGCACGGGACGCCCGTCCATGGCGAGATAAATGTTGTCTGGTTTGATATCGAGGTGCAGCAACTTGTGGGCATGCACTTCACGCAGGCCATTCAACAGGTTGACAATGGTGGCGCGCAGAAAGCGCTCGGTAAATTGCCGCCGGTGGCGCTTGATATGAAATTGCAGCGTACGTCCGCGCACATATTGCATCACCATGTAAACCGTTTCGTTGGCGCGGAAAATATCGGTAACGCGCACTACATTGGGATGGGTGATAGTCGCCAGCGCGCGCGCCTCTTCAAAAAAACATTTCAGCCCCTGCTGGAACAGCGGAACGGTTTCCTCCGAGACGGGTATGACGCGTGTTTCACCCTCTCTTTTTGCCAGTGCGCAGGGAAAGTACTCTTTTATGGCGTGCGGAATTTGCTGCTTGTCCTGCGCCAGATAGACCATGGAAAACCCCCCAGTGGATAGGAGGTTTTGAAGCTGGTAATCACCCAGCGCATATTGCTCAGGAAGGGGATTGCTAGCGAGTATGGTCATATTGCCGCTTCAGGTCGTTGTTCATGGTAGTAAAGTCCCTGCGGGTGTGAGCTACGTTTTTGTTGTGGGAACTTTATCCCATAGCTTCGCGGTAATCTGTTAACCGGGTCACTTTTTCGTCACACTTTTGCAACTGGATTGCCCGATAGACAAGAGCCGCTTATCATGGCGACCATGGCACGCAAAATTTTCCCCACTCCCGACGACGCCGAAACCGCGTTCTATGAGGCTTTCGAGCGCTGCGATCTGGCCGCCATGATGGCGGTGTGGGCCAACGAGGACAATATTGTCTGCATCCATCCGCATGGGCCGCGCCTGACCGGGCTCGACGCCATTCGCGCCAGTTGGGCGGAGATTTTTTCTGCGGGGCCAAATTTTCAGCTCAAGGTAGGCGAAGCCAAGGTGTATGAGAGTCAAACGCTATGCGTGCACACGGTTTATGAAATCCTCTCGCTGCGCGCGGAAAAACGCTCGGCTACCCCTATCCTTGCCACCAATGTTTTTTTGCTGACGCCTGGCGGTTGGCGCATTACCCTGCATCACGCCTCACCCGCGCCGCAGGGAACGACGGGCGAAGAGCAATTGGCGCGCATTCTGCACTGAACCTCAAGGAGGAACGGTGGCGCCGTAGGGTGTGCTTCAAACTGATGTGGCGTATTTTCAATTCTCGATAGAAGCGTGAATACATTCAGCTGATTTGTCATTCCCGCGAAAGCGGGAATCCATGTTCTGCTAGCAAAAAATGGTTCCCCGCTTTCGCGGGGATGACATTTGTTTGGAGGCTCCTTGAATTCGTTTCACATCAGTTTGAATCGCACCCGGCGCCGTAGGACGCGTTTGCACACGCTAGAAGAGAATCCACATGGTGAATCTACTGGCAAGCCTCGATCAGGCGGCCCTTTAACATAAACGCTGCACAGCCCGGCGCTGGCAAGTTTTCGCTCGCTCCCTGCTCAAGATCCTCTTCGCTGATTTTTGGCAGCGAACTGCATCACATTTTCTGAAAAATTCAGATAAAGCAAAAAATATGCTGCAACAGTACCTGCACTTTCTACGCCTGCCTGATGTTTCCCGCCTGGTCATCGTCGCCGGTCTTGCGCGCCTGCCCATAGGCGTGATCGGCCTGGCCATGCTGATGTTTTTACGTGAGTCGCTCGGCTCTTTTACGCTGGCCGGCAGCGTGGTCGGCGCCAGCTATATCGCCATGGCGCTTTGCGCGCCGGTTCAGGGGCGTCTTATCGACCGTCACGGGCCGCGCGTGACGCTGCTGGTGACGGGGCTGATTCAGCCGCTTGCCATGCTGGCGCTGCTCGCTTGCGTCAAGCTTGAGCTTCCCCTTGCGGCGCTGTTTGCCTGCGCCATTGTGGCGGGGGCGTTCTCCAGCCCCATTACAGTGTTGACGCGCACCATGTGGCGCTATCGCTTTGCAGACGAGGCGCAGCGCCGTCTTGCCTTCGCCATCGACGCGGTGATGATAGAAGCCAGCTTCATGCTCGGCCCGGCGCTGGTCGCCGCAGTGATCGCCTTTGCGCACCCGACTGCGGCCTACGTCATGGCTATCGTGATAGTGATTCTCGCCTTGCAGTTATTTCTGCGCTCGCCTGCGCTGCAATACTGGAAGCACGATGCGCATGCCGAGCGCCACCTGCTGGGGCCGCTCACCGAGCCGCGCCTGCTGCTGGTGTTTGTCATCAGCTTCGGTCTCACTTTCTGCTTTGGTCTGCTGGAGGTGGGTTATCCAGGTTACGCCACACACCTTAGCCTGCCCGCTCTGGGCGGCGTGCTGCTTGCCATCAATTCCGCCGGAAGCGCAACGGGCGGCGCCATCTATGGCGGGCTGCATCCGAAAATGTCCATCGAGCGGCAGTTCGCCTGCACGCTGGCCTTGATGGCGCTGCCTTTGATGCTGCATGTCTGGGTCGATCAGATTGCCGCTTTCGCCGTGGTGGCGTTTCTGGCCGGCATGGCCATCGCGCCCGCACTGACGGCGCAGACGCTGCTAGTGTCGCGCCTTGCACCTGCAAAATACGCCACCGAAGCCTTCACCTGGTCATCGACCTTCATCGTCAGCGGCATAGGCGCGGGTATGGCGGTCGGCGGGGTATTGATAGAAAGCGTGGCCGTGAAGTCAGTCTTTGCGGCGGGCAGTGTGGTTGTGGCGGCGATGGCGGCCCTGGCATTGTTGCTGCCAGATACGATCCAAACTG
>JAYWAM010000122.1:0-2332 GCA_043782425.1 Betaproteobacteria bacterium
ATGGCTACATATTGCATTTAAATACTGGCGATATTTCCTTCGCCTTCGCTCTAGCGGACACGTTGAAAAAAAGGATCGGAGTCAGGGAACTTCAGTTTAGCTGCGCGCCAGTCGTAGCAGTGGGTCTTGCTTGTAAAACGCCTTGAGCTGGGCATACACGGCGGGGTACTCGCTGTGCACGGCGTTAGGAACTTCAAAGAATGTTTCCGAGATGACGGCGAAAAACTCCGCAGGATTTTCGGCGGCGTAGGGATCGATAGTGAGTGCATCAAGCGCCGCGCCGTGATCTTGGCGCGAACGCGCTTCTGCCGCATCAACGCGTTTGCAAAAATCCAGATACGCACCCATGAAATCGCGCCGCCAGGTTTCCAGGCTCATGCCTTTGTGCAGCGGCGGAAAGCCGTTGGGCGCGCCGTTGAGCATGTCGAGTTTGTGGGCGAATTCGTGGATGACGACATTGGCGCCATCGACACGATGTTGTGCATCGCTGGCGCGCGCCACATCGTCGTAGGAAAGAATCACCGGGCCGCCCAGCCACGCCTCGCCCGCCAGCACGTTGCGCGTAGTGTGCACCACACCGGCTTCGTCCACCTCCTCGCGCTCAGGGACGAATTGCCCAGGGTAGAGAATGATGTCCGACCAGCCCTTGTAATAATCAAGACCGAGTTGCAGCACCAGGATGCATGCTTGCGCGGCGATCTGGGTGCGCATCAAGGGTGTAATTTCCAGTTCTGCCGCGCCGCTGATGCGTTTGCTTTGTAGAAAATGCGAGGACAGCAAGCGCAAGTGCTCGGAATCGGCGGCGCTCATGCCGCGCATGAAAAGATAAGCGGCAGTCGCCTCGCGCCAGTGTGATGCGTTGATCGGCTGGAAAGCACGGAGGTTTTGTTTGAGCTTTCGCTTGATCCAGGCGAACATTGTGATGCGCTGCTCCTGTCGAACAAAAGGCAAAAGGCAAAAGGCAAAAGGCAAAAGGCAAAAGGCAAAGGGACACATCCCCTCTCCCCGTTTTTGGGGAGAGGGTTAGGGTGAGGGGTGGTTGAGTATTGCGGCAGAGCACAACTCTGCCTTGATGCGCAGAGCAATTCCGAGGGCCTTTTTGACATTTTCGTCACAAATTGTCACGTGGCCCATTTTGCGTCCAGGGCGCGCTTCGCGCTTGCCGTATAGATGGAGGTGCGCGCCGCGATGTTCAAGCACCCGGCTCCAGTTTGGCGCGATATCGTTGGCAGGCCCCTTCCACATATCTCCCAGCAGATTAAGCATTACTGCGGGCGTATGCTGCGACGCATCGCCCAACGGTAGATCGCACAGCACGCGCACTTGCTGCTCGAATTGCGAGGTGCGGCAGGCGTCGATGGTGTAATGCCCGCTGTTGTGCGGGCGCGGCGCGATTTCGTTGATAAGCAATTGGTTTTCGCCGATGATAAAAAACTCGACCGCCAACACGCCCACATAGTCGAGCGCTGTAGCAAGGCGCGTGGCGCTATCGATTGCTTCGCGCGCCAGCGCAGCGGAAATGCGCGCGGGGGCGATGCTGATATCGAGTATGCCGCCAACGTGCTGGTTTTCTGCGACAGGAAAGACGGCGCACTCCCCGCTTGCAGCGCGCGCCAGGATGACGGAAATTTCCTTGGATAGCGGCAGCAACTCCTCGAGCACGCAAGGCGTCTGCCGCCACGCGGCAAAAGTGCTTTCCAGTTCGGCGCGTGAGTTGATTCTGGCTTGACCTTTGCCGTCGTAGCCGAAGCGCGCGGTCTTGAGTAAGGCAGGAAGCTTGACCTGGTGTAACGCGCTGTCGAAGTCTTGAGAGGATTCAACTTGCGCGAACGCACCAAGTGCAAAACCGTGCGACTTGAAGAAACGCTTCTCCGCACTGCGCTCCTGGGCGATGGCCACCGCAGCGCCGCTCGGACGCACAATAGTGCGTTGCGCCAAGGCCAGCAGCGCCTTGGCTGGCGCATTCTCAAACTCTGTGGTCACCGCCGCGCAGGTTTTCGCCAACTCATCCAGCGACGCTGCATGGGTGTAGACGGTGTTGAGGTGACCCGTGGCGAATTCTGCAGCGGGCGACAACGCATCGGGGTCGAGCACGGTCACGTGGTAGCCCAGCGTGCGCGCTGCCACAGTGAACATGCGGCCAAGCTGGCCACCGCCGAGCAGGCCCAAAGTTGCGCCGGGGAGAATCATAAATTAGTCGATCATTCTAAAATTATTCTTACCACAAAGATCACAAAGAGCACCAAGAAAAGCCTAAGCAGGACAAGCCGGAACCCAAAACGATTCTCGCGCCAAGACGCAAAGACGCGAAGAAAAACAAAAACGGGATTGA
>JAYWAM010000123.1:0-2330 GCA_043782425.1 Betaproteobacteria bacterium
GCGCTTTTCCGCCCTACTGGGGTGGGTTTTGGCTAGCAAGCGGATAGGCAAGGATTGAAGTTGTTATTGAACGGGAAGAATTAAATGATTGATCTTCGCAGCGATACCGTTACACGTCCCGGCAAAGCCATGCGCGCCGCCATGGCCGAGGCCGAAGTGGGCGACGATGTGTTTGGCGACGACCCCACAGTGATTCATTTGCAGCAGACGGTGGCGCGGCTTAGCGGCCACGAAGCTGCTTTGTTCCTGCCAAGCGGCACGCAAAGCAACCTGGTGGCGCTGATGACGCATTGCCAGCGCGGTGATGAGTACATCGTCGGCCAGGAGGCGCATACCTATAAGTATGAAGCTGGCGGCGCGGCGGTGCTGGGCAGCATTCAGCCACAGCCCTTGAGCAATCAGCCCGATGGCACGCTCGATCTTGATGAGGTGCAGCGCGCCATCAAGCCCGACGATGCGCATTTTGCACGCAGTCGCGTGCTGGCTCTGGAGAACACCATAGGCGGCAAGGTTTTGCCGCTCGATTATCAGCGCGCCGCTGCCAGGCTTTGCCAGCAGAGCGGTCTGGCGCTGCATCTGGATGGTGCGCGCATTTTCAACGCCGCCATAAAGCTCGGGGTTTCGGTCGAGGAATTGTGCCGCGGCTTCGATTCGGTTTCGGTGTGTCTATCCAAGGGGCTGGGTGCGCCTGCGGGCAGTGTGTTGTGCGGCGCCAGGCCGTTTATCGAGCAGGCCAAGCGCTGGCGCAAAATGCTTGGCGGCGGCATGCGTCAGTCGGGTGTGCTGGCCGCTGCCGGTCTGTATGCGCTGGAGCACAACATCGCACGGCTGGCTGTAGACCACGCCAATGCCGAGCGGCTTGCGGCGGGCCTGGCCGCCATTGCCGGGCTGCGCGTCGAGCCGGTGCAAACCAATATGGTGTTTGTGCATATACCCGCCAACCAGGCAGCGGCGCTTGCGGCGCATTTGCACGCGCATGGCGTGAATGCACTGGTTGGGCCGCGCACGCGCCTGGCGACGCATCTTGATGTCAGCGCGGCGCAGATTGAGGAAGCGCTGCGCGCCTTCGAATTGTTCTTTTCAGAGGGTCGCAATAGTGCAGGGGATGTGATCCTAACTGATGTGAGGTAAGCTCCTCGCTCACCCTCACTGAAAGAAACGAAGAGATGGCAGAGCGCAGGGCGGATTTGTCCGCCAAACCATCAGCACCGCTCAGACATGATGCGGCGCACAAGTCCGCCCTGCGCCTGCGTTCCTTTCGCCTGATCTTCGGCGCCATGTTTCTCGCCTGCGCCGCCATGCCGACGTTCGCCATATTGTATTTGCAGAACGTGCTGTATCTCGATCCGTGCCCCATGTGTGTTTTGCAGCGCATGGGATTCATGCTGATCGGCGTGGTGTCGCTGGCCGCCGCGATCCACAACCCGGCGAACAGCGGGCGTCGCCTCTACGGCGCGCTGACAGCGCTGCTGGCGCTAGTTGCCGCCGGGGTCGCGCTACGGCACGCCTGGCTGCAATGGTTTCCGTCGCCATCAACGCGGTGTGTTGGTAGTGATCTGGAATACATGCTCAACAATTTCCCGCTTGCCGAAGCGCTGCCGAAACTCTTCGCCGGTACAGGGGAGTGTTCCGAGGTGAAGTGGACGTTTCTTTACCTTTCCATTCCCGAGTGGGCGTTTGTCTGGTTCTTGCTGTTTGCCGCCATCGGCTTGCTTGCCTTGCTGCGCCCGGCGTTTTTCCGGCGCTGAGGTTTCTAGCCGAGCAAAAATTCTTCCAGCGCGCGCGCGCAGGCAAGCGCTTCATCGTGGTGCAGCATGTGCCCCGCATTGGCGAGGGTGATTTGCTTCAGATCGGCAAAGCATGCCGCGCGCTCGACCAGCGCTTCGTGGCCTGCGCCATACAGGCGTTTCATCAAATCCGAATCACTGCCTATCATCCACAGTGTCGGCGCGCTGATGTTGCGCCAGCAAGCCTTAGCGTCTTCTAGGCGATAGAGCATGGGATTGGCGGCTTTGTGAAAAGCGTCGCTGGAAAAAATGACCTGGCCATCGGGTGTGAGCAGCGCGTGTTCTTTAGCGAGAAAATGCGCCTGACCTGCGCCCAGCCGCGTGCTTGAGGTGCGTATGCGCGCCGCCAGTTCATCCAGCGTTGCATAGGGCTTGAACGCGGGCGGCTTGCGCCAGGCTTCGAGCCATTGTGCGATGCGCGCCGGCGCCTCATCGGGGTTGCTGGCGGGCAGGCCAAAACCTTCCATTGAAATCAGCCTGCGCACGCGCTGCGGGCGCACACCTGCGTAGATGCAGGCGATATTGCCGCCCATGCTGTGGCCG
>JAYWAM010000124.1:0-6149 GCA_043782425.1 Betaproteobacteria bacterium
GGCGAACAGCCGTTTGCGCGCGTGGTGATCGCCGAGAATGGCCAAGAAAAACCCTGCGAGGCGCGCGGCGCCGGCCCGGTTGACGCCACCTTCAAGGCGCTTGAAAGCGTCGCGCATAGTGATGCTGAGCTGCTGCTTTATTCGGTCAACAATGTCACGGCGGGAACCGATTCACAGGGCGAGGTGACGGTGCGTTTAACAAAAAATGGCCGCATCGTAAATGGCCTGGGATCGGACACCGATATTGTGGTCGCCTCCGCCAAGGCCTACATCAATGCCCTCAACAAAATGGAAAGCGTACAGAAAGTGAACCCGCAACTTGGCGATTGAGTTTCCGCTTGAGTCCGACAGACTCCTGGTTTCACTGTGTCATCTTAGAGGGGACGCCATCTGAAATTCCGTAGGGTGCGCTTGCGCACCGTTACGGATGGTGCGCAAGCGCACCCTACCAGACGATCCACAGCCTTCGTAGGGCGGATTAGCGTAGCGTAATCCGCCGAATGTGTTCCGCCAGGCGGCGCAATGCGCTTCGCTTATTGCGCCCTACAGAGAATGGGTTTTGGCAATTACCCGCATAGGCAAGGTTCGAACAATTCATATCCACGGTCACGATTTTGCCACCATCTATCCTGCCATAGCCATGATGGTGGTGTAGGCTGCTTTGCATGGGCAAATGTGGCCGCTAATTGCGGCGTCGCAGGAACAAAAGGGGACGATCATGGCAAGCTCGGGTATGCAAGATTTACTGAAGCCGGCGTTGCGGCGCTGGTCTTTGGCTGTTGGTATTGTCATTGCGACAGCGTTGGGCGGCTGGTGGTTATTGGGCAAAGACTCCACACAGTCAAGCCTATCCTTTGGCGAGGCGGAAGCCGCTGAACAATTTGCAGCGCTCGATTGTCAGGCGCGCTACTTTGATTCGTCCCCCGCCCTGGCGTTGATGTTTGCTGCACCCGTCGATGGGCGGCAAAATCTGTCAAAAATCCTGACCGTGCTCGATCTGGGTGCAAGCGGCGATGAAGTCAGAAGCCGCAGTAAACAAAGACAATCCAATCCACCCGCTGCGGCCAGCGCAGCGGCCGCTGACAATAAAGGCACAGACAAGGACAAAATCAAGGCCGTCAATACTGTGTGGATTGTAGGTGATAACCCGCGCGTGTTGTATCTGCCGCATGTCACGCCAAAACACCGCTATCGCGTCAGCCTGAGCGCTGAACTGCAATCGAGCAGCAAAGAGAAGCTTGGACAAAATCTGTCGTGCGACATCATCGCCGAAGCGATGCCGCCATCGTTCTATTTCGCCAGCCGTGGCACGGTACTACCCGCCAAACAAAACGGCGGCCTGCCGATAGTGACGGTGAATGTGCCTGAAGTCGATGTGCAATTTTTGCGTGTTGAGCCAGCGCAATTGCCGCGCTTTCTGGAGCGCGTGGTCGGCAAGCGCAGCAAGAAGGACGCGGCAATACAGCAAGATGAAGACGAGGAACAATATTATTACGACGATAGCCCGCGTGCACCGCAAGGCGCCATTCAAGGCTATCAACTAGATACCTTGCGCAGCGTTTCCAAAAGCGTCTACGTGGGGCGCTTTGTTGCAGACGCGCGCGAAAACCGCCGCAACATTACGCATTTGCCGGTCGAGGATATCAAGGAGCTACAGGAACCCGGGATTTATATAGCGGTGATGAACGAGCCAGGCCGGTTCCGTCCCGACTATCAAACCACTTACTTTTATGTCAGCGACATCGGCATACATGTGCGCCGCAGCGCTAATTCGCTCAATGCGTTCGCTATTTCGCTCAAGTCAGGTAAGGCGCTGCCGGGCGTCGAGTTTCAGTTGCTGGACGAGGGCGGCAAGTCGCTGGGAAAAGCCGCTGTGGACGGCGATGGCCACGCCATTTTTTCCATAAAGACTTCTGCTGCTCGTGTGATTACTGCGAAGCGCGGCAACGAATTTTCGCTGCTGTCGCTGATTGAACCGGCGCTTGATCTTTCCGAGTTTGATACCGGCGGCCACCTGCCGCGCGCCACCAAGATCTACGCTTATGCGGGGCGCGATTTGTATCGTCCGGGCGAGACTTTTGAGGCCAGCATTCTGGTGCGCGATGGCGATGGAAATCCGCTGCCTCCCGCGCCCATTAGCGCAACGCTCAAGCGCGCGGACGGTAAAACAGTGCAGCAATACACCATACGGCCGGATGACAAGAGGGCGGGTTTTCTACAACACGCGATCTTGCTCCCACAAGATGCGCAAACGGGTTCCTGGGCGCTGGAGTTGCGCGCCGACCCGGGCGCCAAAGCGCCCGATAGCGTGATGAAATTTCAGGTGGAAGAATTTCTTCCTGAGCGCATGAAGCTTGATCTGAAAAGCAAAAAAGCCTACCTCGCTCCGGGGGAGGATATGCTGGTGCAGGTGCAAGGCAACTATCTCTACGGCGCGCCTGCCGCCGGTAACAAGCTCATGGGCACGGCAACCACCGAGCGCAACCGCGTGCCGTTTGCCAAGGAGTGGCCGGGTTTTGAGTTTGGCGATTTTGCGGATGACACTCTGAAAAAGCGCGAAGACATTGCTTCAGCCGATTTGGATGACAACGGCAACGCTGAAATTACCATTGCCGCACCAGCAAAAATTGCCGAGCAGGCGCGTTCGCCGCTTAGCGTGAGCGCCACATTGAGCTTGCTCGAATCCGGAGGGCGTCCGGTGGTGCGCACTATCGAGCGCACCATATTCCCCGCTGAAAAGCTCATCGGCCTGCGTCCGACCTGGAGCGGCAAATTTGTGCGCGAAGGCTCGAATGCCGAATTCGAGGTGATCCGCGTCGACCGCGAAGGTAAATTCGCGCCGCTTAGCAAAGCCATTTTGCGCGTATACCGCGAGGATCGTGATTACTACTGGGTGTTTGACGATCAACGCGGCTGGCATTCTGGTTTTAACGAGGAAGATGAGCTGATTGATAGCCGCGAGTTCGATCTTAGCAAACGCAACAAGGTTTTCTTTCCGGTCAAGTATGGACGCTACCGCATCGAAGTCATTGACCGTGAAACGGGCTACGCGGCGCGTTATCGCCTTTACGCCGGATGGGGAGCGCAGGATGCCGAGTTGGCCGGCAACCGCCCTGATCGCGTCGCGTTGAAACTCGATAAGCCCGGCTACAGCGGGGGTGAGAGCGCACAGCTCAGCATTTCGCCGCCGCACGCGGGCGAGGCGCTGGTGCTGGTTGAGGGAGGCAGCGGCGTATTGTGGAAAAAGCTTGTCAGTGTTTCGGCGCAGGGTACCACTCTGAGCGTGCCGATCGACAAGACGTGGAATCGACATGACCTGTATGTTTCTGCCGTGGTGTTTCGCCCCGGAAGCCGCAGCGAAAAAGTGACGCCTGCGCGCGCCATGGGCATCACCTACTTACCTATCGACAGCGAAGCGCGCAAGCTCGCCGTGAAGCTCGATGCGCCGCAGAAAACCCAGCCCGAAAGCGCGTTGAAGATCAAGGTGAAAGCAGAGGGTTTGAAAGGTGAAATGGCGACCGTCACGCTATCCGCCGTGGATGTGGGAATCCTCAACATTACCAACTTCGCCAGCCCCGACGCATTCGATTTCTTCCTCGGCAAACAGCGCTACGCACCCGATGTATTGGACTTGTACGGCAAATTCATCGAAACAGTCGAAGGCCAGAAAGGCAAGTTGAAATTTGGCGGCGATGCAAAAATGCGCGAATCCAAATCCTCGCCCAAAAAAGTCAAGCTGGTGGATCTCTATTCAGGCCCGGTGACATTAAACGACAAAGGCGAAGCAGACATCACGCTGAACATTCCCGACTTCAACGGCACGTTGCGTCTCATGGCAGTGGTGGCGGGCAGTAAACAATTCGGGCGCGCGGAAATGGAAGTGACCAGCGCCGCGCCGATTGTGGCCGAGCTTGCCATGCCGCGTTTTGTCTCGCCCGGTGACAAGGCGACCATTGCGCTCGATGTGACCAACATGACGGCTGAAGCGCAGACCGTGAAAGTCAGCGTCACCAGCGTCGGCCCGGTAAAAGTCAGCGGCGCAGCCGAAGCGCTGCAACTCAAGCCGCAGCAAAAAAAGACGCTGCGCTTGAGCGCTGAAGCGCTTGATGCGAGCGGCCAGGGCATTATCACAGTAATGGTCAACAACACTGACAAAACTACGCCGATCAAGATCAAGCGGGAGGCAGTGCTGGCGATATCACCGCTCGCGCCCGCAGAGCGCACGCGGCGCTACCAGCGCGTTGCGCCGCACGAAACGGTCAAACTCGACGCTACTCTGACCGAAGGTCTGTATGCCGGTTCGGCGCTGGTCACCGCAACGCTCTCCAGCACGCCGCCGATCAACGTTGCCGATCAAGTCAAGGGCCTGCTTGGCTACCCCTACGGCTGCCTGGAGCAAACCACGAGCAAAGCTTTTCCGCATTTGCTGATTGATGAGAAACTCGCCGCCGCATTTGGCTTGAAGCCGTTTGAAAAGGCCGAGCGTGAAAAGGCCATGGACCAGGCTTTCGCGCGCTTAGCCGGTCTACAGCGCAGCTCGGGAGCGTTCACATTGTGGGGTGAAGGCCCGGATGAGCCGTGGCTGACGGCCTACGTGACTGACTTTCTGAAAACCGCGCGTGACCAGGGTTATGCTGTTCCTGATGCGATGGTGAAACGTGCAGATGAGTGGATGCTCAAGCAATTGCAGCAGGCGGGATCCAGCTTTCCGCCCAAGCCGGTGGCAAAAAATCCGGACAATAAGGCGTTGCCCGATGACGCCATTACGCGCAGTCAATATTGGGCCGGCGACTATGCCGCACACGATATTGCCGTCAACGGCCACCGCAGGCTGGGCGCGCTGGCCTACATGGGCTATGTGCTGGCGCGTGATGAAAAAGCGCCGCTCGCCGCGTTGCGCATTTTGCATGACGAGTATCGTGATCGTGCGCTCTCGCCCTTACCCATGACGCATCTGTCCATCGCATTGCAACGCATGGGCGATGAAAAACGCAGCGTGTCCGCGCTCGACTATGCCTTCGCCACGCCTTACGGCATCACCGGCTATGACTGGCAATGGCTGGGCGATTACGGCACGCAGTTGCGCGATACCGCGCTGTCGTTCAGTTTGCTTGAGCGTCATAAGGTCGTACACAAACGCAAAGATAATCTTCTGAATGAACTCGTGCAGCTCGTACCCAAGGCGCGTTGGCTTTCGACCCAGGAACAAATGGCATTGCTGCTCGTTGCCAAGGATTTTTCCGGCAGTAGCGGCAGCGCCAACAACAACGAATGGCGCGCCACCATCACTTCCGCAGGTAAAGATGTCGTGCTGCAAAGCAAGAATAGCGAGATGCGCGAATTCAATGCGGACGCGCTAAAACGCGGTGTCGCGATCACCAACAATCACACCGAACCGATCTTTCTGGCGATTGAAACGGTGGGCTTCGCGATAAAACCGCGTGAGCCGAAAGACGATCTGATCGCCTTGCGCCGCACCCTCTACGAAGCCGATGGCTCGCTGGTGGGTAACAGGGTGTTGAAAGTGGGTGAACAATTGCTGGTGCATCTGGAAGTGAACGCCAAGCGGCGCATTGAAGATGGCCTGGTGGTGGATCGCGTTCCCGCCGGGTTGGAAATTGAAAATATGAACATCACGCAAAACGGCAGGGCCAATCCTCTGGCGAATTTCAACGTCACACCGCACAACGACACTCGCTATGGCAGACGCAATCCCATCAATCCTGCTGAGGCGATGGCCGATACACGCATCAAACACCGCGAATTCCGCGATGACCGTTTTGTGGCTGCCGCGAGACTGGAAAATACACTAGACCTGTTCTATCTGGTGCGCGTAGTCACCCCCGGCCTGTTCGTCATCCCCCCCAGCTTTGCCGAGGACATGTACCGGCCTGAAGTGCGCGGGATGAGCGCCGCAGGCGGCGTGATGCGGGTGGAAGATAAAAGGTAGGCGAGAGTGTCTGTTGCACAAAGTCTAATTACATTTCCAGTTCATTCGTGCATTGAAAATGGCCACCTTAAATATGAAAGTCGCGATGAATATTGAGAGAACCCGTCGTCCCAGCGAAGGCTGGGACCCAGTCCGTTACACGATCTGACTATTTTTTCAAAGTGATGTTGATGGGACTGGGTCCCAGCCTCCGCTGGGA
>JAYWAM010000125.1:0-16437 GCA_043782425.1 Betaproteobacteria bacterium
GCCAGTTTCTACCCACAATTCAGATTAATACTCAGCGTCTGAAATCGTCTGAAATCGCCTTCGCCGCCAAATTTACGCGGATTTGGATCGCCGTTCACATGTGTCCGCATCGGTCGTGCGTGTGAACGAATACGGGGCGCCGCTTGCGCGTCGAACCCTGATTGAGCTGAAAGGCCGACTCCCCGCCGAACACGAGCCGATGACGGGTGGGCAGTTTGAGTTGATTGTTTGATTCTAAAAAGCCAAGCTCCTCGCGCAAGGCTCTGTGCAGTTACTGTTTCAGCCATAAATGTTTGGAATTCCTTACAGGGTAGATGGGGTGCCTATGTAATTGATTTTAAAATATACCGCACCCATATATTTTCGCGACACAAAAATGTGTTTACGCAAGATTTGACCCCGCACTCTGACCCCGATTTGCCTCGCCGTGCAATCATCCTTACTAAAGCGGGCCGCTGGTGGATATATGAATATTTGTTTGCGAAAAATGACCGAGAAAATATTGAGGCCGATGAACTCGAGCAATTTCGAGAACTGGCCAAGACCTACGCTAAGCTAAACGACAAGAAATTGAGCAACTGATTGACAGCAACCACTTCGTGGAGATATGCCATGGCAACAAAGATTAAATACAAAACTGGCGCGTTTGAGGCCATTCATTCGTCAGCAAGCGCGCTACATAAAGTAGGCGCCATCAATAAAGCCACCATGCGAGACTTTGATATTGCTTGCTTGGCCGCGCTTGTGGAAATCAAACCTCAGCAGATAAAGAAAATTCGAGAACTTAACCACGTAAGCCAGCCCATTTTTGCCCGTTACTTGAATACCAGCGAATCTACGGTACAGAAATGGGAGACAGGCGCCAAACGTCCGAGCGGCATGGCGCTCAAGTTACTTTCCGTGATCAAAAAACACGGGCTTGATGTGTTGGCCGGATCCTCAATATTGCCGGGGCGAAAGTAATAGTGGTCTGTCCCTAATATCCTCTCAAGCAAGCAGCAATATCCAGCTTTCCCAAGCAGTGTCTGGCACGCCGCCGATGCCGCGATAGAAGGTTTGCGCCCGGGTATTGTCGGGCAACACATCCCACTTCAGGCGCGCGCAACCGCGCTCCTTTGCGTGCGCGACGACGGCCGCCATCAAAGTGTGCCCGACACCGAGACCGCGAGAAATTTCCCTGACGTACAGTTCCTTGAGCACGAAGTTGGGTCGTAAGTCAAACGTGAATGACACCTTATAGACCACGGCATAGCCCAACAACTGGCCATCGCTCGTCTCGGCGAGAAGCGCGGCATATTGCGGCTCTGTGCCGCCACGCAAACCGCGCGCCAGTAAATCTTCTTCGGTTACGCGAAATTGGTCGATGTAGCGCTCGACGTGCGCCAGCTCACGCATCAGGATGAGCAGTTTGGCTGCGTCAGACTCGCCCGCATGTCGTACGGAGTAGATGGTTTGCATCGTCGCTCAGGCTGCTGCATGTGCTGAAGTTTCCAGCGCGAAGCCTTCGTCCATCCAGCCGGTGATACCACCGGGCATGATTTTGACAGAGCGCCCGAGCTGTGCCAGTTTAATAGCCGCGCGCGCTGCGCCATTGCAGTGTGGGCCGGCGCAATAGGTTACGAACATAGTATTGGTCGGATACTCGGCCAACTTAGATCCGATGATCTTGCCGTGCGGCAAATGGATCGCACCTGGAATGTGGCCTGTAGCAAATTGGTCCGGCCCGCGTACGTCGAGCAAGACAAAATCGTGCGCGCCAGTTTTGAGCGCGTGGTGTACATCCCAGCAATCCGTTTCGAATTGAAGTATCGATTCAAAATGGGCAAGGGCGACTGCGCTTTGGGCTGCTGTTACTTCGGTAACGATAGACATGGACAGACTCTTATTGGGTTGGTGTAAGAAAAATTATCGCAGCAGTCAATTTACTTCCATAGTGGCGTAAACGACAATATACGGTAAGATCGCGCCATGAAAAAACACCTCGTCGTTGCGCTCGTTTATGACCAGCTCTGTACTTTTGAATTCGGTTGTACAGTGGAACTGTTCGCGCTGGAGCGCCCCGAGTTGGGTGTGAATTGGTATGACTTTGCGGTTTGCGCGACCGAGACGGGACCGATCCGTGCGGCAGGCGGGGTCACTATTTCGGCGCCGTATCCGCTCGACTTGCTAGACAACGCCAATACCATTGTGATTCCGGGCTGGCGCGATGCCGACGAATTGCCGCCTGCGCCCGTGCTCAACAAGATTCGCGCCGCCTACGAACGAGGTGCGCGCCTGTGTTCTATTTGCTCTGGAGTGTTTGTTCTGGCTGCGTCCGGGGTGTTAGACGGCATGCACGCGACCACGCACTGGCGCTATGCCGAGCGCTTGGCGCGGCGTTACCCGGCCATCAAAGTGCAGGCCGACGCCCTGTACGTCGATGCAGGACAAATTATCACGTCCGCTGGCTCGGCGGCCGGGCTCGACATGCTGCTGCATCTTGTGCGTCGGGATTACGGCGCCAAGATTGGCAATATGGTGGCGCAGCGTCTCGTCGTTGCGCCACATAGGGAGGGCGGGCAGGCGCAGTTTGTGCCACGTCCGATGGCGCACGATGAAACGGGCAGGCTGGCGAAACTGATGGACTGGCTGCGCGCCCACCCAGCCCTGCCGCATACGATCACATCGATGGCGCAGCAGGCCTTGATGAGTCCGCGTACCTTACAGCGCCAGTTTCACGAGGCAACAGGACTGGGGCCGACAGAATGGCTGATTCATGAGCGCGTTGCTATCGTCAAAGACCTACTGGAGATGCCCGAAATTCCGTTGGTACAGGTTGCCGAGTTGGCAGGATTTGGCTCGGAGGAGTCACTACGGCGTCACTTTCGCCGACTCGTCGCGACCAGCCCTGGAGCGTATCGGCGCCGATTCAACAGTGATGCATGAGCGTCTCGCCGGAGTCAATGATGTTGCATTAGAATCCATCATACCAACCAAGGACAGACCACGATTGTTTGCCATACAAACCCGCACAAACCGCATAACGGGCTACAAATATTTTTGTGTTGGCTAACGCAGACTACTAAAATGAATCATGAATAAACGAATTGACCTTGGTTTATTAACCGCCGATCCCGTTCAGTGGCTGCCGCCGGAAATCGGTGAGATCACCAACCATCAAACCGACTTACCGCGGATTGCGCGAGACCCTAAGCTCACGGCATTGATAGGGGCCCAGCTTTCTCAAATCCCGACGACTCATGATCTGTATCGCCGTGATTCGCGCGCTGTTGATTTTCTCCTTCCAAACAGCGTGCACCTTGTTGTCACTTCCCCGCCGTACTGGACATTGAAGGAGTACAACCCTAGCGATGGTCAGATGGGGTTTATCGAAGACTATGAAATGTTTCTCACGGAGTTGGATCGTGTTTGGCAAGCTTGCTATGACGCCCTCGTGCCTGGAGGACGTGTCGTGTGCGTGGTCGGCGATGTTTGTCTTTCGCGCCGCAAGAATGCGGGAGAGCACGTCGTGGTGCCGCTGCACGCATCCATCCAGGAGCATTGCCGCGCCATTGGCTTTAATAACCTGGCGCCGATTATTTGGCACAAAATCGCCAACGCCGCCTACGAGGCCACCGGAAACGGGGGAGGTTTTCTCGGCAAACCTTACGAACCGAATAGCGTAATCAAGAACGACATCGAATTCATACTGATGCAGCGCAAGCCGGGCGGGTATCGTAGTCCATCCGTGGCGACGCGCATCCTAAGTGTTATTTCTGCCGAAAATCACGCGACGTGGTTCCAGCAAATCTGGACAGGCGTAACCGGCGCCTCGACCAAGCGCCATCCTGCGCCTTACCCGCTGGAGTTGGCCGAACGACTCATTCGGATGTTCAGCTTCGTGGGTGATACCGTGCTCGACCCCTTCATGGGAACGGCAACCACAAACATTGCCGCAGCCAAGTGGGGACGCAGCAGCATCGGTATCGAAGTCGATCCGCATTATTTCGAAATGTCTGCCAAGCGAATCGAGAACGAAATCCCGAAGCTGTTTTCTGGTCATTCGATCCGCTTGCATCCGGCATAGAAAGAAAATCCGTGATCGACGTAGAAAAACAGCTTGGGCAAGCGGTTAAACATTTTTGGCAAACGCGCGGCAAGCAGCACAAACGGCAAGGATTAGTTACCGGCACAAAAGATGCCGGAAATCGCGCCGCCGTGACCGAAGGAAAGCACGCAGATGGCTTTGTGAAGCTCATCGCTGCTATTCTTAAGGACGCCGGGCTGGAAGATGTATGCATTCGTACATCGATAAAGAAGCATCGCACCTTGCCCGGTTTTTTTCGTCCGACCAAAGAATGGGATTTGGTTGTGGTCTCGGGCGATGAACTGTTGGCCGCCATTGAGGTGAAGTCGCAAGTAGGCAGCTTCGGCAACAACTTCAACAATCGAGTCGAAGAAGCGCTTGGCAACGCAACCGACTTTTGGGCTGCCTATAGCAAGGGGGCCTATAAGCCATCCCAAAGACCGTGGCTCGGCTACCTTTTCATGCTTGAGGAACACGAAACATCCTTTCGGCCAACAAGGCGCGTCGAGTTGGCACCATTTCAAGTGGATGAGGAGTTTCAGACGCTGAGCTACGCAAAGCGCTATGAGTTGGTGTGCGAACGCCTGGTGCGCGAACGCTTATACGATGCTGCGTGTTTCTTTACCTCGGATGCAAAACAAGGCGCCAAGGGACAATACGTTGAGCCGAACAAGGAACTCAGCATTCTCAATTTCGCCATTTCCTTGCACGCGCGCGCGGCGGCGTTTGCGAATCTGAAAGGCTAAACAAGAGCGTATTTGTTAAGGAAACCCTGAACAAGCCCTGATTTGTCATTCCCGTGAAAACGGGAATCCATGTTTTGTAAGAGAAAATGGTTCCCCGCTGTAGCCTGCCCTCGAATGCTTTAATCGGGGGCGGGGAAGACACTTGTTTAGGGATTCCTTAACTTCATTCCACATTCTGAATAGATTTTGTCTTGACAGAGTTGGAAGGATGACGATCCAGCAATATGATCCACCCTCTCCCCCTGCCCTTGCAGGGCGCGCTGCTCACTGCATTGAGCAGCCGTTGGGTGGGCGTGCCGCATGCGGCACGAAACCCCCACCCAACCCTCTCCAGCTCGCGGGCGAGGGGAGTGTGGTTGTAAAAATTCGAATATCAATCAGCCCGTCGTCGCGCGGCTCCCCGCTGTCGGCACGCCTAATTTGAGAAGAATTTTTTCCAGCGGACAGAAGCAAGTGAATCCACTATGAAACAGGTTCACGCCGACAAATGCGGTGAGCCACAAAAAATGTTTGCTTACAAAAATCGGGCTGGCTTCGACGCCGAGGGCGAGCGATAGCACAATGAATGCGCCGGCAAAAATACGGATGAGTCGTTCAGTGTTCATGAAATCTCCTGGGGTTGGTCGGTTAGGAGCCGAGAAATAATAAGTTGGACAATTGTGGGTGCGCTGGCGGGATGCGATGCAAGACGCCGGGCGCGCCGCATGGCCGCTCCCTGCAAGCGACCGGCAACGCCGCAGCGCGCCCGTCAGTGCGGCCAGAATGTTCAAGTTATTATTTCTCGGCTCCTTGCGGGAAGCGCCGCCGGTTGACGGCATAAAACAGCACCGGAATCACCACCAGCGTCAGCAGGGTGGAGACCAGGATGCCGAATATCAGTGATATGGCCAGGCCATTAAAAATCGGATCGTCGAGAATGAACGCCGCGCCCAGCATGGCCGCCAGCGCGGTGAGCGCAATGGGTTTGGCGCGCGTGGCGGCGGAATTGATAACCGCTTGCGCAAACGGCTGGCCTTGCGCCACCTGAAGGTTGATAAAATCCACCAGCAGGATAGAGTTGCGCACAATAATGCCGGCCAGCGCGATCATGCCTATCATCGAGGTGGCGGTGAATTGTGCGCCGAACAACGCATGGCCGGGCATCACGCCGATGATGGTGAGCGGTATCGGCGCCATGATAATGAGCGGCGTGACATACGAGCCGAATTGCGCCACCACCAGCAAATAAATCAGGATCAGTCCCACCGCATAGGCGATGCCCATGTCGCGGAAGGTTTCATAAGTGACCTGCCATTCGCCATCCCACTTCAGCGCGTAGCTGCGATAGTGATCGACGGGCAGGCTGATGAAATATTCCTTGAGCATGCCGCCGCCAGGAAGCGGCTGATCGAATAGCGCGCTGCGCGTACTGAACATGCCGTAGAGCGGGCTGTCGAGTTTGCCCGCCATGTCGCCGACGACGTAACTGAGCGGCAGCAAATCCTTGTGATAACGCGTTTGCTCGCGTTGCGTTTCCACCACCCTGACCAGCTCGCCGATAGGCACCGCTGCGCCATCGGATGATTTGACACTGGCGCGCAGCACGGCGCGCAAATCGCCGCGTTGTGTGGGAGGCAGCAGCATGCGGATGGGAACCGGGTACTTGCTTTGCTCGTCGTGGATGACGGTGACGTTGACACCCGCCAGCAGTGCGGCGATGGCGTCTGTCACGCTGCGCGCTTCGATGCCATAGTGCGCCGCCTTGCGCTGATCGACTTTGAGTATCCAGCGCGGCGCGGATTCTTCGATGGAATCATCGACACCTACCACATCGGCAGTTTTGCCCAGAGCGTTACGCACCAAGCGCGCGGTTTCGATGCGGCCTGTCTCGTCCGGGCCATAGATTTCGGCGACGATGGGCGACAGCACCGGCGGGCCGGGCGGCACCTCGACGATTTTCATATTAGCGCCGTGACTGGCGGCGATGCGTTCCAATTCGGGGCGCAGCGCGGCGGCGATGGTGTGGCTTTTGCGCGAGCGCTTATGTTTGTCCACCAGATTGACTTGCAAATCGCCCAGTTCCGGCGACTGGCGAAAATAGTATTGGCGCAACAGGCCGTTGAAGTTGATCGGCGCGCTGGTTCCTGCGTAAGCCTGATAGTTATCGACTTCTTCTATGGTCGCAAGATACGCGCCCATGTCGCGCAATGCGGACGCAGTTTCTTCGAGCGCCGTGCCGGTGGGCATATCCACCACCACCTGGAATTCTGATTTGTTGTCGAACGGCAGCATCTTGAGCACCACCCATTGCAGCGCGGGCAGCGCCACGGACAGCAGCATCGCAACAACTATGCCCAGCCATAGAAAGCGCCGTGCGCGCGCGCCGCGCTGCGTATCGAGGAAGGGCGAAAGCAGGCGCGTAAATACGCCACTGAGTTTCTGGTCGAACTTCGATTCGCTAGCGTGAACGCTTTGCGATTTACCCGCCAGCTTGAGCGCCAGCCACGGGGTGACGACGAAGGCGACACCCAGCGAAATCAACATACCCAGACTGGCGTTGATGGGAATCGGGCTCATGTAAGGGCCCATCAAGCCACTTACGAAGGCCATAGGCAGCAGTGCGGCGATGACTGTGAAGGTGGCAAGTATGGTCGGCCCGCCGACTTCATCCACTGCACGCGGAATGACCTCAAGCAAGGAGCTGCCAGGGTAGAGAGCGCGATGGCGGTGGATGTTTTCCACCACGACGATGGCGTCATCGACCAGGATGCCGATGGAAAAAATCAGCGCGAATAGCGAAACGCGGTTGAGCGTAAAGCCCCACGCCCACGAAGCAAACAGAGTAGCTGCGAGGGTGATGGTGATGGCCGCGCCGACGATGACGGCTTCGCGCCGCCCCATGGCGAAGAACACCAGCGCCACCACCGCCAGTGTTGCGAACAGCAGTTTTTGGATGAGCTTTTTCGATTTGTCATCGGCCGTCTCGCCATAGTTGCGCGTCATCGTCACTTTGACCGCTTCGGGAATGACGCTGTTGCGCAGCACTTCTATGCGCGCCATAAGTTGTTTAGCCACGGCGACAGCGTTCTCACCCGGCTTCTTGGTGATGGCCAGCGTTACTGCGGGATATTCCCCGGCGGCGTTGCTTGTCGCCTTGCCGTTGCCGTGCCACACATAGTGCGTCGGTTGATCTGCGCCGTCGTTGATGACGGCCACGTCGGATACATAGACCGCGCGGCCATCGAAAGCGCCGATGGCCACCTCGCCCACCTCTTTGGCGCTGCGCAAATACGTCCCAGCTTGCACTTCAATAGTCGTGCCGCGCTGGATCACCTGCCCGGCAGGGCCGGAAGCATTGGCAGCGGCCAGCGCCTGGCGCACCTCGCCGAGCGAAAGGCGGTAAGCATTGAGCTTGTCGACATCGAGCAACACGCGCACTGCGCGTCCCGGGCCGCCGAGCGTGGTGATGTCGCGCGTGCCGGGAACGCTCTTTAACTCGACTTCAAGCGCGTGAGCGACGCGCTCCAGCGAATATGCCGAGAGGGCAGGGTCTTCGCTCCACAGCGTCAAGGCCACGATGGGCACATCGTCAATACCGCGCGGCTTGACGATAGGCTCGCCCACACCGGCGGCGGCGACGATGAAGTCGCGGTTCGATTGGATGGTGTCGTAAAGGCGCACCACTGCATCGATATGCGACACGCCGACCTTGAATTGCACGGTGATGATGGCCTGCCCGGGGCGCGATACCGAATACACGTGCTCGACCCCGGCGATGCGTGACAGCACCTGCTCGCCGGGGACGGCGACGATGGTTTCTACATCGCGTACCGAGGCGCCGGGGAAAGGCACGATGACATCGGCCATGGTGACATTGATCTGCGGCTCTTCTTCACGCGGCGTAATCAGCACGGCGAACAGCCCGGCGAGCAGCGCCATCAGCGCCAGCAGCGGGGTGATGCGCGCCTGCAAAAACAGCGCGGCAATGCGGCCAGAGAATCCCATGATCAGTTCGCCAGGCCCGCTTTGACGGGCTGTAGCGCAACCTTGTCGCCTTCGCGTACACCGGAGAGGATTTCGACTCTGCCGTCAGCCGTCGGCTCGCCCGCCTGCACCAGGCGCAGGCGTAACGCGCCGTCTGCGGCCTGCACATACACAGCGGTGATTTCGCCGCGCTTCAGTAATGCGCTTTCAGGTATCACCAGTTTGTTTGTTTTGTACGAGGCGAACATCACACGCGCATACTGGCCCGGCAAAATCCCTGCGGTGCGCGGGAGATCTAGGCGCATCTGCACGGTGTGGCTGCGGTTATCGGCGATAGGCACCAGTGTTGCGGCGCGTGCTGTAAGGATTTCCTTCTGCCCGGGAATCTCGATGCGCACAGCGGCGCTGCGATCAATCAGGCCCAGTTGCGATTGCGCTATCGTAGCGCTAACGCGCAGCGCGGCGGGATCGTAAATGGTAATGACAGCTTTGCCGGGCGCGGCCATCTCACCCAGTTCGGTGTGAATGATGCCCACCAGGCCATCAAAGGGCGCGCTCAGGGTGGCGAGCGCCTGACTGTTTTGCGCTTGTCCGCTCTGTGCCTGTACGCTTGCCAACTGGGCTTCAGCGGTCTTGAAATCGTTTTCAAAGCGCTCCAGCCCGGCCTGGCTGATGAAACCCTTGGCGTGCAATTGGCGGTTGCGCTCCAGCGTGCGGCCGGCATTATCGAGCGCCACCTGCGCCTCGCGCACCTGGGCGCGGCCGCCCGCGACCGCTAAATCGGCGCTGCGCGGATCGATGCGCGCTAGCAACTGTCCTGCCTTGACGCTGTCGCCCACCTTCACCGGCATGGCGACCACGCGCCCCAGCACCTGCGCCGCCACCGCAGCCTGGCGTAACGCCTCAACCGTGCCCTCGGCGCTGACATAGCCCGGCACATTGTCGTAGGCGACGCTAACCACGGGTTGCGCGGGAGCGGCAGCCAAGGCAGGAATCATAAAAACGCCCAGCGCGGTCGCGCCCAGACTTGTAAAATTGATCATCATTGTGAGTGTCGCCATATGGGGTTGTTGGGTGACAGCATAGTAGAATCGCTGACTTTACTCTGTAACCTGGGACACAAAGGGAATAAAGTCCGGTGAAAAACCATGAATGCGGACGAAATTGAAAGTGTGCGCGACCGCCTGATCGCGGCATTCCCGGTGCTCGGGCAGTTGCCTGAGGCGCTATTCGCCACGACATTGGCGAATGCGACATATCGTCTTGTGCCGTCAGGAACCATCATGTTTGGCGCCAACTCGCCGTGTACCGGCTTCCCGCTGCTTCTGGCTGGCTCGGTTCGGGTGAGCCAACGCTATTTCAACGGGCGCGAATTGCAGCTTTACCGCGTGCATCCAGGGGAAAGTTGCCTGTTGAGCAGCAGTTGCCTGCTGGGAGAAGCGAACTATAGCGCAACCGGTGTGGCCGAAGAGGATCTTGAGGTGGTGACGCTGCGCCCGGCCGACTTCAACCATTTGCTCGAAGTGTCGGCATTTCGCCGCTATGTGTTCTCATTGTTCAGCGAACGCCTGGCGGCAGTGATGGAGCTGGTTGAGGCCGTCACCGTGCAGCGTCTCGACAAACGTCTGGCCGCAAGCCTGCTGTCGCGCGAAGGCAGCAATATCCAGGTGACGCACCAGGCATTGGCCGATGAACTGGGCAGCGTGCGCGAGATTGTGACGCGCTTGCTGCACGGCTTTGAAGATCGCGGCTGGGTCGCGCTTGGCAGGGGACAGATCACGCTGCGCGATGCAGCGGCGCTGCAAACGCTAGTGCAGACATGAGAAACACTAGGGAAAAATCGGGATAAAAAAGCAGCGTGCAAATTGTTGTTTTGCAATACAGCGCACAACTTTGTATAATGCACGGCTTTCGCCGGGGGTATAGCTCAGCTGGGAGAGCGCTTGCATGGCATGCAAGAGGTCAGCGGTTCGATCCCGCTTACCTCCACCAATAAATATTTGCTCGGCGCGATGTAGTGCGCGAGTTTGCCGATCAGTCCCCATCGTCTAGAGGCCTAGGACATCGCCCTTTCACGGCGGTAACGCGGGTTCGAATCCCACTGGGGACGCCAATAAAAGCAACGGGTTAGCGAGAGCTAGCCCGTTTTTTTTGTGACACGATAGCCGAATTGATAGCCTGCGAGGAAACATGGATACACTAAAAGGCAGTAAATTTGTGCGTGGTCGCCGCCTCGGCTTCGCTGATTTCGACGTTGGCAACCTGCGCGTGCGGCGGGCCGCGCTGCGCCCACGCGATGATGGCATCGACCGCTTCAGGCGCGCCGCACACCACGGCCTCGACCGAGCCATCGCCGCAATTGCGCACCCATCCGTTAACGCCGAGCTGCTCTGCCTGCTGACGCATTGATTCGCGGAACCACACGCCTTGGACGACGCCGGTAATGCGCAGGTGTTTGCGAATAGCGCTCAATCTTCCGTCCCGCGCGTCTTGCGCTGTAGTTTTATTCCACCGCGTATTTTTTTAGTCTCGATACGTTTTTCGACCGATGAACGCGAAGGTTTGGTTTTGTGGCGTTTCTTGGGGACGTAGTTGAGCTTGACGAGTTTTTCTATCAGCCGCTCGTAGGCGGTTTCACGGTTGCGATGTTGCGATGACGAATCCTGCGCAATCACCACCACGCCCGAGGGCAGGTGCGTGAGGCGCAATGCCGATTCGGTTTTGTTGACATGCTGGCCGCCGGGGCCGCTGGCGCGGAATACATCAACGCGCACTTCGTTTTCCAGAACCTCACGCTCAGTCGAGTAGGGCGGGGGAGCGGTGGGTTTCACGGCGGGCGATTATGCCAATGAAGGTGCGAGTGGGTTCGCGTTGCTGGAAATGATTTTCAATCCTGACGGGGTTGAAATTTCTCCCTCAAGCAAGGGCTGAGAGATGCTCATTGAAGGTGCGATTTCGACGCAGGGTGGGATTTTCCAGATGTCGCCGGCCAGCTTGAGAGATGCATATTGCGGATGCCAGCCGCGCAGAGCGGTTAAGCGGCAGTTGTTTTCCGGTAATCGCCGTGTCGGGTGATCGTTCCCGTCCCACTGGATGAGCGTGGGAACCAACCCGTTCCCCGGCAAACAGCAATCTTCTGGGATAGTGATACGCCAGCTAAAGTCGCCACGTTGCATTTGATGGATCGGGCCGAGCGGCGATGGAGAATGCAATGAATCGCGAGCAATGTCATTGCTACGGGCTACCCAGTGAATCAGCGCAGGCCCCCGCGCTAGGCGCGCCTGCATTGCTGTGGTGTCGAGCGCAAACCAGCGTGGCTGAAGTGGTTCTGCGCCCTGCGGATCAATGGCGATGATTTCCAAATAAATACCGTTGCCCAGATTGAGAAGCCGGTTGTGCGTGCCCATGCGCACATGTTTGCCCCCAGGCTGGGTGGCCACGCCCAGGATGTGTTCGACCCAGGATGCGCCCTCCTCCAAGGTGCGTGCGGCAATCACAATGTGATCGAGCGTGAGCATATTCCAGGACAATACATCACTTGATGCGCATCCCCGGCACCGCGCCGGAATCGGGCGACAGCAGGTAAATGCTGGTGCCGTCTCCCGCCGCCAGCACCATGCCTTGCGATTCGCCGAAGCGCATCTTGCGCGGCGCGAGGTTGGCGACCATGACGGTGAGGCGGCCGATGAGGTCCTTGGGCGTATACACGGTACGAATACCAGCAAACACGGTGCGCTGTTCGATGCCGATGTCGAGCGTGATTTTTAAGAGCTTGTCGGCATCGGCCACCAGTTCGGCGTCGATGATGCGTGCGATGCGTAAATCAATTTTGCCGAAATCGTCAATGCTGATGATTTCGCCGATGGGCAGGATGACCGGTGCGCGCGGTGGCTCGGGGGGAACCAGCGCGAAATCCGGGCCAGTAGGCTCGACGGCTTTGGGCGCAGCGGGCTTGACGGCGGGGACGGGCGGGGGGGCGGCGGCTTCCTTGGGCTCAAGCAGAGCGTCGATCTGCTTGGCTTCGATGCGCGACATTAAATGTTTGTAGGGCTGAATGAGCTGGCCAGGTTTTAGTATCGCGCCGACATCTTCCCAATCGAGCGCTTTGAGGCCGAGGAAAATTTCGACATCTTCCGCCACCTTGGGCAACACCGGCTTAAGGTAAATGGTGAGAATGCGGAACAGTTCCAGATAGAGTGTACAGAACCAGTGCAAGGCGGCATCCTGCCCGGCTTCCTTGGCGATTTCCCAGGGCTTTTGCTCATCGACATACTGGTTGATGCGGTCGGCGAGGAACATGATGGAGCGGATGGCTTTGCCGAATTCGCGCGCCTCGTAATCAGCGGCGAGCTGGTCGGCGAAACTGCGCACTTCGAACAGAATGGATGGCACCTGGTCATCCGATTCCGGCGCGTTGGTGGTGAGGCTGCCGCGCATTTTGTGAAATAGCTCGCGCCCGGCCGTGAGCGGTTCTTCGCTGAGCTTGCCGTTGAAGCGCTTGGTGATGAACCCAGCGGCGCGGCTGGCGATGTTGACGTATTTGCCGATGAGGTCTGAGTTGACGCGCGCCATGAAGTCGTCGGGATTGAGTTCCATGTCCTCGACCTTGGCGTTGAGCTTGGCGGCGATATAGTAGCGCAGCCATTCCGGATTCAGGCCTTGCGCCAGATAAGACTGCGGGCTGATGCCGGTGCCGCGCGATTTGGACATTTTCTCGCCCGACACATTGATGAAGCCATGCACGAACACGTTGTCGGGCACCTTATAACCGGAAAACTTGAGCATGGCCGGCCAGAACAGGGTGTGGAAATACACAATGTCTTTGCCGATGAAGTGGTACTGCTCGACCTTGCTGTCGGCCATGAATTTATCGAAATCGCCGCCCTTGATTTTGCCCAGATAATTTTTCAGGCTGGCGAGATAACCGACCGGCGCGTCGAGCCAGACGTAGAAATACTTCCCCGGCGCATCGGGAATTTCGATACCGAAGTAGGGCGCATCGCGCGAGATGTCCCAGTCGCCCAGGCCCTTGCCGTCGTCGTCCAGCCACTCGCGCACCTTGTTGGCCATCTCGGGCTGTAGCTTGCCGTCCTGCGTCCAATCCTTGAGAAAGGCCACGCAGCGCGGGTCGGAAAGCTTGAAGAAAAAATGCTCAGATTTTTTTAAAACTGGTTTGGCGCCGGTGATAGTGGAGTAAGGATCTTTCAATTCCGTGGGTGCATACACCGCGCCGCACACTTCGCACGAGTCACCATATTGATCCTTGGCGGCGCACTTCGGGCAACCTCCCTTGAGATAGCGGTCAGGCAGGAACATGCCCTTGACCGGATCAAAAAACTGTTCAATGGTTTTGCTGGTGATGAAGTCGTTGGCCTTGAGCTTGCGGTAGATGTCGTGCGCCAGCTGCACGTTTTCTTCCGAGTGCGTGCTGTGCCAGTTATCGAAGCTGATGAGGAAGCGCGGCCAGTCGCGCTTGTGGTCTTCGGCCACGCGCGCCACCAGCTCTTCTGGCGTGATGCCTTCGGCCTCGGCTTTTAGCATGATGGGCGCGCCATGCGTATCGTCGGCGCATACAAAATGCACTTTATGCCCGCGCAGGCGCTGAA
This sequence comes from Betaproteobacteria bacterium, assembly GCA_043782425.1. GTDB lineage: Bacteria > Pseudomonadota > Gammaproteobacteria > Burkholderiales > Usitatibacteraceae > JAYWAM01. The sequence continues at coordinate 14,382 of JAYWAM010000125.1, forward strand.
AGCGCACCCAGATGTCGGCCTGGATGTACTCCATCATGTGGCCGATATGAAACGGGGCGTTGGCGTAGGGTAGCGCTGTAGTGACGAAAAGCTTGCGGGCCATGGAGAGGTTGTTCTGCCGCTTGTCGTGCGCTCGCTGCGGTCAGCGTTTATTGATTTTGTTGTGCGACCAGCCAGTCAAGCGAAATTGGCGCAGAAGAAAAATTTCCCAAGAAGTAATAGACACTTGCGATTGTAACAAAGGCTTTGCCCGCTGGGGAAATAAAACGTCAAGCGGTGCTTTGGATTAGAATTGCGTCTTTGCTTCATTCACCGGAAAGCATTTCATGGCAATCACAGAGCAAGACGTTCAAACCGCATTACGCGAACTTATTGATCCGGTCACCGACGAAAATTACGTCGCGGGCAAGGCGCTCAAGAACCTTAAAATTGACGGCGCCAGCATCGCGCTGGACATCGTGCTCGGCTATCCCGCCAAGAGCATCATCGAACAAATCCGCCAGCAGGTTACGGCGCGTCTCTCACAGTTACCCGGCGTCAAAGACGTGAACGTCAAGGTGTATTCCAAGGTGGTGTCGCACGCGGTGCAGCGCGGCGTCAAGCCGGTTCCCGGCATCAAGAACATTATTGCCGTCGCCTCGGGCAAGGGCGGCGTGGGCAAGAGCACCACCGCCGTCAATCTGGCGCTGGCGCTGGCTGCGGAAGGCGCTTCGGTCGGCATGCTAGACGCCGACATCTACGGCCCTTCGCAACCCATGATGCTTGGCATCACCGGGCGGCCGGTTTCAAATGACGGCAAGTCGCTCGATCCGATGGAAGGTCACGGCATACAGGCCATGAGTGTGGGCTTTCTCATCGACGTGGAAACGCCTATGGTGTGGCGCGGCCCTATGGTCACCCAGGCGCTGGAACAACTGCTCAACGAAACGCGCTGGCGCGATCTCGACTATCTGGTGGTCGATCTTCCACCCGGCACCGGCGACATTCAGCTCACGCTGGCGCAGAAAGTTCCGGTCACCGGCGCAATCATTGTCACCACGCCGCAGGACATCGCGCTGCTCGATGCGCGCAAAGGCCTCAAAATGTTCGAGAAGGTCGGCATTCCCATCCTCGGTATTGTCGAGAACATGGCCATCCACATCTGCTCACAGTGCGGCCATCAGGAACACATCTTCGGCTCGGGCGGCGGCACACGCATGAGCCAGGACTATAAAGTGGACATGCTGGGCGCCCTGCCGCTCGACATCAGCATCCGCGAGCAGGCCGATTCAGGCAAGCCGACGGTGGTGAGCGACCCCGATGGCGCGGTAGCGAAAATCTACAAACAGATCGCGCGCAAAGTCGCCGCCAAAATCGCCAAACAATCGCAGGATAAGTCGGCGCTTTTCCCCAAGATCGTGGTGCAGAATACTTGATGGCTTGTGGGAGCGCGGGGCAGGAGAATTTCCTGCCTTTAGCTCGCAATTCTCCCCATCATCTACCATTCAAGTGGGCGAAACCTCGTACAAGGATTGAGGCGGGAAATATCAGGGACAGAAGGGTGTGACTTTGCCGAAAATGTAGGTGTACGCAAACTAAAAGCCACAATTTTTTTGCAATATGTGATTTTCCTCACTTTTTTTCTCCACATCACGTGTGATACTCCAGCTTGTCAAGCTTCAATTTATCTCTTAAAGGACAAATCATGAAAATCACAGTTTCCAGATCGCTTGCTGCTTTATCTGCCATCGCCGCTATCACGACGCCGATGCTGGTCAATGCCGAATCATCTACCCAGACAGGCGCCGGTGCATTGAGCGCAACGGCGCGGCTGGATTTCAGAATTACCATTCCCAAAGTTTTGTTCCTGCGCGTCGGAACCGGCGGCCTGTTTGGCGCAGCGGCGAATGGCACGATTGATTTGATCGACTTTACTGTCCCGTTCGCCAACGTGGGTGATAGCACGCCTATCGCAGGAACGGGTGGTGACCTTGGCGGCGGCGCTGTGACCGCGCTGTTGCGCAGCAACGCTGGTGTCGTGACCCTGACGGCTAATACCACGGGCGCCTTGACCAAC
>JAYWAM010000126.1:0-6134 GCA_043782425.1 Betaproteobacteria bacterium
GGCTGGGACCCAGTCCCATCAACGTCACTTTGAAACAAAAATCAGATCGTGTTGTGGACTGGGTCCCAGCCTCCGCTGGGACGACGGGTTACCTCACTACTCATCATGACTTTCATAGTTAGGGCCGTTATCACTGCACTAATGAATTGGAAATGGCATAAGCCTTTGGGGGCCAATGAAATGGAACAAATGATCTCCGTTATTGCAGATGACCGCGAAAAAGACGGCGGCGTGGTACAGGAATTATTGACCAGGCAGGACTGCGAAGTCTCCATTCGCCGCCTGCGGCTTGGCGATTACCAGGTTGGCGCTCGCTTGCTGTTCGAGCGCAAGACCTTGCCTGATCTGATCGCCTCCATTGCTGATGGCCGCTTGTTCCGGCAGGCTAGCAGACTCGCCGCATCGCCTCTGCGCGGCGTCATATTGCTTGAAGGCAGGGCTAGGGATATTTCCGCAACCGGGATGAGCCGCGAAGCTATTCAGGGCGCGTTAATCAGCGTTAGTGTCATGCTCGGCATCCCGCTGTTGCGCGCGCGCGATGCGAGCGAATCGGCAAAGCTCATGATCTACGCTGGTCGCCAGATACACAGCATTGCGAACGGGGCATTGCCGCGCTTTTGCGCGCGACCCAAGTCCAAACGACGCATGCAATTACATATCCTCCAGGGACTGCCTGGAGTAGGCCCGGCTCGCGCAAACTGCTTGCTGGAAAAATACGGCAGCGTAGAAGCGGCGCTCAGCACGAGCACCGATGAGCTTGCTCTCCTATCGGGAATAGGCAAGGCAACGGCGCGCAAAATCCGCTGGGCGGTAGCAGAACCCGAAGCAAGATACGACGTTGGGCCTTGTCGCAATCTGTCGGCAAGTGCTGCTACCAACCCGTCTGCTTGGGGCGGCTGACTTCACATGCCCTGCGAGCTGTGTGACTCTGTAGGCGGCGTGCTGCTGTGGCGCGACGAACACCTGCGCGTGGTGCGCGTTGATGATGCTGACTACCCGATGTTGTGTCGCGTCATCTGGAACACGCATGTCAAGGAAATGACCGATCTTGAGGATGCGCAGCGGCAATATTTTATGCGCGTTGTATTTGTCGTGGAGCAGGTCTTGCGCAATCTTCTCAAACCAGCCAAAATGAACCTCGCCAGCCTAGGCAACCAGACGCCGCATTTGCATTGGCATGTCATAGCGCGCTTTATCGACGACCGGCATTTTCCGCAGCCGGTATGGGCAGCGCCGTTGCGACTGCGTCAAGAGAGGCCGGAATTGCGTGTTGCTGACGAAGTGTTGCAACACGCACTGGTTAGGAGCCTGTCGGACTTAAAGGAAATCGGCTGCAAAAATACCTGAGCGGCCCATAATCCGCCTATTTTTTCAGCAATAGAAAAACTATTGCTAAAAAAATAATCGAATTCTGTTCTCGCTCAGCTATTTTTTCGCTACGATTCTTTAAGTCCGACAGTTTCCTACGCACTCCAATAGGGAGATTTAGTTTGGCTGTAGCGTCACAGCGCTGCCAGTCGATTGGAGAGTACTATGTCGCATGCAACCCAAAACGCGGCTCTAAAATCCGGAGCATCAATGGCATTTTCCGACGGTCGCAGTTGTAAGGAATGGCTCAAGACCATTCCCCTGACCAACGTAACGCAAGCGCAGCAGTTGATTCTGGACGCGCTACGCGGCATGGGGCGTAGCGAGCTTGCGCCCTTAGAGCGCCTGACCTGCATGGAGCTGTTGCGTGAAAAAGTCGCTTTTTTCCAGGTCGAGCAGCGTGCGCGCTATAGCGGCAAGACCGTCCCTTTTAGCCACGGCGATATGTCCGCGTGGGAAATCAGCCGCACGCTGGTGGAAGAAATGGAAGCCGGCTATCGCAAGTGTTTTACCGAGGCCACGGCGGGAGCGCAGGATGTTGAAGGGCACGTTGCGCTGATTATTCAACGTATCATGCGCTATATCGGTTTGCAGATGCTGTTTGCCGGAATGATATACCGGCGCTTTGATCCGGCCTTATGGATGCGCTTGCATTTACAGTGGATCGAGGCCGAGAGTCGGCGCCTGGTGCAGGTCAAGGTAAAGGACAGCGTTGGCAGTATCGATGGTATCTCAAGCGTCGAAGCCGCTTATGTGGCGGTGTTGCTGGCGCAGTTGGCCAACACTTATGAGCTGACGCCGCGTCAGATCGATTTCGTCGATGCCGTGCTGAAGCGCTTTGCCGTCAAAGTAGTGGTGGAAACCGATCCGCAAGCCTGCAAAATGACCCCGCTGTTGGTCATCGATTTGTTTGGCAATATTGGCGTGATGTTGAAGCAGCAAGAGCTGGCGGCGGATCATTTGCGCTTTTTAAATATTGATGCGCTGAGCAAGAGCCTGCGTGGGCGCATTGCCAAACTCCTGGAAGGTGAATCGCCGGGTAACCTTAATCTGCCCGCTGACTGGTCTGTGCCAGACTGCCTTGCCCAGTTGCGCCGCCTGCATCGCATCTGGTGCGAAGGCGGGATAATGCGGCGCTCTGGCGTGGTGCCGCGTGAGACTAAATCCATCTTGTCCTTTGGCATCAATGAAACGCACTATTTTTTAACCGGCAGTTTGTTCGAGCAACCGGGCAAAAAGCGCGAATTGACGCGCCAGGAACTCAACGATATCACCATGTTTGGTAAGATCAGTCAGGCCACCATTAAGGCGCGTTATGCGGATTTCAATTTTGCTACAGAGGCGTGGGGCCTGATCGATGAAGGCAGGGGCTACGTGCGCCTTATGCGCCCCAGCCAGAGCACGCACGGCGTGGCGATAGGACGCCTTTTTGGTGAGCGCATGGGTGAGAAAGGGCCGCTGTTTCTGGCGGTGGCCAGAGAGGTGGTGCAGGAATTTGACGGGCCGATTTATGTCGTGCTCGGCCTGCTCCCCGGCGTGCCAGAGGGCATTGCCGTGCGTCCGGCAGAACTGCGTTTGCGCCCCGGCAGCGCCTATGTACAAGGCTTCAAGCTACCGGCAGTGCCTTTTCTCAAAGAGCCCGCAACCATCATCCTGCCCAGCGGCATCGCGCATAGTGGGCGTGTGGTTGATGTGGTTGCACAAGGGGAAAGCGCGTCGGTGGCAATCACGCTGCACGAATTTGTCGAACGCGGCGCAGACTTTGATCGCCTCACTTACCGCTGATGTCGTTCAGCGGGCGTTGGCTTGTATTGCGTTTTCTAGCGCCTCGACAAACAGCGTCGCTGAATCAAACCCGGTCTGGTCAAAAATCTCGACCATGCAGTATCGTAGGGTGGATAAAGCGCAGCGTATCCACCAACCACCACCGGCACGAAATATTAGTGTTGCGGTGGATCCAGCCTTCGGCCTTGATCCCCTTGCAGGGCGCGTTGCCCGTTGCATCGGGCAAGCGTTTCGCAGGCGCGGCATGCCGCACCAATTCCCTGCTACACCCCTACACCCCTATTTCACTTGCGCACGGAATCACGCAAGAAAAAGCGGCTCGCGCAAAGACGCCAAGACGCCAAGAAAAGCAAAAGAATGGGTTTAAAACTTTGCGCCTTGGCGTCTTGGCGCGAGATTGTTTTTTTTGTAAATCCCCTCTGCAGCGCATTGCGCTGTTGCGCTTGCGTCAAACCTTGTTTATATTGACTCAATCCGCACAACAACGATAAAACGCCAATCTCAAGCTATGCAATCCATCTCAGAGGCAAACCCAGCGCTTCAGGCGGCGCTCAAGAATCTTGAAGAGCGGCTCGACAAAACGCAGAATCCCTTTGCCAGCAGAGACATTTCGCGCCTGCTGAGCGAGGCGCATAGCCGCTGTACGCCACGTGACGCCGCTGCAATGGCCGAGAGCCTGGTGGCGCTGTGCCAGCGTCTGTATGGCGCCGGTCGGCCATTCGATGCTATTCCCATCGCCAGAACGGCGCTCGCGCTGGCAGTTGAAATAGGGAACAGTGCGCTGCAAAGACGCAGCGCCACAGTGTGCGGCATTGTCCTGGCCGATGCGGGTGATTACGCCGACGCCATCGAGCATCACGCCAAAGCCCTCGATATGGCAACGCTTTTGCAAGACGACGCTGCGATAGCCGGTGGATGGAACAACATTGGCGTCGCGTTCCTCTATGCCGCGTCGTACGATCTCGCAGTTGAAGGGTGCTCGCGTGCCGCGAAACATGCCGACAGTAACCCGTTGGCGGCGTTTTCGAGGTACGCCGCGTTCGGGAATTTGGCGCAGTGCTACCTGCATCTGGGGGACACCAGCGCGGGATTGGCCGCCGCTAAGCGTGCGCTGCGCGAAGAGCAACCGGATTTCCTCGCGCGCGATTCCTACAATGGTGTTTTGTTGCGGCATAACTATGTGCGGCTGCTGCTTGCAGTCGGCAAAACGCACGAGGCGGCAGAACTTGTTGCTGATACCGTGCGCCTCGCCGAGACAAGTCAATCGCCGCGCGCGGCCATCGTCGCCCTGACCACGCGAGCGGTTTACGAGGTCGCCAATAAGGAAATTGATGTCGGGCTGACGCGGCTGGCGCAGGCTTTGGATAGAGCTCGTTTGCTGCCCGCCATGCTGCGCGACACGCTGGTGAGCATGATACGTGCCGAGGAAGCGGCCGGTCACCCGCAGCGCGCGATTTTATACCTTAACGAGCTGGCGGACCTGGTGTACCGGCAGGCGGTGCAACAGGCGCGCAAGCACCTACGCCTGTCCGATTGTTTTGATGACGCCGACTCTGTGGCCGACTCAATGACCAACGAAATGTTGGCAGATGCCCGCGCGCAGTTGGCGCGCAGCGCCGCCGAGAATAACAACGCCAACGAATGGAGCACTTTCGAGCGCCTCGCCGTGAGCGCCGCCCTGGAAATCGACGCCAGCGGCTGGCACGGCATGCGCGTAGGCGAATACACCCGCTACCTGGCGTTGGCTTACGGCTGCGTTGAAACGCTCGCCAGCGAAATAGGCCTGGCGGCGCGCTTGCATGACATCGGCATGAGCACCGTCCCCAAGGGAATTTTATCCAAGCCCGCACCGCTCAACGCAGGCGAGCGGTGCGTGGTGGAAAATCACTGCCGTTCCGGCGCCGAAATGCTTTCCACCAGCCGTCAGGCGCGCGCCCTGCTGGCGGTGGAAATCGCCAAATACCACCACGAATGGTGGGACGGCCAAGGCTATCCCCAGCGCATCGGCGGCAAGGCGATACCGCTGGCGGCGCGCATGTGCGCCGTGGCCGATGCTTTCGATGCTCTTACCACAACCCGCCCCTATCAGGCTGCCCTCAGTTGGGACGAAGCATTGACCAGACTACAGCAGATGGCAGGCACGCAGCTTGACCCGGAACTGGTGGATTGTTTTGTCGGCGCCGTCGCAGCTAAACGCCTGAAGCAGGGTGCGCAACCAATATGCGAAAGCGAGGCGCTTTCTGGATTTCGCCGCCTGATCGAAAAGTTTTCCAACAGCGGAGGCGCCTGCGCATGAGAGCCATCGTACTGACGAAAAGCGACGAGCAGTTGTTAAAGCTCGCGGTCGAAGGGGCATCCAACAAAGCGGCGGCGAAAGCCCTGCGTATTGAGCCGGGTACTGTGCGGGTTTACTACCACAAGCTTTATAAAAAAATCGGCGTTAAAAGCAAGGTTGGCGCAATGGTGTGGTATTTGCGCTATCGGGAAACCTTGCAACAAGGCGGCAGCTCGCCTGATGCCACACCGGCCCACCCGACGCCCGCCTATGCCTTAGGCCATAGCGCAGAATTCGGCGACTATGCGCTCGTCAACGGGCTTTTCACGGTACTGGGCGTCCACAGCCTGTTCCTCGGGCCCAACTCGCGCATCTGGGATGTACTGCACGGCCAGCCTAATTACGCTGTGCAGGACGAGGTGCGCAGCCATACGCAAGCGATCTGGGAATTGTTCATCGAAGGTGATTTCGCGGCCATCGCAGCGCTGCATGGCCGGGCGCTGCCGCAGGCGGCAGATCAAAGCCACATCAACCTGCCGCTGGCGCTAGCGCTGGTATTTGCTGGCAACAGCAGCAAAGGCGCCCGCCTGGCGGCGCAGCTTGATGCACAGCATGCCTCGGGAAATTTTTCGCAAGCGCTGCTGCGCGCCCTGCAAGATAGCGTAGTGCACAACAGCAATGCCGGGCTGGCTTTTCTCACGCAGCT
>JAYWAM010000127.1:0-2317 GCA_043782425.1 Betaproteobacteria bacterium
TACACAGATAAGGCCAACATGGCGCTGACTAAAGCCTTGGCTGAATATTATGCAAAACATCCGATTTACACCCTCAATACCACGAATAACAAACAGGCCGTGGCTAAGATGATTTTAAAAAATGTGATTGTCGAAAATAAACAACTCGTGGCGACGCTTGGAATTTAATAAACAGCAGTCAGCAGGAGGAGAAAACCATGCCTATAAAGACTTACATTTCCTACTTCATTGTGAGCGTGTCGATTGCGACTGGCATCGCTCATGCCAATGAGGTTACGCTGCCATACAAAGGCCTCACACTTAACGCCAACCTTGAGCTGGCTACGGGCAAAACAGCTGCCGACGGCGTGATAATCATCACCCACGGCGGGCTTGCGCACCGCGGGATGGAGATGTATGTCTATCTTCAGGATTTGCTCAAGAAAAAAGGTTACAGCACGCTCGCCATCAATCTCAGCCTTGCACTCAACAACCGCCACGCTATGTATGACTGCAAAGTCACACATCGCCACCACTACACCGACGCTGCCGATGAGATGGGTGCTTGGGTGGACTGGCTGAAAAAACAAGGCACGAAGCACGTGACACTACTCGGTCATTCACGCGGCGCGGGAGAGACGGCGCTGTATGCAGTGGAACGGGACAATCCGTTAGTGAAGGCAGTAGTATTGCTGGCGCCGGATACGCGCGAAACCAACGATGCCGTCGCCTATCAGCGGCGCTACAAGAAACCGCTGGCGCCCGCGTTGGAGAAAGCGCAGAAGTTGATCAAGGAAGGCAAGGGTGGCACAGTGCTGAATCACACTAGTTTCCTGTTTTGCCCCGACACCTCGGTGGCCGCTGACACCTTCGTTTCATACTACGGACCGGACCCGCGCCTTGATACCGCCTACCTGATTCCAAAAATCAGCAAACCTACGCTCTTGGTGATCGCCGGCGAGGACGAAATTCTCGTCAACAGCAAAAAGTTTGCGCCGCTCGCCGATGGAAGACGCGTACAGATAAAAGTGATCGACGGCGCCGGTCACTTTTTTCGCGATCTCTTTGCCGACGAGGCAGTGGATGTGATCGAGGCGTTCTTGAAAGGCGTTGGTTATTAGTGCACTAAACAAGGGATTCCTTCTTCAAAATGGCAATGGACCGCGTCGCGGACTTGGGCATGCAGGCTGGATAGATCGTCGGCCTCGGTCAAAATATCCATGCCGACTGCGCGTGCGACATAACCGCCGTCTGGCGCTCTTCAAGATGAAATGGATTTCTCCCATGGATATCCTGGATGGAGAGGGAAAAGGCATTACCTTCCAGGCGTAAAACTGCTCGTAGCCCGAAGTCACGCTGCCGTAAGTGGCCTTCTCGCCGCAGGTGCAGATCAGCAGCAGATTGGTGTGAAACAGGTGCGGCTCGCCTTCGCGCAAACCGGCGGCGATGGTTTCAGTGCGCCCGTTGCGGTAGCGCAGCAGTTGCTCGAACGCCGCGCGCATCGGGTTGGCCGGGGTGGCGTCGCCGATCTTCGCCTCCACCACCAACGGGATGCCGTTCACGAACAGCACGATGTCGGGGATGATGCACTACTTCACGCAGCCCGGCGTGTCGATGCGGAACTGGTTGATGGCATGAAAGACGTTGCGTTCCTGGTGAGCAAAATCGATCAACTGCACCACCGGATCACTCTCGCCCGTCACCTCGTTGCGATCTACCTGCGCCTTGAGGAACAGCGCCTGCACCGCCTCGTTGGCCTCCAGCAGCGTGCGGTTCGGCTGGCGCAAAATCTGGTCGCGCAGATCGTCGAGCTGGCGCTCGGTCAGCCAAGCCGTGCCGTCGGCAGTGCGGTTGATCTCGCGCACGGCTTTGCGGAACACCTCGGGCAACAGCCATTCGCGAAAACTCCCGCGCAGGCTCGCCGCCGGGTCGCTTGGGATAAAGCCCTGCCCCTGATCGACAACCGTCCAGCCCAGCGCGGCGAGCTGGTCGAGGAAAGGCTTTTCGACGTGGAGGTATTCAGACATCGGCGTACACTACTCCGTCTTTACGAACGTGCCAAAACTACCATAGCAAGGATACCCCTGCTTGTTCTTGTGCGGTTTCAGGGTGGCGTCGTAGGTTTTTCGCTTGAATAGTTTCCCGCAAGCAGTGCATCTGAAAACGTGAGTCGGCCCACTACCTGTGGATACAACAGCCTTGCTTCTTGCCTTGGGTTGTATGGCAAATGAACGTGTGGTCGATATTACACGCCTCTGAATTTCCGGTGCATACAGCGATCCCGCCGGTGTCAGCTCCACCGAATATTTTGGAACAAATGGAGTTGTACTTACATCGA
>JAYWAM010000128.1:0-16305 GCA_043782425.1 Betaproteobacteria bacterium
ATACATGACGAACTGCTGTTCTCGTACGGAGAGTCGCGGACCTCGATCAATGGCTGAGAATCTCTGTAGTGCGACTTCAACGGCCCGCTGCGCCAGGTCGCGTGGTACAAATATGGGAAGCGAAAACACCGCAAGGTACCCCATACGAAGAAACGAGCAGAGTTGATAGCCTCGGTCACATTCAACTGTACAGTTCTCCAGAAGTATTGGAAGCCTCTCGTTATAGGAATGTACGGCAAAAGCCAGTGCTGCAACGCGTGTTGCCAGCTCTGCAGAAGTGATTGGAAAGTACCTTCCTGCAACTGGTTTTGATACACGGTCATTCAGCATGCTTAGGAGTTGCCTAACGTTGAGTTAAAGTGCGACGCGCTTCTGCGTGGCGTCCCTCTTGAACGTGACTCTAGGGTTCTGCACGGTGACCCCTAGGAGACGACCATAGGATAGCGAACAAAAATGGTAGCCCAACAAGAAGAACGCCGGGCGCTAATTCTTTTAACAACGTGGCGAAAGACTCTAGCCGGTGGATATGGTGCCACTCGTTACTAGGGAACAGCCACACTATTAGTGCGAATGCCACCCAAACGGCGAGTGTAGTAACGAAGATACTGCGATAGTTGAGCCACTTGTGTTTAAGAAGTTTCGCGGATAATGGAACGGCGATAACACCAAGGATCGGTAAGACAACAAGAAGTGACAGGACGGCGGCATAGATCGCCCACCCGGGAACGATTGACCATCGATCTGTGTCGGAGAGAATGCCGCTAGTAACGCGAGTGCTGAATTCTAAGTAGGATGAAGAAAAACTTTGAACCGCCAACCCAACCGTGGCAGCGACATAACCCACGAGTAGTGGTCTAAAACCGATGGCCGTGAATGCCTTACCCAAAACCAAGCGCCAGAATAAGAAAGGAATAGCTATGGCCAAAGCTATCAGTCCTAGTCCGTAAGGTTGAATCATCCAGTAGAAGAGATAGTCCGTAGGCAATGTGGGAACCTAACACCTTATAAACTGTAGTTCATGCATTATTATTTTACGTCCTTCTGGGAATTTAAAATGCAACAACAGCCCGCATCTTCCGAGACCCCGTGCTTCTGAGTCAAATATTTAACTCAGACACTATAGCATTCTCACCGAGCAGGCGCATGCCGCTTAGGAAAATCGGGCGCGATTCAAACTGATGTCGAGTAAGCCCACCGCACCGTCCATTTACGGAAAGCAAAGAGAAAACGGCGGCGCGTAGGGCGTACCTGTCCGCCAAACCGCCAGCGCTTCTCTGGCAAGATGCAGCGGCGGACAAGTCCGCCATACACCCGAGCTTTTGGCTTCATGCGCCCGCCAAGCTGTTCAGGCGTAACATTCGCATCATGAAAACCGCACTGATTACCCACGCCGATTGCCTTAAGCACGAAATGGGTCCGCATCACCCGGAATGCCCGGCGCGCCTGGCGGCGGTGCTGGAGGGATTGCAGCAAGCGGGGCTGATGCAGCAACTTGTCGTCATCGACGCACCGCTGGCGTCGCGCGAAGCAATCGAACGTGCACACTCCGCCGCTTATGTGGCGCAAATATTTTCGGCGGCGCCGAAAAACGGCTATGCCTATCTCGATCCGGACACCACCATGAATCCCAGTTCGCTCGTCGCGGCGCAGCGTGCGGCCGGCGCTGTGGTGGATGCGGTGGACCGGGTGATGGCGGGTGAAATCGCCAATGCCTTCTGCGCGGTGCGCCCTTGCGGTCACCATGCCACGCATGGCCGCGCAATGGGTTTTTGCATTTTCAACAATGTCGCCATCGGCGCCCTGCATGCACTTGAGGTGCATGGACTTTCCCGTGTCGCCATTCTTGATTTTGATGTGCATCACGGCAACGGCAGCGAAGATATTTTTCATGAAGACGCGCGCGTGCTGTTGTGCTCGTCGTTCCAGCATCCGTTTTACCCAGGCTCAGGCGCCGACAGCGGCAACGAGCACATTGTCGCAACGCCTCTGCCTGCGGGAACCGATGGTGCGCGATTTCGCCGCGCCATTGAGGCAAGCTGGGCGCCAGCATTGGAGCGCTTCAAACCTGAGTTCATTTTCATCTCGGCCGGTTTCGACGCGCACGCCGATGATCCGCTCGCCAATTTGAATTTGCATGAGGAAGATTATGTGTGGGTGACGCAGTTGATCTGCAACATTGCTGAGCGCTATGCCGCAGGGCGTATCGTGTCGGTGCTGGAAGGCGGCTATGATCTTGGCGCTTTGGCGAGAAGCGCGGCGGCGCATGTTGGGGTTCTGGCGGAGTGCGCTGATAAAAGGCACTGACGAAAATGTACCACCGTGGCTGTGCATATGCCGATGGCGGGTTACGTCGCTGCGCGCCTAACCCACCCTACGATTCAGGGGCTTACCTCACTGGGGCGCGCGGTCTTGCGTTGTATTTCTAAATGCGCCAGAGCGCTTAGGCGTTCTGGCGATGTGAATGAAGTCAGCCCGCCGCATATATTTGACGTGACAAACCCCATCCGTGGGAAGCTTAGCGTGCTGGAGGCGTAGGAGGCGGAACAACTATTACTGTGTCGCCACCTGTTCTACCGCGCTGGCCTTGTGCTCCGGTATCCCCTTGAGTTCCCGTTGCGCCGGTATTGCCCGTGGTTCCGGTTGCGCCGGCACTTCCAGTGGAACCTGTTTCACCGGTATAACCGGTTGCGCCAGTTGATCCGGTCGATCCTGTGGCGCCAGCCGGACCGGCAGGTCCGGGGACGGGGACGGGAACAGGTACGGGAACTGCTACCACCGGGCCAGGTGTCACGACTGGCGGTCTTTCGCACGCGCTTAACGCAAGAGCCATCAGTACTGCTGAAAATATTATCGAATACTTCATGAGAATTCCTTTGTGATTGTTTGACAAGAACTGCTCTCCCGGACAGATTTGCGCCCGCCAGGAGTTGCAGCAAGAAAGTACGCCAAACCCGCGCCCCACTCCGTTCGTTGTCGCACATACCGCAGTGTTTAAGTTGTTCGATTGGTCCCAAAAATTGCTTGGCCAATGGTGTGTGTACGCTTGGCGGATATGACCATTGGCCTTGATCCACAGAAGAAATGTCGTGAATAAGACACAGCGTATCCGCCAATTTTCGCGCTAGATCTCTCGCCCATCTATTTGATTCGCACTCAACTGTAAGGCTAAGCAGCGGGATCAATCTGTACCAGCGCCTGACGGATCGCGTCCGAATCGACGGGCCGAACCAGGCGCGTGGTTTCTCTTCCCCGGTCCAGGAAGACCAGCGTAGGCCACAGCTTTACGCCGAACGAGCGCCCCAGCGGTCGGCCACGGCCATCTTCGATTTTGATATGGCGTACGCGCGCATGACCGGCAATGGCGGCAGCGAGCAGCGCTTGGGCCGCACGGCAATGTGGGCACGATGGGCTGCCGAATTCCAACAACGTCGGCCCAGTGAGCGCGTCGATGTCGGCGCGCGCCGGTTCTAGCGGCGCATAGACATTGTTCATTGCCATGTGATTCGATAGAAGACTATTAGGAACGAAAAGGGCGCCCGTTGTGGGCGCCCCTGAATTTGGTGGGCGATACTGGGATCGAACCAGTGACTTCCACCGTGTGAAGGTGGCACTCTACCGCTGAGTTAACCGCCCAAGCGCAGCGAATTTTCTCACGGCAATTGCTTGTTGGTCAATTTTTTAGTCTCAGACCCCGTCACCACAAAACCCGCATGCGCAGTAACTTCAGTGTGTGCCTTGATAAGGGCAGACTCCCGCCGCGCCAGCAACTGCGAGCATTACGGCCACATTGTAGCAATCAGGGGTGAGATAGGGAGCTACAACGATTACAAATGCGACGGAAAAAACCCGCCCCATTTGTAATCGGCGCGTCCCGCGCGTTCAGCAAAAAATGGCCCAAAACTCGTGACTATACGAGAGGTTGCGCTACAGCCTAATATTTATCTCTGCTGAATGCGTAGCACCGCTTCTGCGGCGCTGATGATTGGCATGTCTCGATATTGCTTCAAATCCAGCAGATGCGCATCGCCGGAAATGATGTAATCGGCTTGCGAGGCGAGTGCACAGGCAAGCACCGCATCGTCGGTTGGATCGCGTGCAATCGTTGGGTTGATCTGCGCGGGAACGACCAGGTGCACCAGCGCCGCATAACCTTCAAACAGCGTTTGTACCTGTAATCCTCGTGCGGCCAGCGCAGCGGCGAACTTGGTACGGACCATCACGCCAAGCAGTTCCGCCAATAAAGGCGTGCTGCTGTATAACGCCACTTCCTGCCGTTTTGCTAAATCGATCAACTTGCCTGGTGTACCTTGCCATAACAAACCTGAGAGAGCCGTATTCGTATCAAGCACCAAGCGCACGGCGCGACTCTGCACGGTAAGCATCGATCTCGGCCTGAATCTCCTCCGGCGACATAGGTGGCAGCGGTTGCGCGGCCAATTGCTCACGCGCCTGCGTCATGCGCTCAATACGATCACTGCGCAGAGCGGCACGTAGCAGCTTCTCGATGGCCACTTCAGACAACAGGCCGGCGCGTTGCGCCTCTTGCGCCAATTGATCTGATAAATTTATTTGCACAGTCGTCATGATGATTTTTCCTTAGCGGTTGTCGCTTCAGTTAACAGAGTATTCAACATTTGTACTACGAAACGTAGCGGCGTACAAGTCGAGGCAAACATTTTTTAGTCTCAGATAGTTCCAAGCGCAGTGACAGAAAGCCGTAAAATAGCGGCCTTTACCCTTACCTTCTGGCACGAATATGGTTCGCACCCGCTTTGCTCCCAGCCCCACCGGTTCTTTGCACCTGGGCAATGTCCGCACCGCCGTTTTCGCGTGGGCGTATGCGCGACGCCACGGCGGCAAATTTATTCTGCGTATCGAAGACACCGATCTGGAGCGTTCCAGCGAAGCGGCCACACAGGGCATTCTCAACGACATGGCTTGGCTGGGCCTGGATTTTGACGAGGGGCCGTTCTATCAGATGCAACGCATGGCGCGCTATCAGGCGGTGCTGCAAGACTGGCTGGAGCAGGGCAAGGCGTATCGCTGTTATTTGTCCACGGAAGAACTCGATGTGCTGCGCAACGAACAAACGGCGCGCGGCGAAAAGCCGCGCTATGACGGCCGCTGGCGGCCCGAGAATGTGGCGGCAAAGCACCTCACTGCGCCTGCGGGCGTCAAGCCGGTAATCCGTTTCAAGAATCCGCTTGGCGGGGTGGTGGCGTGGGATGACGCGGTAAAAGGGCGCATCGAAATCAGCAACCAGGAGCTTGACGATCTGGTGATCGCACGGCCCGACGGCACGCCCACTTATAATTTTTGCGTGGTGATTGATGATGTCGATATGCAAATCACACACGTCATCCGTGGTGACGATCACGTCAACAACACACCGCGCCAGATCAATATGTTCCACGCCCTGGGCGCGCCGCTGCCGGTGTTTGCGCATACGCCTACCGTGCTGGGGCAGGACGGCGAAAAACTCTCCAAGCGCCACGGCGCCACGTCGCTGGCGCAGTATGCGGCCGACGGCTACCTGCCTGAAACCATGATAAATTTCCTCGCGCGCCTGGGCTGGGCGCACGGCGATGCCGAGGTTTTTAGCAAGCACGAGTTGGCCGCGTGGTTCGATCTCAAGGGTATCAGCGCAGCGCCGGGGCGCTTTAATCCCGAGAAACTCGCATGGCTCAATCAGGAGCATATCAAACGCGCCGACAAAACTTATCTGGGCGCGCAACTCCAGCCGTTTGTTGAGGCGCTAGGTTGCGATGTGGCGCGCGGCCCTGCGCTTGCCGACGTGGCCGATGTGTATCGCGAGCGCGCGGTGACGCTCAAGGAAATGGCCGGGAGCGTGCTGTATTTTTATCAGGACATCACGCCGCCCGCAGATCTTTTGCGTGAGCACATCACCGACGCCAACCGCCCTGCCCTGCAAAGTCTGGCGCAAAAGTTCGCCAGCGCGCAGTGGAACAAAGAGGGCATTGCCGCCACGGTCAAGACGATTGCCGCTGAATTCAGCCTCAAAATGCCGCAGCTTATGATGCCGCTACGCGTCGCCATAACCGGGAAAACGCAAACGCCCGCCATCGATGCGGTGATGACAGTGCTGGGCCGTGAAAAAAGCCTGGCGCGAATTGCAGCGGCCTTGACGGTTTGATTTGGAGTGCGGCAGCAAGAGACTGGATGCGTTGCCCGTAACTACGCTTTAAGGTAGATAACCCGGTATTTTGCTCTCGTCTATGACATCAATCTGCACCGGGTCGAGGAATTGTTCGGCGTATTTTAGATAGATTTTATCGCGCACGAAAACATCAAACAGATCGGCGTCAATGTGGCCATTCAGTTTGAATTTGCCGAGTATGTGTAGCGATTCGCTGAGCGTTTTGCCGGGTTTGTAGGGGCGATCCTTGGCAGTCAGGGCTTCAAAAATATCGGCGATTCCCATTACTCTGGCTTGCACCGACATCTGCTCGCGATTCAGGCCGCGCGGATAACCTTTGCCGTCCATGCGCTCGTGATGGCCACCGGCGTATTCAGGGACATTTTTCAAATGCTTTGGCCACGGTAGCGCTTCGAGCATTTTGATAGTTGAGACTATGTGATAGTTGATGATTTCGCGTTCTTGGGGATTGAGCGTGCCGTAGGGGATATTGAGATTTTCGCGCTCGTCCGCTGTGAGGAAACTTTGCGCCTCGCCGCTCTCGCCGCGTAAAGTATAGGCGGCGATCTTGTTGACGCGCGCCTGATCCTCGTGGCTCATGCGCTCGCCGCCGATGTTCTGCTGGCGCAAAAACTTGCGGTCATCATCGTACTGAGCGGATTTTGCTTTGAAATCCGCCTCTGCGCGCCGGGCGGATTCTTCATCGCCAACGTGCAAAGCAGACAACTTGGCGCGCAACATCTCGATTTCGGCGTCGCGTTTGAGCACTTCAAAACGCGTATTGACCAATGCGATACGGTCGAAAATGGTTTGCAGTTTGGTGGCCTTGTCAACGACATGCACCGGCGTGGTGATCTTGCCGCAATCGTGTAACAGGCCGGCGATTTTCAATTCGTAACGGTCGCGATCGGACATCAAGAAATCCTTGAGCTCCCCTGTGGTTGACGCGGATGCGGCTTCGGCCAGCATCATGGTGAGCGCCGGTACGCGCTTGCAATGGCCGCCGGTGTAAGGTGATTTTTCGTCGATGGCGCTATTGATAAGTTCTATCAAGGACTCGAACAAGACTTCGAGCTGCACGATCAACAGGCGGTTGGTGAGCGCAATCGCCGCTTGAGAGGCGAGCGATTCGGCCAGGCGTTGATCCTCTACGGTAAAGGGAACCACTGCGCCGCTATGGGCATCGCGTGCGTTGAGCAGTTGCAGCACGCCGATAATTTCGCCTTCGTGATTCTTCATCGGAATGGTGAGAAACGAGGTTGACCGGTAGCCGGTCTTTTTGTCGAAGTTACGCGTGCCGGAAAAATCGAAGCCCTCGGCGGTGTAAGCGTCGGCGATGTTGACGGTCTTGAAATGCAGCACGGCATAAGCCGCAATCATGGTGTTGTTCGGATTCCCCTGCGCGTCGTGCAGGGGGATGGGATAGAATGGAACGGCAATGCCGGTGGTGCCGCCCATGGCGATGTTGAGGCTGTCGTTGAGCACAATTTCAAACTGTAGCTTGCCCTCGACCAGGCGGTAAAGTGTTCCGCCATCGGCATGCGTGATGGTCTTGGCGGCGATCAGAATGGTTTCGAGAAGCCGGTTGATATCCTTCTCTTGCGACAGCGCCACGCCGATGCGGTTGAGGTATTCGAGCGAAGTGAAAATACGCTCATCGAGCCCGCGTGCCAGGACGGGGGTGTCGGCGAGAGCGCCAGCGTTCAGGGTCACGATATTCCGCCTCTCACCTGAAGAATCATCAGCCATCACTCACGGCAGGCCTCACTTGATGCACACCGCGCGCACTTGCGCCATGTCGGTGATGCCCTGTAACACTTTCTCCATGCCATCCATTTTCAGCGTGCGCATGCCTTCGGTCAGCGCGGTAGTGAACATTTCCGCGACGCGCGCGTGTTCCTGGATGTTTTTCTTCACGGCGTCGGTGCCTATCAACAATTCGTGCAGGCCGACCCGCCCCTTGTAACCGCTGCCGCCACAGACATCGCAGCCAGCGGCTTTATAGAGCTTGAATGCGGGTTTGCCGACAGCAAAGTCTTTGCTCCAGCGCTCGTAGGCGCTCTTGTAACCGGCCTGCGGATCCTTGGCGAACTCGGGGGTATTTTTCAACTCCTCGCAATACTCGGTGAGCATATGCTTGATTTCTTCCTGACCCGGCGTGTATTCCTGCTTGCATTTGCACAGGCGCTTGGCAAGACGCTGCGCCAGAATACCCAGCATGGCATCGGCAAAATTGAACGGATCCATGCCCATGTCGAGCAGGCGGATGATGGATTCGGGTGCGCTGTTGGTATGCAGGGTAGAGAACACCAGATGCCCAGTCAGCGATGCCTCAATGCCGGTGGAAGCGGTTTCCTTGTCGCGCATCTCGCCTACCATGATGATGTCAGGATCGGCGCGCAGGAAGGCCTTCATCGCCATAGCGAAGGTATACCCCGCCTTGTTGTTGACCTGCACCTGACGCAAGCCCTTCTGCGTAATTTCAACCGGGTCTTCGGCGGTCCAGATTTTGGTTTCCGAGGTATTCAGAAAACCCAGCACCGAATGCAAAGTGGTGGTTTTACCGGAACCGGTCGGGCCGCAGACGAAGAACAGGCCATAAGGTTTGGAAACGCAGGCTTTGAGGCGTTCCAGGTTGTGCGGCGAAACGCCCAGCTTGTCGAGCGAAAGCGGCTCACCTGCGGCGAGGATACGCATGACCACGTCTTCCACCCCGCCTGCCGTGGGGATGGTGGCAACACGCAGCTCGATGTCGAGCGGGCCGTATTTCTTGAACTTGATTTTTCCGTCCTGCGGTTTGCGCTTTTCGGAAATATCCAGATCGCACATGATTTTCAGGCGTGCAGAAAGTGCGCTGCGGTAACTGGCCGGCACCTCGATGTAGTTATGCAATGTTCCGTCCTTGCGGAAGCGCACACCGGTCTTGCCTTTCCCCGGCACCGGTTCGATATGGATATCCGAAGCGCCCTGGTTGTAGGCGTCGATGATGATTTTGTTGACCAGCTTTACCAGCTCGTTATCCGAAGCGGCGGAGGCTTCATCGCTGACGCTGGAGATGCCGCCGCTTTCATCATCCTCCTCGAGGTTGGACAGCAGATCGCCGATTGAATCAGCGCCGCTGGCGCCATCGCCAAAAAACTGATTGAGCGTAGCGACGAAATCGCGCTTGGTGCAGACCTTGTAAACAAATTTGGCGCGCGGAAAAATGTTTTCCAGCATGCGTGAGCTACGCAAGCGCTCAGGATCGATGGAGATCACCACGATACCATTCTTGCTGTCCTCTATCGGCAGCCAATGGCTACCTTCGGCATACTCGCGTTTGAGGTTCTTGAGCAAATCCAGGGGCTTGATGCGCTCAGCATTGTAAGGCTCGTATTCAACCCCGAAAAACTTCGCCAGGCAAGCTCCGAGCGCTGCCGGCTTGACTTGAAATTCGTCAATCAATATATCTTCAACATTCTTGTTTTTACGCCGCGCCGTACGCGTCGCCAACTCCAGCTCACCTTCGGAAATCACGTTATCGATAATCAAATATTCATATTTCGATTTGATCTGCCCAGGAATCTGCTGGCGTACACGGAAGGCGATCGCCAGCGTCTTGGCGAGCTCTATCATGCCTTCTTCGGTCAAGGGCGGAAATGGCGTACCGGGTAAATGGTTGATGACCTGGATCACACCGAGCAGATCACCGCCCTCGCCGCCCAAAATCGGCGTCACCATCATCTGTTTGGTGCGGTAGCCGGTGCGCTGATCGACCGCCTTCAGAAATGCCAGGTTGGGGGAATAGCTTTTCAGCTCGGCGTCATCGTAGACATCCTTGACGTTCATGAAGCGCTTGTTGAGCGCGCAGTACCCGGCGATGCTGCTTTCGGACAGCGGAAGTTTGATGTCCTTAAAGGAATTGAGTCCTGATTTGATCTTGGAAATGATCGACTGCGCGTCCTCGCTCATGACATACACGGTGAGGCGATCGGCATCGAACAACTGGCAAATATCGCGCGTCACCTCGAGCATGATTTCGTCGATGTTGGACGTGGAGTGTATGCGGTTGGTGACGGCCTGTAGCTTCTTGGAGAAGGCAAGCTTGGTGGACATATCCGCTATGTTTGCGGCGCCCCCGGGTTTTTGCTCAAGAACGGCACTCATCGCGCTTCACCTTTCGCTGGCATTGCCCCGCTAACTTTTCCTCCGCTGGGGGGATGAGACGGGGACATTTTCTCTAAAACTCGAAAACCTGTCCGTTTACTAACATCTTAGGACACCACTGCAAGGCTTCCTGGTCGACCTCACTCATGGTAAGGGCGATCTCGCCTGGCTTCAGATGGGTAATATAAATCTCCACCGGGCGCTTTAGCTTTGCCAGTTCCTCGGCCAGCATGCTCGGACACAAATGTTTGGAAGCTATGGCGATCTCGCGCTCTTTGTTGGAAAACGCGGTCTCGATAATCAGATAACGCAGGTTTTCAATACGGTTGGCAAATTCCCAGAGCGCGTCATTGGTGGTGGTGTCGCCGCTGAACAGCAGGCTGCCCTTGCCGCTGTCGAGAAGATAGCCCACGGCTGGCACCACATGATTGGCTGGTACGGCGGTGAAATGTCTGTCGCCCAGGCTCACGGTCTCGTTCACCGCGATCTCCTCAAAGACCATAAAAGGATGATCGGTATCGGGAATTTGGGAAAAATCGGGCCACAGTTTCCAGTTGAAAAGATGCTCTTTTAGGATACGAATGGTATCGCGCGAGCTATGCACGATGATAGGCGTGCTGCGCATCCAGCACACCGTGTCAACCAGAAACGGAATATGCGAGACATGATCGAGGTGCGAATGGGTGACAAACACATGATCGATCCTGACCAATTGCTCCATGCTCAGATCGCCCACCCCTGTGCCGGCATCGAGCAGAATATCGTCATCGACCAGCATCGAGGTGGTGCGCAGATCGCCACCGATACCGCCACTGCACCCGAGGATTTTTACGCGCATCTACGCCTCATATTTCTGACCGTCCATTAACGCATTCTACGCCCGCGCAGATGCGCAGGGTCAGCAGCGTAGATCGCCGCCAGACGCGTGCATGGCTCCTAGGGCTTAAAGAAAAACTCCATCTTCACGCCCGCGATCTCGATCATATCGTGATCATTTAACTGCCGCGCCTGACCGCCTAGGGTCACGCCGTTGAGTGTCGGAAACTTGGCCCCCTCGACATGGGTGATGTAATACCCTGTCGGTCTGCGGGTAATCACCGCCACCTGGGTTCCCGGTTTGCCTATCGTAGTGAGATTTTTTACCAGATCCATAGATCGACCGGCTGCGCTGCCGGAGAGCACCTGAATCGCGCCGTCGCGCGCCGCACCGGTTTTGGCTGCCAGTGGCGGCGCAGGGGATGGAGCAGGTTTTGCGCCCGGTTGCAGCATCTTGATATTGGTATGGGTATCGCCCAGCTTTGCAGAAACGACAGGTGCTGCGACAACAGGCGCAGGTGGCGGCACTGGTGGCGGCGCAGCCCCAGCCGACTTGCGGATAATCATGGTCTTTTCAAAATCGTTGGTCTCAGCCACCGCCGGTTTGTCGTTGAAATACTTCAGCTTGTGCTTGCCGATCTCAATGACATCGTTGTGCTGCAAAAAATGTTTTTTGACCGGCTTGCCATTGACCAGGGTTCCGTTAGTGCTGTTGAGATCTTCAATAAAGGAATCATTCAATATGGTAATGACGGCGGCGTGCTCTCCCGACACCGCCAGGTTATCCACCTGGACTTCGTTATGTGGTTTGCGGCCGATAGTTATGCGCTCCTTGGTGAGCGCGAACTCTTTAATCACCGTTCCATCGACACTTAATATGAGTTTTGCCATAGCCTTAAATCCTTATCCACATGCTCGCTTACATTCAGGAGAACAACGCCTTCAGCCGGGCAAGCCAGCCCCGCTGCACAGCATAGCTCTTCAAAACCTTTACCAAAATCACCGATATATTGTCGCGCCCGCCGTTGTCGTTGGCGGCCTGCACCAGTTGCTGCGCCAAAAGATCGAGGTTGGAGCGCAACGCAATAAGCGTCATATGAATTTCTTCATCCTCGATCATGTCATTGAGCCCGTCGGAGCACAACAAGAAAACGTCTTCCGGTAAGGTTTCGTATACATTCACTTCAGGTTCGACGGAAGGATCAATCCCCAACGCCCTGGTCACCAGATTCTTGTTATGCGAAAGTCTGGCATCTTCTCTGGAGATGAGGCCCGAATCAATCTGCTCCTGTAGCAATGAATGATCGCGCGTTACCTGCTCCAACATCTCATTGCGCAAGCGGTACAGTCGCGAATCGCCGATATGCGCTACGGTCAGGAAATTATCGTAAAACAGGCAGGCTACCAGCGTCGTCCCCATGCCCGTGCATTGCGGATCCTTCTGTGCTGCTTCAAAAATCGCGTTGTTGGCTTGGGCAATCTGCTCGCGTATCAGCGTATCAGCCAACTCCATGCTTTCCTCGCGGCTAAGCCGGGCTAACGTCAACTGCTTATTGCCCCAAGCCTCGGTCAATCCGTTGGCGATCAAGCTGGTTGCCATGCCGCTGGCGACTTCACCTGCGTTATAGCCGCCCATGCCGTCGGCAAGCACCACGATGCCCGATTCAGGACGCGACTCAACACAGTCCTCATTGTGCGAGCGCACTTGTCCCGCATCGGTCCTGGTCACTATTTGTAGAGCTTGTGTTACAGCCAAGTCCGCCTCCCGCGGCTAGTTTGGAGCTGCCACCGCCGTCTAACTTGAGCGGCGCATAACGCATGTTACTTGGGTTTGTCGTTTTACTTCTCGAGTTTTACTTTACGGTTTGGCGATTAAAAGTCCGTATTAATAATAACTTAAAAACTTTTATTAAGAAACATATCAGATATTGGCACAAATCTATATGATTTAGCTAGAGAGTTTATCATTTTTGCCGCCGCTGACGACAGCCTTGTAAACTGCACGCAAACTGTGCATATCCTCTCGGATAGCTGCAAAAGTGGCAAAATAGTTAACTTGCGACCAACAAATCAGCTAACGCAAACTAAAATTCATGCAAAGACACCGAGGATCAGATGGATCGCCCCAACTTCATTGACCAAGACAAAGACCCGCAGGAAACACGCGAATGGCTAGACGCGCTTGAAGGCGTGCTCGAAGCCGAAGGGCCACAGCGCGCGCATTTTTTGCTGGAACAACTAGTGGACAAAGCGCGCCGCTCGGGCGCTTACCTGCCCTATAACGCCCAGACTGCTTATATCAACACCATCCCCCCGGCGGCCGAACCGCCCCTGCCGGGCGACAAGGAAATTGAATACCGTATCCGCTCGCTGATCCGCTGGAACGCCATTGCCATGGTGCTGCGCGCCAACAAGGAAAGCTCGGAGCTGGGCGGCCACATCGCCAGCTTCCAGTCCGCTGCAACGCTCTACGATATCGGCTTCGATCACTTCTGGCATGCGCCCTCAGCCACGCACGGCGGCGACATGATTTTTATTCAAGGCCACTCCGCGCCCGGCGTGTATGCGCGCGCCTACCTCGAAGGACGCTTGACCGAAGAGCAGATGGAAAACTTCCGCCGCGAGGTGGACGGCAAAGGTATTTCTTCATATCCGCATCCGTGGCTGATGCCCGACTTCTGGCAATATCCCACCGTGTCGATGGGCCTCGGCCCTTATCAGGCGATTTACCAGGCGCGCTTCATGAAATATCTACAGGATCGCGGCATCCTCAACACCGAGGGCCGCAAGGTGTGGGCCTTCATGGGTGACGGCGAGATGGACGAACCCGAATCGCTCGGCGCCATCGCGCTGGCCGCACGTGAAAAACTCGACAACCTTATTTTCGTGGTGAACTGCAATTTGCAGCGCCTCGATGGCCCGGTGCGCGGCAACGGCAAAATCATCCAGGAACTGGAAGGCGATTTTCGCGGCGCAGGATGGAATGTGTTGAAAGTCATCTGGGGCCGCTACTGGGATCCACTCATCGCCAAAGATCGCGACGGCTTGTTGCAAAAGCGCATGATGGAAGCGGTTGACGGCGAATACCAGAACTTCAAAGCGCGCGACGGCGCTTATGTGCGCGAGCATTTTTTCGGCAAGTATCCCGAGCTCAAGCAAATGGTGTCGAGCATGTCAGACGAAGACATCTGGCGTCTCAATCGCGGCGGCCACGATCCCTACAAAATCTATGCGGCCTATGCTTCTGCCGTCAATCACAAAGGCCAGCCCACGGTGATTCTCGCCAAGACGGTGAAAGGCTACGGCATGGGCCACGCCGGAGAGGGCCAGAACATCACCCATCAGCAAAAGAAAATGGATGTGTCGGCGCTCAAGCAGTTCCGCGACCGCTTCAAGGTCCCCATCGCCGACGATGTCATTTCCGACATCCCGTTTTACCGCCCTCCCGAGGACAGCGTCGAAATCAAATATCTCAAGGCGGCGCGCGCCAAACTCGGCGGCTCACTGCCGATTCGCCACGCCAATATTCCGCCGCTCAAAATACCCGGCCTGAGTATTTTCGACGCCTTGCTGAAAAGCACCGAAGAGCGCGAAATCTCCACCACCATGGCCTTTGTGCGCGCCTTCACCGCGCTGATCCGCGACAAGGAACTCGGCCCGCGCCTGGTGCCCATCGTCGCCGATGAATCGCGCACCTTTGGCATGGAAGGCATGTTCCGCCAACTGGGCATTTATTCTTCCGTCGGCCAGCTTTACGAGCCGGTCGATGCTGGGGAGTTGATGTTCTACAAAGAAGACAAGGCGGGGCAGATTTTGCAGGAGGGCATCAATGAAGCCGGTGCGTTTTGCTCCTGGATGGCGGCTGGAACCAGCTACGCCAATCACGGCCAGCACATGATTCCATTCTTCATTTTCTATTCGATGTTCGGCTTCCAGCGCATCGGCGATTTCGCCTGGGCCGCCGGCGACATGCAGGCGCGCGGTTTCCTGCTCGGCGGCACCGCCGGGCGCACCACCTTGAACGGCGAGGGCCTGCAACACGAGGATGGTCACAGTCATCTTTTATCCTCGACCATTCCCAACTGCATTTCCTACGATCCGACCTTCAGCTACGAGCTTGCCGTCATCCTGCACGACGGCCTGAAGCGCATGTACGAGAAAATGGAAAATGTTTTCTACTACATCACCGTGATGAACGAAAACTACACCCACCCCGCCATGCCCAAAGACGCCGAGGCGGGGATACTCAAGGGCATGTATCTGTTCCGTGAAGCGCCGGAAGCGAAAAAACCGCGCGTGCAATTGCTCGGCTCGGGTACGATTTTGCGCGAAGTGATCGCCGCCAGCGAGCTGCTGGAACTCGATTGGGGAGTGGCGTCCGACATCTGGTCCGCCACATCTTTCAACGAATTGCGCCGCGAAGGCATGGCGGTGGAGCGCAGGAATATGCTGCACCCGAGCGAGCCCGCGCAGATGAGCCACGTAGCGCAATGCCTCAAGGGACGCAAAGGTCCGGCGGTGGCCGCAACCGATTACATGCGCACCTTTGCCGATCAAATCCGGCCTTACATTACCGAGCGCAAATTTGTGGTGCTAGGCACCGATGGTTTCGGGCGCTCAGATACACGCAAACAACTGCGCAAATTCTTCGAGGTCAATCGCTACTATGTTGTGGTCGCCGCCCTCAAAGCGCTGGCCGACGAGGGCCAGGTTCAGACCAAACTGGTGTCCGATGCGATAAAAAAATACGGCATCGATGTGGACAAACCTGCACCTTGGACGGTTTAATCTTTGCTTAACCACTAAGCGCACTAAGATCACAAAGAATATTTTTCTTGGTGCGCTTTGTGTGCTTAGCGCGTAGGGCGGACTTGTCCGCAAAACCATCAGCGTCTCTATGGCACGATACGGCGGACAAGTCCGCCCTACGCCCGGGCTCATGGCTTCATACAAGTGGCTTATGCACGCTGCCACATCAGCTTGAATCGCACCCGATGCACGAAGGAGTATTGACGCACCATACCTTCAATGCTACCTTGCCCACGTCATCTCGCATTATTGAGAATTCCCAAATTTGTGACAGCCCCACCCTCACCCCAGCCCTCTCCCGCCCAGCGGGAGAGGGGGTTTTCTCCCTCGCCACCGGAACGGGGGTGAGGGTCGGGGTGAGGGGGTGGTGGAGTTAA
>JAYWAM010000129.1:0-6094 GCA_043782425.1 Betaproteobacteria bacterium
GGCGCGAGAATCGTTTTTGGTTCCGGCTCGTCCGGCTTAGGTTACTCCCCTTGGCGTTCAACATTCAATAAAAATGATCTTTGCGCGCTCGCCCCCCAAAATCGGCGGTCACATTCTCGTGGACGCGCTCAAGATTCACGGCGTCGATCACGCCTTCTGCGTTCCCGGTGAAAGCTTTCTCGCCGTGCTCGACGGGCTTTACGCGGCGCGCGATGACATCAAGCTCATCGTCTGCCGCCAGGAAGGCGGCGCGGCCAATATGGCCGAAGCCTATGGCAAACTCACCGGCAAGCCAGGCATTTGTTTTGTGACGCGCGGGCCGGGGGCGTGCAACGCCAGCATCGGCGTGCACACCGCCATGCAGGATTCGACGCCGATGATTTTGTTCATCGGCCAGGTCGGCGGCGATTGCGTTGAGCGCGAGGCATTCCAGGAAGTTGATTACCGCCGCATGTTCGGCCCGCTCGCCAAGTGGGTGGCGCAGATTGACCGCACTGAGCGCATTCCCGAATATTTAAGCCACGCTTTCCACCTTGCCATGTCTGGCCGCAAAGGGCCGGTGGTGCTGGCTTTGCCCGAGGACATGCTCAGCGCGACCGCCGAGGTCGCCGTCACGTCGCGTTACCAAAGCGTGCAAGCCAGCCCCTCGCCAGAATCGATGCGTAAGCTGGGCGCGCTGTTACAGTCGGCCCAACGCCCGCTTGTCATTGTGGGCGGTAGCGGCTGGACAAGCGAAGCGTGTACTCAGTTGCAGGACTTTGCTGCGCAGACCGGGTTACCGGTCGCCTGCGCCTTCCGCTTTCAGGATTTGTTTGACAACACTCACCCTAACTACGTCGGCGATGTCGGCATCGGCATCAACCCGCAACTCGCGCAGCGTGTACGCAGCGCCGATGTGCTGCTGGTAATCGGCGCGCGTTTAGGCGAGATGACCACCAGCGGCTATACTCTGCTGGAGGCGCCCGCGCCGCAGCAAAAGCTGATTCACGTACATGCCGGCGCCGATGAGCTGGGGCGCGTCTACCAGGGTACGCTGTTGATTAATTCCGGCATGCCGGAGTTTGTTTCTATGCTGGCGCAGTTGGCCGACCCCGAGCCGGGCGCACAAGCGCGCTGGCGCGCACAGACTAGCGCCGCGCGCAACGAGTTTGAAACATGGAGCACGCCGCAGGCCATGCCCGGCAAGTTGCAAATGGGTGAAGTCATGCGCTATCTCAATGCGCACCTGCCCGCCGACGCCATCGTCAGCAACGGCGCAGGCAATTACACCGTTTGGCTGCATCGTTATTTCCGTTATCGCGGCTTGCGCACCCAGCTTGCGCCCACCAGCGGCGCGATGGGTTACGGCGTTCCCGCAGGCGTGGCCGCGAAGCTGGTGCATCCGCAGCGCATCGTGGTTGCGTTTTCCGGCGACGGCTGCTTCCTCATGAATGGGCAGGAGCTCGCAACCGCCGTGCAATATCGCCTCAATGTGATTTTCATTGTGGTCAACAACGGCATGTACGGCACCATACGCATGCATCAGGAAAAAAACTATCCGGGCCATGTGTACGGCACCACTTTGCAAAACCCGGATTTTGCCGCACTGGCGCGGGCCTATGGCGCGCACGGTGAAGTGGTGGAAGAGACCGCGCAGTTTGCTGGCGCATTCGAGCGCGCGCTGACGGCGGGCAAGCCCGCCCTACTGGAACTGCGTATCGATCCCCAAGCCATCACCCCGACCGCGACGCTCGATGGCTTGCGTGAGCAGGCGTTGAAGAAATGAGTTTACGGGGCGGAAATCGCCGCCATGCGCGTGCGCGCCAGCGGTGGATTCTTGGCGAAATATTGCCTGATACCTGCGACCATGGCCGCTGCCATTTTGTCTTGATAGCCGGAGTCGTTAAGTCGACTCTCTTCATCAGGATTGGAGATGAAGGCGGTCTCGACCAGAATGGAGGGGATGTCCGGCGCCTTCAACACCGCGAAGCCCGCTTGCTCGACGCGCGCTTTGTGCAGGCGGTTGATTTCGCCCAACTCGCCCAATACCGCTTTGCCGAGCTTCAAACTATCGTTGATGGTGGCGGTCTGCGACAGGTCGAGCAGCGTCTTGGCGAGATAAGGGTCTTTGATGCCAAGATTAACGCCGCCGATGAAGTCGGCTTCATTTTCCTGCTTAGCGAGCCAGCGTGCGGCGGCAGAAGTTGCGCCGCGCTCCGACAGCGCGAATACCGAGGAGCCGTTGGCTTTTGATTGCATGAACGCGTCGGCATGGATAGAGACGAACAGATCGGCATTGACCTTGCGCGCCTTGCTGACGCGATTTTCCAATGCAATGAAATAGTCACCATCGCGCGTCAACACGGCGCGCATGTTGGGCTCGGCGTCGATCAATGCCTTGAGCTTGCGTGCGATGGAAAGCGTGACGGTTTTTTCGTGCGTGCCACGCCGCCCGCGCGCGCCGGGATCCTCGCCGCCGTGGCCGGCATCGATCACCACGGTAATCAGGCGCACGGTGTTGTCGGCGGGCTTCTTTGGTTTATCCGCGGGCTTAGCCGCCAACTTATCGGTTTTGGCGTCGTTCTTCAACACACCGGCCCCGTTATCGAGCTTGAGTTCAGCCAGAGCGTCGGGTAGTAAATCTGTGCCGGGTTTGGCAGGCAAGCCGGGCGCCAAACCTGCTACTGCACTCGCCGCCGGGCTTGCGATGTTTGGCGCTGCTATGAATGCTGCGGCAGGCGCCTTGTCTGGCTCTGCCGAGCCGAGCAAAGTGAGCAGCGGGTCGGCGGGTTTGAGGGGATAAATATCGAGCACCAGACGATGTTTGTACTCACCAACCGGTGCAAGCGCGAATACCGACGCCTTCACTTCGCATTTCAGATCGAGCACCACACGCACCACGTTGGGTTTGAAACGCGCCACGCGCACCAGCTTGACGTAAGGATCGTCGGCGCGCACCCGCGCGGCGAGATCGTTGAGTTCGGCGTTGAGCTCGATATTCTCCAGATCGAGCACCAGGCGCTCGGGATTTTTGAGCGTCATGAACTGTGGCTTGATGGGTTGCGCAGACTCGAAGGTCACGCGCGTGTATTCCTCGGCGGGCCAAACGCGCGTGGCGATCAATGTAGGCGCGGCAAATGCTGCGGGCGCGGCGAGGAGTAACGAAACCGAGAACGAAACCGAGAACGAAATCGAGAGAAAAGCCGTGCGCGTGAATCCTAAGATTCCAGGTGTGGCAAGCTGCCATCGTAGTGTTTCGCCAACTGTAGTAAACACTGGTGCCCCTGCTCGCTTCCCGCCGTAATTTCTGCTTTGCGCCCTGCCCCATGTATTTGCAAATGCAACGTCAAATCGGCAACGGGCAAGAAACCTTCGGCTTTTTCCGGCCATTCGACGAGACAAATATTGTCCGCGTTGAAGTGATCGCGAAAGCCCGCTTCGGCCCATTCACGGGGATCATGGAACCGATAAAAATCAAAGTGATACAAGTGTAAGCTAGAAACGGTGTAAAGTTCAAGTAGTGTATAAGTGGGGCTTTTTACCTTGCCCTCGAAGCCCAGGGCGCGCAGCATGGCGCGCGCCAGCGAAGTTTTTCCGGCACCCAAGTCGCCGCGCAGGAAAATCACCATGCCCGGGACGAGCAGAGGCGCGATGCACGCGCCCAAGGCATCTGTGGCTGCCTCATCTTCCAGCAAGAGTTTTAACGATTCCATTTATGGGCACCTCTAAAAATCCAGATTTCATCCCAACTGCGGCGTTGCGGAAAAATTTCTTGCTTACATATCATGTATATGCGGCGCGGCGAAATTTTTTCCGCGCCTTGCATTTGGGCGAACTCTGAATTTTTAGAGGCACCCTTATGGCCTTGCACAGCGCTACACTATGTGAACCATGAGCCCCATCGACCTCAAGCAACTCGCCCACGACATCAAGCAATGGGGGCGCGATCTCGGTTTTCAGGAAACCGGCATCACCGACACCAATCTTGCGAACGAGGAAAGCCTGCTGCTCGAATGGCTGGATAAAGGCTACCACGGCGAGATGGATTATATGGCACGCCACGGCGTGAAACGCGCACGCCCCGCCGCCCTCATTCCTGGCACGCTACGCATTATCAGCGCGCGCCTTAACTATCGACCTGCGCAAGCGCGTGAAAGCTGGAGCGTGATACATGATCCACAACGCGCTTTCGTATCGCGCTACGCCTTGGGCCGCGACTATCACAAGGTGCTGCGCAACAAGTTACAAGCGCTGGTCGAAAAAATCGAGGCCGCCGTGGGCGCATTTCACTATCGCGTATTCACCGACAGCGCGCCGGTGATGGAAGTGGCTCTGGCGCGCAACGCCGGGCTGGGCTGGCGCGGCAAGCACACGCTGCTGCTGACGCGCGAGGCAGGCTCGCTGTTCTTTCTTGGCGAGATCTATACCGATCTGCCGCTGCCCATCGATGCGCCTGTCTCCGAACATTGCGGCTCGTGCAGACAATGCATGGATATCTGCCCCACGCAGGCCATCGTCGCGCCTTATCAACTCGATGCGCGGCGCTGCATTTCCTATCTCACTATCGAGCACAAGGGGCCGATACCCGAGGCGCTTCGACCCCCCATTGGCAACCGCGTTTACGGTTGCGACGATTGCCAGCTCGTGTGCCCGTGGAATAAATATGCACAGGACGCAGGCGAGCAGGATTTTAAGGTGCGCAATGGCCTGGATGATGTCACGCTGCTGGAGTTGTTTAGCTGGAGCGAGCAGCAATTCAACGAGCGCCTGGCCGGCAGCGCAATACGCCGCATCGGTTATGTGCAGTGGTTGCGCAACATTGCAGTGGGCCTGGGCAATGCCCGCGCTGCATTGGCCGAAAACGATCCGAGACGCGCTACAATTTATGCCGCATTACAAACACGCCAGACAGAACCCAACACCCTGCTGCGCGAGCACATCACCTGGGCGATGGCGCGCCCTTCCCTTCCTCAACCCCCAGAAAGGATTGCATCATGACCCTGTGGCTCAGCCCGCCCGACATCGCCGCCCTGAACGCGCTAAACAACAACAACATGATCGCGCACCTCGGCATCGAGTTCACCGAAGCCGGTCCGGATTTTCTGCGCGCGCGCATGCCGGTAGACCAGCGCACGCTACAGCCTTACGGATTGCTGCACGGCGGCGCATCCGTCACCCTGGCGGAAACCCTCGGCAGCACGGCAAGCGCGCTGTGCGTCGCCAGCGACAAGGCGGTGGTCGGTGTGGAAATCAACGCCAACCATGTGCGCGGCGCGAGAAGCGGTTGGGTGATCGGCACAGTTCGCGCGCTGCATATCGGGCGTACTACGCACGTATGGGATATTCGTATCGAGAATGAACAGGGCAAACTGGTGTGCGTATCGCGGCTGACGGTGGCGGTTATTGGCAAGGGCGGTTAGAGGCGACTATGGCGCGCCAACCTTACCGTTCAAGAGAACAGTGAGGCGCAGCGCCCCTTTTATTCGCTAGGTAGAAATAGAATCAGCAAATGGAACCCTTAGCGCCGCTTGAGACTATCCTGCCAAAACTCCACGCGCTCGGCGTTGCGCTCCCGCATGGCGCGCTGCGCGTTAGCGGGTTTGGCGACTCTGCGGCGCTGTCGAGCGAATTGCTGCAATTGATTATCGCAGGCCGCAAGCGCGGCGGCGCTGCCTTGCTGTGGTCTTATGAAGCTGACAATGAATCCGTTCCTGCGGCTGGAGAGGTAGAGATCGTGCTCGATCATCGCAATGAACCGATGCTGATTACACGTATCAGCGCAGTCGAAGTCGTGCCTTTTCATGCAGTCAGCGCGGCGTTTGCCGCGCGCGAAGGCGAGGGCGACGGTTCATTGGCGTTTTGGCGCGCGGCGCATTGGGCATTTTTTTCCAGAGAATGCGCGCGCCTCAACAGGCAAGCGCATGACACCATGCCCGTGGTTTGCAGCAGCTTCGAGTTGCTAGGCGTTATTGGCCCGCAGGTTTCTGGAACGGTACGATGAGTTTGCGCACCACGTCGTAGTCCTGGTCATGCGCAACGACAAAACCGTCGTAGCCCTTATCGAGCCCTTGCAAGATTTCCAGGCCTTCCGGCGTATCGGTCTTGAGCTCCAGGA
>JAYWAM010000130.1:0-2298 GCA_043782425.1 Betaproteobacteria bacterium
CGATAGTTGTTGTCGGCAAACTTGAGGAAGATCAGCCCCAGCACCGGCGTAGCGTATTCGCTGGACTTCAAATCAGAGTTGGCGCGCAGCTTGTCGGCGGCGCTCCATAGGTCAGTTTCGAGTTTTTTGAGTTGGTCTTTGTTCATAAATTGCGTTTGTTTTATTTGTGCGGTTCAGGCGATTTAACCGTTGTTGAATTGTTCCAATTAAGCGATGCGAATATTCTAGTGCGTCATCCGTCCCGAGCATCGCTCTTGCCATATCCTCTATCAATCGGCGCCTTTGGTCGCGATGTATCGTTCATGAATCAGCTTTGCCGCTTCCAGGTTGCGCGGGTCCAGCGTAGCGATTAAATCAGCGTAAGCCAGCAATGGCTGCACTGTTTCAGGCATTGGCTTTTCATCTTTAAAATCCCAGAATGCGTCGAGAATTTCTATGTCACCTTGCAAGTCCGCCCGCAGCTTGCGCTCCGCGACCATTCTGGTCAGATTTCTCTGCCCTTGATCCTTGTGGAGATAGATAGTAAGTGCGTGCGGTCGCAAGTAGCCTGTCAATTTCTCCGCTGCGACCTCTGCTCCCCACTGAGCAACATATTTAGTGATATCCGCCTCTTTCCACCAGTCGGTCGTCGGGGCGCGGAACCGTCTGGGATTGAGTTTTGGACGCAGCTTTATCGGGTAGTTTGTTACCCACTCTTGCACGAGCCTCTGGCGCTCCAGCAGCACTCTGTCGCCCTTGCCTTTGCCGCCGGTAACGTAGCCTCTGGCATTCGGGTCAAAGAATACCCATCCCAACGTGCCAAGCGCGACACCGGCGGCCTGATTGATATCGCGGTAGGGTGGTGCACAATGCTGTTCGGTTAAGCGCGTTCGCCCCGAGTCGTGAGCTTGTCGAACGGTCGAAGGGTGAATGGGCTTCGACAGCCCGAACGGCTAACCGAACAGTATTGGGTAGGGTGCATTGAGCAGCTCTGGTTTGCATAGCAGGGCGAAAAAGACACGTAAGTTGGTGGCTGTGCCTGCACGTGTTCGCTCTTGCGGCGCCGGCTGAAGACCTTCTCCTTCATTAGCTCGCTGACCTTTCACCAGAGCAAACAAGCCGCGGCCGCGCAGATAGGCATCTTCGGCAATTACCAACTCTCTTTCAATCACGTGGCCGGTAATGCCTGTTGTTCTCGGCAGCGCTTCCAAGGCACGCAGCAAGATGGTTTGTTCTTTCGTGTTAAAGGGGTTCATTGTTCAATATTTAAATATGTGCACGTTACGTGAACATTAGTGCAGAGTGAACAGCAGTGTCAACAGCGCTGTTCATAAATTCGCTATGTTCACGTTTCGTGAACAATTAAAAATAATGAACGACGAGGTATGGTGCCCGAGAGATGCAGGAATGCTATGGTCACCACGGACTCTTTTAGCGGAGTCGGGTTTCGTTCCTCAACCCAACCTACGTTTTGCTTGCATTTGCCACGAGCCGCACCCAGCGTGCCTCGTGGCGTGGCATACCTTGACGGGGTGGCCTAGGGCCAGAGCCAACATCCACAAGCTATTCAGGCCAATGCCTACAAATGTTCCTCCGTTCTTAGCGATAGTTCGACCATGCGATCCAACAACTGATCGGCGGGCAGGCCGACGAAATTGCGTAACACCAATTCCTTCGCATACAGGCGCACGAGATAACGCAGTTTGAGCGACTTGTTGCGCGAGGCGTAAACGAAATCGCGATGGCCGTTGTTGATCACGATGACGTTGCGCGCGATGTCGAAGCGCGAACGCCACGATTCGCCTGCCGCGCGTTCCAAGGTGTAGCCCGGCAACCCTTGGGAAGGAACATTCGCTGCGCCGATCTGCGCCAACAGTTCTTGGGTCACGGTAATGAGCGCCTCGGCTTGACATTCTATGTCGCGCTGGCGCACCGTTACATTAAGGCGAGTGAGTCCCGGCTCCTCGGGTGCGGCGTAGCTGGCCACCTGGTTGTGAGCGCCTTCCAATATGCCCCCGCCTTCCATGATCTGCCAGTGAAATTCGAGATCGTGTTCGACGCGCCGCCGCGAACGGTCGCGCGGCAGGGCTTGAAATTTTCGGCTTTCTCCAACGCGGATTACGCTCGACGCGGGCGATACCGCCACGCTGAATAACGGTCCCGCGAACTCGAAAAACTGACGTTGTTTTTCCTCTTTCGGTTCCGGCTCGGTAACCCCCAGAAGCGCATCGTCATGCTCATCGGTTTCGCCGGGTGACACGGCACTGGCCGAATTCCCAGGCGTGGGCCTGAGCGCGCGCGACTGAATATCGAACCAAT
>JAYWAM010000131.1:0-2294 GCA_043782425.1 Betaproteobacteria bacterium
CTGGGCGCAAAACCTGCAGAATCAGGACAACACGCTGGCCGCGGGGGAATGGTGGACAGCCGATGCTCACGGACAAGCCGTGTTGTCGGTGGAGGAAGGCATCGCCAAAACCCTGGGCGTGAGCATCGGCGACGCGCTGACCTACGACGTGGCAGGCGAACGCTTCACGGCGAAGGTCGTCAATTTGCGCAAGGTGAGGTGGGATTCGTTTCGCGTGAATTTTTTCGTGGTCGCGCCACCGGGATTGCTGGAACGCTATCCGGCGTCGTATATCACAGCCTTCTACATTCCCGACTCACAGCAAGCCGCTGTAAATGAAATCCTGCGTCAATTTCCCAATTTCACACTGGTCGATGTGTCGGCGATCATGGCCAAAGTGCGCGACATCATCGCGCGCGTCACCCAGGCGGTGGAATACGTGTTCGGTTTCACTTTGCTGGCAGGCCTGATGGTGCTGTACGCGGCGATTCAATCTACCCAGGACGAACGCCAGCGCGAAAGCGCGGTACTGCGCACCTTAGGCGCCAGTCGTTGGCAATTAACCGCTGGGGTGTTGAGCGAGTTTGCCGCGCTGGGCGCATTGGCGGGTCTGGTGGCAGGTACGGCGGCCACGCTGCTTGGCTATGTGCTCGCGCAGCAGGTGTTGGACGTGCCGTACACGTTTAATCCCTGGCTGTGGTTGATAGGAATCGGCGGCGGTGCGTTGGGTGTGGGACTGGCCGGCTATTTGGGAACGCGCACGTTGTTGAATCAGCCGCCGCTGCAAACCTTGCGCGGGACCGAAAGCTAGACGTATTTAGCGAACCGGAGCAAATGGTAGACGCGCTCTTCCAGGCGCGTGAGGCCGCGTTCGCGGAAGCGCGGCTGTTCGGCGAGGATATCTTTGCTATAAAGCAGATTCACTTGATAATTCGCGCTGTAAAGATCGTGTACTTCCGCCTCGCTCACTGCGAAGGGCGGACCCGGCATCTGGGCTTGTTCGTACTCCATGGTCACCAGCAATAGCGGGGCGCTGGGCGGCAGGAGCTGGCACAGATGCCGCGCGTAACGTTGACGCAGCTCGGCTGGCAGCGCAATCAGCGCGGCGCGATCATAAACTCCCGCCACAGCGCCGAGCTGCGCGGCGTTGAGGTCGAAAAAATCGCCGCACAACAGTGTTAAGCCATCGCTGTCCCAACGTTCAAATGCGCCGTCTCGCGTGAGCGTGGGTTGTAACTCGTTCTCTGTGAAAAAGCTTTGCACGGCCAATGCGCTGATTTCGACGCCGAGGACTTGATGACCCTGCGCGCGCAGCCACAACATGTCGCGGCTTTTGCCGCACAGTGGCACCAGCACTTGCCCTGACACGCCCAGCTGCGCCCAGAATTTCTGCAAGTGAAAATTGATTTCGGCTTGATGAAAACCGATCTCATTTTTCTGCCAACGTTCTAGCCAAAAGCCGGGGTGCATATCGCGTGTCGCTCGTGAGACAAAGTGTGCAACGCAATATACCGCGCGAATTGGCGCGCGTCATCGGCGACGACGGCTCACACAAGGTTAATTTTGCTGCAACGCGCGCTGGGTTTGCTCGTTATGTTGTGCCGCGCTATTTTGCGCATCGCGTGCGGCATTCACTGCTGAGGGAAGCTGACTGAATACGGCCCCGGAAGGGGCCTCTTCTTTTTTGTTTTTGCGCGTGACCAAGGCGATGTCTTCGGGGGTGAGGCGCGGAATTACGTTTTCATTGGAGTTGTAGGTCTGGGTTGCAACTTTTGCTTGGGTTTTAGGTGGCTCGTTGCTGAATTGCCAGTGTCCTTGCGCATCTTGCCATTTATAGACTTTGGTTTTGACGTTTGCGGGAGGTTCGGTGGGCAGTGATGATTTCATTTTGCTGGAAACCGAGGAGACACCCGCAGTGGTATTCGCACTTAAATTATCCCAGTGATCATAGACGACCCAACCGATCAGTGCGGCCAATAAGAAGCCCATCTTGAAAAATAAAGATCGCATAGGTTCCTCCCACTTCTTTTGATTATTTGATTGAACCGGAATTATGCCGCATTGGCCTGGACGGCCGGGCCTTTGCCATCGAAAATGATGACTAAACGATTGGACTGCGCAAAATCCATGATCTGTTGAAAAATGGCTGGATGCACGCAGCGCAGGTTGTCGTCCACCACCACGCAGCGCACGCCGTCGCGAATCAAGGGTTGCAGCAGCGGCGAATAATGAATGCGCTGATCGCGTCCGAAGGTCGCGAGCAAATCACACAGGCGTTCCGCCCAGTCGCTGGGGCGAAAGGTTTTTCCCTCCTG
>JAYWAM010000132.1:0-2291 GCA_043782425.1 Betaproteobacteria bacterium
GTCACCGAAGAAACCACCACCGGCGTCAAGCGCCTGTACCAGATGCACAAGGAAGGCAAGCTCGCCTTCCCCGCCATCAACGTCAACGACTCGGTCACCAAGAGTAAGTTCGACAACCTTTATGGCTGCCGCGAATCGCTGGTGGATGGCATCAAGCGCGCCACCGACGTGATGGTCGCAGGCAAGGTTGCGCTGGTGGCCGGTTACGGCGACGTCGGCAAAGGCTCGGCGCAAGCATTGCGCGCCTTGTCTGCGCAGGTATGGATTACCGAGATCGATCCGATCTGTGCGCTACAGGCCGCCATGGAAGGCTACCGCGTCGTGACCATGGATTACGCCGCCGACAAGGCCGACATTTTTGTTTCCGCCACCGGCAACTACCAGGTCATCACTCATGCGCACATGAAGCGCATGAAGGATCAGGCCATCGTTTGCAATATCGGTCATTTCGACAACGAAATCGAAGTCGCTGCGCTCAGGCAGTATCAGTGGGAGAACATCAAACCGCAGGTCGATCACATTATTTTCCCCGACGGCAAACGTATCATATTGCTGGCCGAAGGCCGCCTGGTGAATCTCGGCTGCGGCACCGGCCATCCTTCGTATGTGATGTCGTCCTCGTTTGCCAACCAGACTCTCGCGCAAATCGAGTTGTGGGGCGAAGCGCAAAAAGGCAGCGGCAAATATCCGACCGGCGTTTATGTGTTGCCCAAGCACCTCGACGAAAAAGTCGCGCGTCTGCAACTCAAAAAACTCAACGCCACACTCACGCAACTCACGCCCGAGCAAGCGGCCTACATCGGCGTGTCGCAAGACGGACCTTACAAAGCGGACCAGTATCGCTATTAGGATTTTTGACGCAAAGGACACAGTGAAAACATGAATCCCCTCTCCCCGTTTTTTGGGGAGAGGGTTAGGGTGAGGGGTGGTGACAATTGTGCTTGACTTTAAATTGACACCTGCTCCCCGCCTAGGATTTTTAATGCCAACCCCAAAACCCC
Source organism: Betaproteobacteria bacterium (assembly GCA_043782425.1). GTDB lineage: Bacteria > Pseudomonadota > Gammaproteobacteria > Burkholderiales > Usitatibacteraceae > JAYWAM01. The sequence goes on from JAYWAM010000132.1 coordinate 1,002, forward strand.
ACCCGCGCACTTTCAGCTTCGAGTTCTTCCCTCCCAAAACACCGGAGGGCAGAGAGAAGCTGCGCGCCACGCGCAAGCAATTAGCGCAGCTCAAGCCGGATTTTTTCTCGGTCACTTTCGGTGCGGGTGGATCGACGCAACAAGGCACGCTCGACACGGTTATCGAAATCCAGTCGGAAGGTTACGCCGCCGCGCCGCACGTTTCCTGCATCGGTTCAACGCGCGCCAGTATCGCCGAGGTATTAAATCAATATCGCGCCAATGGCATTCGGCACATCGTGGCGCTGCGTGGCGACTTGCCTTCGGGCATGGCGGTGGCGGGAGAATTCCGCTTCGCCAGTGAACTGGTGGCGTTTATCCGCGAACACACGGGCGATCATTTCACGGTCGAAGTGGCGGCCTATCCCGAATACCACCCGCAAGCGCGCAGCGCGCAGGAAAACCTGAAACACTTCAAGTTGAAAGTCGATGCTGGCGCCAACGCCGCCATCACCCAATACTTTTACAACCCCGATGCTTATTTCCACTTTGTCGAGCAGGTCGAAGCGCTGGGCATCAAGATACCCATCGTACCGGGCATCATGCCCATCGGTGGTTTTGCGCAACTGGCGCGTTTCTCCGATGCCTGTGGCGCAGAAATCCCGCGCTGGATCCGCCGCAAAATGGAAGGCTTCGGCGACGATAGCGCGTCGATCCGCGCCTTCGGTCTGGATGTCGTAACCGACATTTGCGATAAGCTATTGTCGCAAGGCGCGCCGGGCTTGCATTTCTATACCCTCAACCAGGCGGGGCTGTCTTCCACCATTTGGCAAAGGCTGGGGATTTAGTAGGGCGGCGCGCAAAATGACGGAACCTCCCAGCGCATAAAACCAAGAAAGTCGCCCACTTTCTGAGTGAACATCCCACAAGACCGTGTTGTGGAAATACTTCGATTTCACACGTCGCATCAAAACTGCTTAGATGCGGTACACAGATTAAAGGCCACAAGAATCCACCTTCGCAGCGAGCCCCAGTCTGAAATGGAATAAAACGTCTGTCTGATACGTCAACCCTTTGAGCGTTTCCTAATTCAAAACAGTTTCTTGACTCCATCACCCCCTCACTTGCAGTACGTTCAGTCTGAAATGGAATAAAACGTCTGCCTGATACGTTAACCTCTTATCGATTCCAGGAATTCCCGGCGCATAAGGGCGCCTCTAAAAATTCAGAGTTCGCCCAAATGCAAGGCGCGGAAAAAATTTCGCCGCGCCGCATATACATGATATGTAAGCAAGAAATTTTTTCCGCAAC
>JAYWAM010000133.1:0-2288 GCA_043782425.1 Betaproteobacteria bacterium
AGCTTCAACGTCGCTATGGATTTAGAACCGTTTAGCCGCATTAATCCATGCGGTTATGCCGGATTGCCCGTCACTCAACTGAGCGCGCTAGGCGGGCCCACCGGGCTCACAGAAGTTGCAGAGGTTTTGCTCAAGCATCTGTGCACAAGGCTCGGGTACAATAGTGCGCAAATTATGACTGAACCGGTTTTGTAATGCAGCTCCTCTGATTTCAAACCAAAGCGCGCAGAGAGAGTCGGCTAGAATCAAGTGTTCCTTCCCCCTGCAAGGGGGAAGGTGCAGGATGGGGGTGATGAAAGGCGGTGTGCTTGCACACCCCCATCCCAGTCTTCCCAGGGGAAGGAGCACTTCATATCGCAGAGCAAGGTTCTTTACATTTTTTAAATTCTACTGGTCGCGATGCACTACAGTTGCAGCGCTCCCATTTACCAAGGCACCAAAATGTCCGAGCAAAACAAACCTACTCACGAACGCGGCGCACTCAAGATGGCGCGCATCCCCATCAAGGTGGTGCCGACGATAACGCCGCAGCGCAAACCGGCGTGGATACGTGCCAAATCACCGAGCGGCCCGGAAGTCACGCGCCTGAAACAAGTGCTGCGCGAAAACAATTTGCATACGGTGTGCGAAGAAGCCTCATGCCCGAACCTCGGTGAATGTTTTAGTCACGGCACCGCCACCTTCATGATCATGGGCGACATCTGCACGCGCCGCTGCCCGTTTTGCGACGTGGCCCACGGCCGCCCTAATCCGCTCGATGTCAACGAACCTGTGAATCTGGGCAAGACCATCCAAGCGATGGGTTTGAAATATGTCGTCGTCACCTCGGTCGACCGCGACGACTTGCGCGACGGCGGCGCGCAACATTTCGTCGATTGCATCACCAGTATCCGAACGTTGGCGCCGCAAACACGCATCGAAGTGCTGGTGCCGGATTTTCGCGGCCGCATGGACGTGGCGCTGGATATTTTGAACAAGGCCCCGCCCGACGTGTTCAACCACAATCTCGAAACCGTGCCACGACTTTACAAGCAGGCGCGCCCCGGCGCGGACTACCACTGGTCGCTGACTTTGATCCAACGTTTCAAAGCGCTCTACCCGAACGTGCCGACCAAATCCGGCCTGATGCTGGGCCTGGGCGAAACCTCGGAGGAAATCGAAGCCGTGATGGCCGACCTGCGCGCCCACGACTGCGACATGCTGACCTTGGGTCAATACCTGCAACCCAGCAAACACCATCTCGCAGTTGCACGCTACGTCGAACCTGCCGAATTTGATCGGCTGGCGGAAGTCGGTTACGCACTGGGATTCAAAAATGTCGCGAGCGGACCCATGGTGCGCTCGTCGTATCATGCGGATCAGCAGGCGGGCGGGTTGGCGTAGTGGTGAACTACAACGATAAAAGCTACTGAATAAAGCTTTCGACTGCGCGGGTTTCGGCTGATGCTGGCCGACATTCGCAAACTAGGCGGTAACGAGTCCGACATCCCGAAACGGATCTCCGGACTGCTGCGCGCGAAAGGCTGGATGGAAACACAGATCAAGGGCGACTTACTGATTACAAAAATCGCTAAATCAAATGGGAAGAAGAGCGAACCCAGAGGCGATGCGGAAGAAAACGAAGACGAGTCTGATACCCTCGGCAATATCGAAGAATTGAAAAAGAAGGGCTATAGCATCGAGCACATTACCCGCGAAAATTTCCTCGATGGGCACAAGGTCGATTACGTAAAAAATCGAGTTGCGTTCGACCTGGATGGGCAAGCTGCTATACCGGCTCAATGCGGGTCGGCATGGTGGCTGCCCAGTGTTAGCTCTAGGCATAACACCCAAACTCATAACGGACTGGAAAGAATATGAAAAAGAGCATGCTTAACCTATCTGCTGATCTGCTTGAGCGGCTTGGCGATAAACGCTTTCGCACGATCTTGGCGGATCCGCCGTGGCAGTTTCAGAACCGCACTGGCAAGATGGCGCCCGAACACAAGCGCCTAAACCGCTACAGCACAATGGATCTCGATGAGATTCTGAGCCTGCCGGTGCGCGCCCTCGCTGACGACACTGCACACCTGTATCTGTGGGTGCCGAATGCGCTGTTGCCCGAAGGACTCAAGGTCATGGAGGCATGGGGCTTCAAGTACAAAAGCAACGTAGTGTGGCACAAGATCCGCAAAGACGGCGGCCCAGACGGACGCGGCGTTGGCTTCTATTTCCGCAACGTCACCGAGCTGGCGCTGTTCGGTGTGCGCGGAAAAAGTGCCCGCACCCTTGCACCGGGTCGCCGTCAG
>JAYWAM010000134.1:0-6040 GCA_043782425.1 Betaproteobacteria bacterium
CGTTCCATCATCAGCCTTGGGCATAACCTCGGTCTGAATGTGGTGGCGGAGGGCGTAGAGAATCAGGCCACCTGGGATCAACTCAAGTTGTTGGGCTGCGATTCCGCACAGGGTTACTGCATGAGCCGCCCGATACCCGCCGACCAGATTCCCGGCTGGGTGAAGAGCTCGACGTGGGGTGCCGTGGGTGTTAAGTAAGCCTTAGTGTTTTTAGCAAGAATGATCAACCTTTTGATGGACACTCATTAGAAATGATGGGCCACAGGCAGTGGGCTAACGCAGCAGTACAGTTCTCGCCAATTGGCGCAGTTTGTGACAAACTATGCGCATAATAAAAACACCCGCCGAAGCAAACGCAGGTCATAAAATATCGGATTGGACCGTCTATGAATCGCCACCTATTGTTTTTCGCATTTCTCGCCGCTCTCCTTCCGGGTGCTTCCGCCTGGGCGCAGGAGGTGGGTTTTACCAATCGCGCCACTGAGTTAAAGGCCGAGCCCAAGATCGATTCGCCCACGCTTGCGCAGCTTGCCAAAGACGCAAGCATCAAGGTTTTCCTGCGTCAAAGCGGCTGGGCGCAGATTGAAGCCGATAAACGCATCGGTTGGGTGCGCACCTTTCACTTGCGCTTTCAAGGCGCAGTGAGCACCACCGGCGAAAGCACTTCCTCGGGATTTTTTAGTTGGTTTTCGTCCGACAAAAAACGCACCGCGGGGCCGACATCGACCATAGGTGTGCGCGGCGCTGACGAAGTAGAGGAGTTAGGTAAATCCACGCCCAGCCCCGCGGAGTTTTCCAAGATGAAATCCTATGCGCTGAGTAAAAATGAAGGCGACGCCTTTGGCAAACGCAACAAGCTTGCCCAGAATCGCATTGCATATGTTTCTGAAGACGGCCGTCCCTTGGGAGGTGGCAAATGAAGCTGCTTAAGTTATCTGTAGTCCTTGCGGCATTGTTGCTGCTGGGCGCTTGTGCCGGAATGCCCGTGCCGGGCGGCGGCGGCATGCCCGATTTTAGCCAGATTGCGCAAGCGGCCAAGTCTTTCAAGTCCGCCACGCGCGATATTGAGGAACCGGAAGAAATCGAAATCGGGCAGGGGGTTGCGCAAAAGTTGCTAGGCACCTGGCCCCTGGTTAAAAATGACCGTCTACAGCGTTACGTTAATCAGGTGGGGCGCTGGCTTGCGCTACAGACCGAGCGCCCTGATCTACCGTGGACTTTCGGTGTGGTTCAACTCGATAACATTAATGCCTTTGCCGCTCCCGGCGGAGCAATTTTTGTTACCGAAGGCATGCTACGCGCCATTCACAGCGAGGCCGAGATGGCCGGGATTCTTGCGCATGAAATCGCCCACGTCTTGCAAAAACATCATTTGAATGCAATGAAAGCGGGCGCATTCGGCGACATTGGAAAAATGGGCGTGCAAGCCCTGCTCGACAATAGGCTGGGCAAGGCAGGAGTGGGTGGACAGATGGCAAAGTCAACGGGTGTGGGTGAAATGGGAGCGGAATTGATCAAGCAAGGGCTGTTTATCAAACCGCTGGACCGTTCACTCGAATATGAATCGGATCGCATGGGAGTCGTTATCGCTGCGCGGGCCGGTTATGATCCCTACGGATTGGTGGCGGTTTTGCAGATTCTGCAAGCTACCAAACCTGGCAGTGACCAGATGTCTTTCTTGCTTAAAACTCACCCCAGCCCGGGTGATCGACTGGCGCAACTCGAGAAGGTTTTGGCCACGCTTGATGGTTACCACGGCGATCAAGGCCGCGAACGCTTTGCCGCTGTGCTGGGCGTGAAAGTAGAAAAGCCAGTTGCCCCTGAGTTAAAAGCTCCCGCCAAGCCCAAGGCAAAACCACCCGGCAATTGATTAGAAATGTAGGGTGGGTGAGGAGCGCAGTGACGTAACCCGCCGTCGCTGCTCGCAGAACCACAGCGGGGACTTTCGCTAGCCGGTAAATTAACGTGTTATTCAACCACCCCTCACCCCAACCCTCTCCCCAAAAAACGGGGAGAGGGGGTGTGTTTTTTTACTTCAGCGGCCTGTTGCGCAGCGCTGCTAGGGCCGCCGCCAAGCGTTGCAACTTCACCGGTTGACTGGTCTCCTCTGTATTGGGAGGCGCGATGGCTTGCGCTATCCAGCGGGTAATATCGGTATCTGATATTTGTGTGGCCTGGCGCGCTTCCACGGCGTTTTTCATGGCGCGTAGTTTGAGTTCGCGGCGCGCAGCTTGGAAAGCGGGCGGGGAGGCAATGTCGAGCGCAGCTTCGAGTTGCAGCAGCGCCGCATCAAATGCCGCTTCCGCCGCGCCGTCTGGGATATCGCTTGCGCTTTGCGTCATATTTAGGCGCGCATTAAAGCGCGCCTGCAACGCTTGTTCCCATGCCGCCGGTAACGCGGGTTGCGCCGCCCAGCGTGCGGCAATATCGTCAACGGGCGCGGCAGATTCCAGTTCCACACACAGCGCCAACTTGGCGCTCAGCGCATCACAGGTGGCGTGCCAGGTGCGCAGGGCGCTGCCGGCCAGATGTTGTTGCGCCGCTTCGCGCGCAGCGCGAAATTCGGCGTCTAGTTTTGCCGCTACGCCTTTTGGCGCTTCACCCGCTTTGCGCCATTCGGCATCGACCTCTGCAACGGTGCGTTTGATTTCGGCAGACGTTGCGCCTCCGTCCACCCCGGAATACAAAGCGCCAAGACGCGCGATCAACGCTTCACGCACGGCCTGGTTGGCGTGCCACTCCGCGGTGCGCGCGGCGTTGGCGGCGTCGCGTTGCTTGAACACCGCATCTGTCGCGGCTTTGAACTCGGCCCATAAGGCATTTTCCACGTTGCGCGCCAGTGGCAGCGCCTTGGCGTGCTTCTGCCATTCGGCCTGCAAATCGCGCACCTTGGCGATCACGTCACGACTTTGCGCATCGGCGCTTAAAGCTTTGGCGCGCGCAAGTAATTTTTCGCGCTGTAATTGCTCCACGCGCCGCGCCTCTTGTAACGGCGCTTCCAGCCGCGCCAGGCTGGCCTTCATGCGTTCGACCAGCGCGTTTTGCGCCTTGCGCGGCACGGTGTGTTCCAACGGCCCGAGCTTGCGCCACTCGGTGTGAAAATGCTCCAGGGCGCGCGCCAATGCGCGCCAATCTGGCGTTTCACTTGCGCCGTCGCCACTTTCGGGGGCGTCTGCAAATTTCACTGCATCCAATTCGTCAATCAAGCGATTGCGCGCCGCCAGATTTTCTTTTCGTGCGGCCTGCAACTTGTCGAGATGCGCGGCTACCGGCATGTAGGCGGTCTTCAGAGCGCCATCAAAACGCTGCCACGATGCGCGGCTGGTGGCGCCACCCAATTTATCCAGTTCTTTCCAGCGTTCGCGCAAATGTTCTATTGCATCCGCATGTGCCTTGATGGAAAATTTCGCCGCCGCCTTTTCGCCCGGGTTGGCGTTTGCGATGACGGCGGCAAGCGCCTCAGCTTCGCGCACCAGATCATCGCGCGCCAAGCCGCCGCCCCAGTGCTGCCAGCCTTTGAGGCGCGCCACCTCGGCTTGCAGCGCTTCAATGCGCGCATGAAGTTTGCGCTCGACGCCGGGCGCTTTGTCTGCCTTCAGGGCGGCATCGATTGCCGCCAACTGTTTGGCGGTCTCACCCAATTGTCCGGCGCCTAGCGCCGCTTCGGCCGTATTGAGCAAATCGTTTAGCACGCCGCTCAACGCATCGACGCGCGCTTGTTTAGCCGCCTGGCTTTCCGCTTTGGCGCGCTGCTTGGCCTGCGCCAGATGCCCGTGGCGCGCATCGCTCTGCTCGCGCTGCCATTGCGCGAAGCGCGCGTTCAAAGAGTCTGCAATGCGTGTGTCTGCACATGGCGGCAGCGCGCGCCAGCGTGCTGCGACCGAGGGATCAGAAGCAGGCGTTTCAAGCGGCGCTGTAGTTCCCGCATCAAGTTCATCGAGCAGCTTCAGGCGCGCTTCGATTGCGCTTGCCACATGACTGGCTTGCTGCAAATCATGCAAAAGAGAAAGGTGTAACTTGTTTTGCTTGTCCTCGGCGCCCGGCGCGGGCGGGGTTGCCGCCAGCAACGCATCGGCTGCATCGCGTGCGACGCTGAGCTCAGCGCGCTGCTCGACGCCTTCCATCACTTGCGCGCACAACGTGTTCACTTGCGCTAACGCCTGCTGCGCATCGGCCAGCCAGCGCGTGAGCATTTGCTGCTGTTCGCCGCGCTCGCGCGCCAGCGCAGTCAGACTAGCCCAACGCGCCGCAAAAGCCGCATGTTGTGCGTCTTCAAGCAGCTTGCCGTCAAGCGCCTGCCAGGCGCGCTCAAGCTCAACCAGGCGGTTGGCAGGGATAGAGGCGTCGTATAACAGCACGGCGGCGGCTTCAAGCAGCTTGTTTGCGCTATGGCGCGCGGTACGTTGATCCACCAGCGCCTCATAGCGTTGCTTGGCGGCGCGATGCACACGCCGGTCACGCTCGCGGAATTCGCGCTCGGCTCGCTTGAGCGCATCTTCACTGCTCAAGGCTTGCACAGCGGCGTGCTTGATGTCGATGAGAGGCGCTGCCTGCGCCAGCGCCAACAACGCGGCGTCATCGCCCATTGCTGCCTGCAATTGGTTTTCCCAGGCGAGTTTGTCGGCGGCTTGCGCGTCAGCAGCGGAAAGCGCTGGCGGCGCGGCTGTGAGCGGCGCAGAGGATTCGTTTTTCTTGAACATCTTGCTTAACATGGATTTGGCGCCCGCCGGTGAATTCCCAGTTTTCATTGTGACATTTACGTAACTACTAAGCAGTCAAAAAAATAGAACGCTGATGATTATGATCAATAAAGATTTTTCATATTTGATTTCTGAGTATTTATCATTATCTGCGTTCATCATATTCATCTGCGTCATCAGCGTTCCATTATGTCAGATGGGTAATCTGACTTACGCTATTCGAGAGTTTTCCAATCACGCCTTCGCTCGGCGAGCTGGGACTCGCCTGATAGATTTTCTTTGCCATGCGTCCGGCGAGGAAGGCTTCGCGTCCCGCTTCCACGCCTTTTTTCATGGCGCTTGCCATCAGCAGCGGATCGCGCGCCTTGGCGATGGCGGTGTTCATGAGCACGCCGTCGCAGCCCAATTCCATGGCGATGGCGGCATCGGAGGCGGTGCCGATCCCCGCATCAACCAGCACTGGCACCTTGGCGCGCTCCAGGATGATTTGCAGATTCCACGGATTCAAAATACCCATGCCCGAACCGATAAGCGAAGCCAGCGGCATGATAGCCACACAGCCGAGTTCTTCGAGTTGTTTGGCGGCGATGGGATCGTCGTTGCAATACACCATCACCTGGAAACCTTCAGCAACCAACGTTTTTGCTGCGGCCAGTGTTTCTGGCATGTTGGGATAGAGCGAGTCAGCATCGCCCAGCACTTCGAGCTTTACCAGGTTGTGGCCATCGAGCAGCTCGCGCCCGAGGCGCAGGGTGCGCAGCGCGTCGTCCGCCGTGTAGCAGGCGGCAGAATTAGGCAGGATGGTAAAGCGCGCTGGCGGCAGCACTTCGAGCAGATTGGGCTCGTTGGGGTTTTGGCCGATGTTGCAGCGGCGAATCGCCACCGTGACAATCTCGGCGCCGCTGGCGTCGATGGCGGCGCGCGTTTCGGCGAAGTCACGATACTTGCCGGTGCCCACCAGCAGGCGCGAGCGATAGGTTTTGCCGCCGATGAGCAAGGTGTCAGGCATATCATCCGCCGCCGACTGCGACCACGACTTCGAGCTTGTCGCCATCGGCCAGTTGCGTGTGCGCAAAGCGGCTTTTGGGAACGATCTCGCCGTTGCGCTCTATGGCGATGCGCTTGCCCGCCAACGCCATCTCGGCCAGCATTTGCTCAAAACTGAGCGGGGCGGAAAACTGGCGCGGCGCGCCATTGATGGTGACTTCTATCATGCTCGTACCGGAGTAAAAATCGTGTCCGATTTTAGCATGCTGAAGCGCTCATCACCGCGTTAGCCACCAAGCTGGGTGCGATCCAAACTGATGTGTAGGAGCGGGCTTGCCCGCGATAACAGCCAT
>JAYWAM010000135.1:0-2280 GCA_043782425.1 Betaproteobacteria bacterium
CTCGCGCTGCACAGTTGGCGTGAAATCGGACGTCTTCATGGGCGCGAGTCGCTGGATTCCGCGTTCGGCCAATGCTCCTCGAAGCGCTCAAAGCCAGTCACGCACTCCAGACCGTCTTTGTGCATTCGGAGCCGGGTCATCAGCTTGTGCATTATTTCCGGGGCGACGTTTTCCACGCACAGATGCGCGCAGCCACGTTGCCGGATTTCCACGAGTCGCACCGTGGCGTCACAGATTGCTTTCAGTTCTTCGACCGTAATGGCCGAACCAGGCGCTGCACTCGAACGCGCCTCCTTCGTGTTGTTTTCGGTTTCAGTAGTCATATTGGTTTTCGTGTTTGTGACGCGCTATCTCGGCGCGTCGTTGAGCTTTGCGTTGGGCCGATACTTCGCATTCGCCTACTGACGCGCGCCCTGAACTTGGCTGTCCGCCTCATGGATGTGACAGAGGCGCGCCAAGATGCGGCTTGGTGGGCTGAACGAGACGAGGTTCTACGGCTATGGGGGACTTTGAGCCGGTGGTTCTTGATTACTTCGCCAATTCCAACGGCGCTAAAATCAATAGCTCCGCCTGATAAACCTCCTGTGGTCAATGTTTTTGTGGGCATGTGTTTGTTTGGATTAAAGGTCTTTTATGAAGGGGATGTTTTTACCGGCGTTTTCAAGATCACGAATAGCGGCCAGGCGCAGACGCTCTCGAATCCATGCCGTCAAAGATATTCCGGCGATGCGGGCCGCCTCTGTAAAGCCCTGTTTCTCAGATGGCTGTATTCGCAAAAGCAGTTTCGCGGATTGCGTTTCCAAATCACTTTTATGCTTGCTCATGCTGGTATATATCAGCCTGATATATAAATGCAAGATAAATCGCTTGACTATATATCACTGTGATAACGCTTCCTCCTCGCCGTTGCCTGCATCCGGCTTGTTCGCCGTCTGAAAGTAGCCTGGGGAGTTGGCAATAACTTCCCGCTGAGAACCCCAGCCGTTCGGATCGCATGATTTGCAGCCATTACACCACGCCTGATACCTACCGCCTTTGCTTGCCTCGCCTCGCCAGTCTTTCACTTCGACCTCGCCGCCGCAATCGCAGATCAGTGGCGGCTCGAATAGCAGCACGATACTGCCCGCACGAAGGCGAACAAGCCTACTGCTGCCAACGGCTCGAAGTTTATCAGTCGTGTTTTTCATAGGTTTGCGCTCGCCGTCGGCAGAGCAGGGACGTTCGGCGGCTTCGGCAGCGGGCCGGAGAGTCGGCAGAAGTGTGTTCGGTCATCGTCCGCCCAGGTTGGGTATCCGTCGCCGTGACTCAGGCTGCTTGTGCTCCATTCACCATCGCGGTATGAGCCTGCCACCACGAAACCTGTCTTTGGCAGGTTGCTTCGATTTCGGTTTATGAGCGTCCACCCAGCCGCCGAACCAGGCGATGGAGCACAACTGCGAGCAGCGCGGGTTTTCGATTTGCGTTTTGTCTTCATTTTGAACCTTTCTCGTTCGAGCCACGCGCCGCTTCCGGCGCGCAGTGGCTCATCTTTTCGTTCGCCGACTTCTGAAGTTCAGCGAGGAACTCCAGCATCCTCTTCCTCTCGGCGGGTTGCCAGTGCATGAAGTAATACCAGAGCTTGCGCGTGATCCAGTTGTCATATCCTAAAATCCGGCATGGTCCATCAATGAACCCACAGCGCAGCGCCAACAGCGCCGTGCGTGGGCCATGCTCTGCTGGAAGTAGTATTGTCGCCTTCAAACGGCGAACAAGGCGGATGCAGGCAACAGCCTTATCGCTTGGTGGTTTGATGTCGGTTTCTTTGCTCATATTTTTTGCTGGTTGAATGTTGGTCGCGGTCACTCGGCTGTCGCCTGATCCTTGACGTTCGGCGGCACAGGAAGCGGCATCCAGTGCGTTGGGAGGCATCCAATCTGGTCCACCTGGTTTCCCCATCCCACTTGCCACGCCAGTTCACCGCAGACATCGCCGTATTTTGTGCCCCACCACATGAGGGTGATAACTGTGGTGTCTTTGCTGCCGTGCCAAATGCCTGCCATCAGGAACCGCGTCCCGTCTTTTGGGGCGGAGGTGATCGGTTGCCACGCAACGCCGAACAAGCCAGTGGAGCCAACCGCCTTGTCGTTTGTAGTTTGAGTATCAGTCGCTTCGTTCATATTTTTCTTTGGTTTATTGTTTTGTCCGGTCATCCGGCGGTTGCTCACCGGAAACGTTAGCATGTCCCACGGCGCGGGTGTTCCACCAGTTTAAGGCTACGGCGGCGCAGTCCTCGAAATGCGA
>JAYWAM010000136.1:0-16107 GCA_043782425.1 Betaproteobacteria bacterium
CGGCGCTATGAAACCCTTTGGCCGGTGATTCGCGTGGCGAGTTTTCTGACAAGGAGTTAGGCTCGTACGCAACACGGCCCGCCGGTTGCGCCATTTGCATGTGTCCATCGCGCTGGTGATTGGCAAATGGACACTTGGGCGCGTTGACCGGGATCTGGTGAAAATTGGGCGAACCCAGGCGCGAAAGCTGGGTGTCGAGATAGGAGAACAAACGGCCTTGCAACAGCGGATCGTTGGAGAAATCGATGCCCGGCACCACATGGGAGGGGCAGTAAGCCACCTGCTCGGTTTCAGCGAAGAAATTGTTGGGCCAGCGATCCAGCACCATGCGGCCGATCACTTTCAGCGGAACCAGTTCTTCGGGAATCAGCTTGGTGGCGTCCAGGTGATCGAACGGGAAGCTGTCCGCCTGCTCCTGCGTGAACAGCTGCACCGCGAATTCCCACTCGGGGAAATTGCCGGCCGCGATGGCGTCAAACATGTCGCGGCGGTGGAAATCCTGATCGGCGCCCGAAATCTTGACGGCCTCGTCCCAGATGGTGGACTGCAGGCCGAGCTTGGGTCGCCAGTGGAATTTGACGAAGGTCGATTCACAGGCGGCGTTGATCAGCCGGAAACTATGCACGCCAAAGCCTTCGATCATGCGTAGCGAACGCGGGATGGTGCGATCCGACATGATCCACATCACTGTATGCATGGATTCGGGGGTGAGCGAAATGAAATCCCAGAACGTGTCGTGCGCGGTTGCCGATTGCGGAAAGCCGCGGTCTGGCTCCATCTTGACAGCATGGATGAGGTCGGGAAATTTGATGGCATCCTGGATGAAGAAAACCGGGATGTTGTTGCCGACCAGATCCCAGTTGCCTTCCCTGGTGTAAAACTTGACGGCAAACCCGCGTATGTCACGCGGGGTGTCGACCGAACCCGCGCCGCCTGCGACGGTCGATATGCGCGTAAACACGGGGGTCTTTTCACCGACCTCGGTGAGTATCCTGGCGCTGGTGTATTTCTTCAGCGAAGCGGTCAGTTCGAAGAATCCATGTGCGCCCGTCGCACGTGCGTGAACGATGCGCTCGGGAATACGCTCGTGGTCGAAATGGGTGATTTTTTCACGGAGGATGAAATCCTCCAGCAGCGTGGGGCCGCGCGGGTTGGCCCTGAGCGAATTTTGATTATCGGAAAGTGCGACGCCCTGGTTGGTGGTGAGCGCGGGGTGTTCGCCACCCGCGACCTGGTGCAGCTCGCCGCCAGTAGCCTGTTGTGTGTCTCCGTTCCGGGCCGAGCCCTTTATCTGTTTGCGTTTTGCGGTACGACTAGTTGTTATTGCTTTGCTCATGTTTAAAACCCTTGTTGAGTAACACCGGCTAGGAGCCTGGCGGACTAAACGCCACCTGCAACCAACTGTGGTCGCGCGATGGGATTGAAGTCCACCCAGTCGCCATCACGCCATTCGCCATTGGCCTTCTCAATATCGGCGGCGCCTTGATGTTCAAGGTCGCTGATAACACGTTTTTCTGCGTTTGGGTCGGCAATGCGCACTGCCAGAATAATGCCGCTGGCGCGGCGGTCCGGGCCACGATCAGGGCTCGATTCATCGCCTAATCCATTCAAGGCGCCGAGTAGCGAACCCGTATAGGCAGCGACACCAGCCGCAGCCAAGGCGACCACCGGGCCACCCATTGCGGCGCCGATGACGCCCGCCGTCAACCCTGCTGCTGCTGCACTGGCGGCGGCAGGGTTTTCTGCCTCACGTGCACCCGGATCGGCGTCTTCATCTCCACCAACGGAATAGGCTCCATGCTGGCCGGGCGGGTTGTTATGGAAAATACAGATGTCGTCCGCATCTACATATTCGGCCATGAGTGCAGCCGCAACATCTGCCTCACCCTTGGTTTGAAATCGACCTGCGATGATCTGATCCATGGTAATCCCTCAGCCTATTGCAAGAGCATCAATGTAAAGACAAACATTTACACCGTCCGTACGCTATCGAACAGAGCGCCCTGGTAGTGGGCAGCAATCCGCGTCAGAGCAAGTTTATTATGTGCTGCTTAAACGGGCGGGGACGCACATGTTCCTCCGCACTCGTCTTGACCAATGCGGACTGCCGCAACATGTGCTTGAGTGCGGGTATGGGGTACAGGAGGGAATCAGCGGTAAAAATATGATGGAGACGGCTGACTGTCTTCAGCAGGCTGGATTAGCCAGCCAACTGCGCATGCAAATCGTGTTCCAGCGAGCCGGTGATAAGCACTTCAAGAAAATCCCCCGGCTGGGCGCGCTTTACGCCGCGCACATGCACCACGCCATCGATCTCGGGCGCGTCGGCGGCGCTACGCGCAACTACGCTGACGATCTTGCCTTTGAGGTCGGTGGCGACTTCATCCACCAGCACCTTCATGGTTTTGCCGACTTTGCTTTTGAGTTTGGCCAGACTGATTGCGTTTTGCAGCGCCATGAAACGCGCGCGGCGCTCTTCTCTCACTTCACGCGGCACGGGATCGGGTAGCGCGTTTGCTGCGGCACCCTCTACCGGGGAATAGGCAAAACAGCCGACGCGGTCAAGCTCGGCTTCACGTAAAAAATCGAGCAACTGTTCGAACTCTGCCTCGGTCTCGCCGGGAAAACCGGCGATAAAAGTCGAGCGGATGGTGATGTCAGGACAAATCGCGCGCCACGCCTTGATGCGCGTGAGATTGTTCTCGGCATTGGCGGGGCGTTTCATCAGCTTGAGAATGCGCGGGCTGGCGTGTTGAAACGGCACATCAAGATAGGGCAGGATTTTTCCCTGCGCCATGAGCGGCACAATTTCATCGACATGCGGATAAGGGTAAACGTAGTGCAAGCGCACCCACGCTTGCGTGTTACCTGCCAGCTCGCCCATCGCAGCCACCAGCTCAGTCATGCGCGTCTTGAGCGGGCGACCGTTCCAGAAGCCGCTGCGGTACTTCACATCCACGCCGTAAGCGCTGGTGTCTTGCGAAATCACCAGCAGTTCCTTGACACCTGCCTTCAACAAATTTTCAGCTTCCTGCATCACGCTTGCGACCGGGCGGCTGACCAGGTCGCCGCGCATTGAAGGGATGATGCAGAAGGTACAACGATGATTGCAACCCTCGGAAATTTTCAGATAGGCGTAATGCTTAGGCGTGAGCTTGATGCCCTGTGGCGGCAGCAAATCAAGGAACGGATCGTGCGGTTGCGGCAGATGCTGATGCACTGCCGCCATCACTTCTTCCTTGGCGTGCGGCCCGGTGACAGCAAGCACCCTGGGGTGGGTTTGTTTGACGATATCGCCCTTGGCGCCGAGGCAGCCGGTAACGATCACTTTGCCGTTTTCGGCCAGCGCTTCACCAATGGCGTCGAGTGATTCTTCCACGGCTGAATCGATAAAACCGCAGGTGTTGACCACCACCAGATCGGCGCCCGCATAGGTGGGGGCGATTTCGTAACCCTCGGCACGCAATTGGGTGATGATTTGTTCCGAATCAACCAGTGCCTTGGGACAGCCGAGCGACACGAAGCCCACGCGCGGCGCCTTCAACGCGCGCTTTAACTTGATTGCAGATTTCATTTTGCGGGCTTGACCTTGCGAATGGCGCTACGTTTCTTACCCTTGGGCGCCGTTTGGCGCGCTTTGGCTTTAGGGGTTGGCGCCTTGGCTGCTTTCTTTTGCGCGGGCTGCTGCGGCTCTTCTGTTCCTGTCGCAGCGCCAGCCAGCGGAAAAGAAAATAGTTGCATCGCCTGTTTGCGCAACTCTTCTTGCATTCCTACCACGCTCGATGCGCTTTTCTCAAGATAATCGCCGAGCATGTTTTGTAACCCAGGCCCCTGCGAATTTAAAAGTTGCTGCCACGATTCAGGGCCGAACTTTGGATACTCGCCAGTGACAATTTTTTGCGCCGAACTTTGGAATTTCTTTTGCGCCTCGCTAAAGGCGTGAATGCTGCGTTCAAGATAGCTACCCATGAGACCCTGCATCGAGTGTCCGTAATAGCGAATGACGTTCGCCAGCATGTCGCTGGAAAACATCGGCACGCCGCCGCTTTCCTCTTCAAGAATAATTTGCAGAAGAATACTGCGCGTCAGATCTTCGTTTGTGCGTGCATCCTGCACGCGGAAGTCCTGATGTTCGAGCACGAACTGCTTGACCTCAGTGAGCGTGATATAGGTGCTGGTCGCGGTGTCGTAAAGACGGCGGTTGGGATACTTCTTGATAATTCGCGTCATTTTCGTCCCCTGACAATACCTGTTGCGCCACTTGAAAAAACGTCCTGATGTAACTATGTATGTAAGCGAGATGTCAAAATAATATTAACACTTTGAAAATTATAGCATTATTTAACTTGTACTGTTCCATTTCCTGTTTTTGAATGAGCATGAGTGCAGTGCAACAAAAAATGCTTGACTTTCCGTATTCACGCTCTTATTATTCCGTTTGTTGCAGTGCACAAAACACGGCGCACTGTTCTTCCACCCATCAATCTCACTGCGGAGTTCAGCTATGGCAAATGTAAATGAGCAAATGAACGACTTTCAAAAGACGGCAGTTGATGCCGCAGTCAGGTTCGCACGCATGTCAGTGGATAACGTCGAGCGCATGCTTGCACTGAATCTGCAAATGACCAAGACATCCCTGGACGATACAGCAAATAACCTCAAGGCAATCTCCTCGGTTAAAGATGTGCAGGATCTCAATTCTCTGCGCACCAAGCTGTCCGAGAATTCGCTTGAACAAGCTGTGGACTATTCGCGCAGCATGTACGAACTGGCGCAAAATGCCCAGTCAGAAATTACCCATATGATCGAAGGTCAGATGTCGGGCTTCCAGAAAGAACTGGCTGACAGTATCGATAAAGTTGCACGCAATGCCCCCGCTGGCAGTGATGTCGCCGTGGCAGCGATGAAATCCAGTCTCGCCGCAACCACTGCTGCGATGGATAACATGAGCAAAGTTGTCAAACAAGCTGCCAGCTTCGCCGACACCAATTTCAAAACAGCCGCCAGCAACGCCGCCAAGACCGTCGAAACGGCATCAGGCAAGAAAAGCAACAACAAGCGCAAATAAGTTTTTTCTCAACGTCTCCTCCTCCTTTATCTCAAATCCCAAAATTTGGATAAAGGTTCTAACCCCGAGGTTTTTGCCTCGGGGTTTTTTTTGGCTAGTGTCGTGACACTAAAACATATGCTGCCCGCCATTGATGGCGATGTTGGCGCCGGTGATAAACGCCGCTTCGTCCGAAGCAAGATAAGCGCACAAACCCGCCACCTCTTCAGGCTTGCCGAGTCGGCCTAGCGGAATCTGCGGCAGAATTTTGGTGTTAAGCACATCCTCGGCAATGGCAGTCACCATCTTGGTGCCGATGTAACCTGGCGAAATAGTGTTGACGGTAACGCCTTTTCTCGCGACCTCTAGTGCAAGCGCCTTGGTGAAACCGTGCATACCCGCTTTGGCTGCGGAGTAGTTGGTCTGGCCGAAAGCGCCTTTTTGCGCATTCACCGAGGACACGTTAATCACACGCCCCCAGCCGCGCTCGACCATGGCGTCTATCACCGGCTTGGTCATATTGAATACGCTGGTCAGGTTGGTGTTGAGCACTGCGTCCCAATCGACTTTCGTCATTTTTTTGAAGGTGACATCGCGCGTAATGCCGGCGTTGTTGATAAGGATGTCGATTGCACCTACATCGGCTTCGACTTTTTTGACCGCTGCGGCGCACGATTCAAAATCGCCCACGTCCACCTGGAAGGCGTGAAAAGTGAAGCCGCGCGTTTTCATTTGTGCGAGCCAATCGGCAGACTTGGTGTTTGTAGCGGAATAGGTCACGGCCACGGTAATGCCCATGTCGGCAAGCTTGATGCAAATAGCCTCACCCAGCCCACCCATTCCGCCCGTCACCAATGCAATTCGGCTGTTGGTCATGTGTCTCCTCCTTATAGTTAAGGGTACCTCTAAAAATCCAGATTTCATCCCAACTGCGGCGTTGCGGAAAAAATTTCTTGCTTACATATCATGCATATGCGGCGCGGCGAAATTTTTTCTACGCCTTGCATTTGGGCGAACTCTGAATTTTTAGAGGCACCCTTAAGTTCTGATACAGGCTCTAATTCTTCTCCAAAACATAGCGGCCGGGCGCGGCTTCTATGGGCTTAAAATTGGAATTACCTAGCTGCTTGCGCGCCGCTACACGCTTGCCGCTGAACTGCTGTAGCCATCCAGCCCAACGCGGCCACCAGCTTCCGGCAATCTCCGGCGCACGCGCCAGCCACTCGTCTGACGTTTCCTGGTCCAGATCGAGAGGGCCGCCATCCCAGTAACTACGGTGATTTTTCGATGCCGGGTTGACCACGCCGGCAATATGCCCGCTGGCGCCGAGTACAAACTCCACCTTGCCTTTGAGATAACGTGTGCTCAACGCCGCAGTACGCCACGGCACGATATGGTCTTCGCGCGCCGCGAAGATAAATGCCGGCACATCGATTTTGCCCAGATCAAGCGGCACACCACACATGGTGAGCTTGCCCGGTTTGACCAGGTTGTTCTCTATATACATGTTGCGCAGATAGTAGGAATACATCGGGCCGGGCAGGTTGGTGCTGTCGCAATTCCAGTACAGCAGATCGAAAGACGGCGGATTCAAGCCCTTGAGATAGTTGTGCACCACATAATTCCACACCAGTTCATTGGCGCGCAGGCTGGAAAAAGCAAAGGCGATTTCCGCTCCCGCTATGATGCCGCCCTGGCCTACATCGTGCTCGCAGCGCGCAACGAAAGCCTCGTCGATATAAGCGCTGATCTCGCCGGTATCGGAAAAATCGAGAAACGCCGAAAGCAGCGTGAGACTCTCCACCACATCGTGACCCATATGCTTGAGCACCGCCAGCGCGCTCGCCACCAGTGTTCCGCCGACACAAAAACCGAGCACGTTAACTTTTTCGATGTTGCAAATCTGGCGCGCCGTGTCGAGCGCCGCGACGATGCCGTCGGCAATGTAATGATCCCAGGTGAGATGTCCCAGATCGGGGGAAATATTGCGCCACGAAACAACGAATACCGTGTGCCCCTGCTCGACCGCGTAACGCACCAAGGAATTTTGCGGGCGCATGTCGAGGATGTAAAACTTGTTGATGCATGGCGGCACGATGACCAGCGGGCGTAAAAAAACCGTTTCGCTTAGCGGCTGATATTGAATGAGCTGCATCACATCATTTTCAAATACCACACTGCCCGGCGTGATGGCGAGATTTTTGCCCACCTCGAAGGCCGTTTCGTCTGTCATGGAAATGTGGCCCTTCTCCATATCGGCGCGCAGATTTTCCATACCCAGACGCAGGCTTTCACCTTTTGTTTCAAGTGCTTTTTTAAGCGCTTCGGGATTGGTCATCAGATAATTGGATGGCGCCAGCGCGTCCAGATACTGCTTGGCGAAAAAGCGCATGCGCCGCTTGGCCTCAGGCTCAAGATCGAGCTCATCGAGGCTTTGCATGAAAAAGCGCGCCGTGGTCAGATAGGATTGGGCAAGATAATTGAAGGCAGGGTGCTCATGCCATTCCTGACTGCTGAAGCGTTTATCGGAAGGCGCATGGCCCGCTGTTTTATCGGGGGCCATGACGCGCTGCATGATGGCCATTTGTTCGTCAATATATTTTTGCTGCAACTGGGCGATGCGTTGCGGGTCCTGGTTCATGGCCTGCGCCCACTGCTGGTAGGACTGGGCGAAATTTTCTGGTAGTTGCATATTATTTAGACTGGCGAGCCAGTTCTTGCCGGATTCCTGGGCGAGAGTAAGAAAATGTTTGAACTGATCGGTTTGCGTGTTCACTATTGTGTGTCACTTTTCGTTTTTACTTATTTGTTTTACTTTTACGCGCCGAGAGCAACATGCAGCCCCCAGATCGTTGCGACACCCAACGCAATCAATGATACCTGTTGCGCCGTCGCGGAAAGCGAAGTGCGTTTGTGCAATCCGGGAATCAGATCCGCAACCGCAACGTAAATCATGCTCGCAGCCGCAATGCTCAAAAGCGAGGGTATCCATTCCTGCATGGATTGCAATGCAAAATAAGCCAGCAACGCACCGATGAAAGTCGCCAGACTGGAAACCAGGTTGAGCGTCAGCGCGGCGCGCTTCGAATAGCCGGAATGGAGCAGGATCACGAAATCACCGATTTCCTGCGGAACTTCATGGGCAATGATGGCAAGCGCCGTAACAACACCTAACTTGTAATCGGCAATGAAAGTTGCCGTGATGATGATACCGTCGACAAAGTTGTGAAAGGTATCGCCGACAGTAATCATCAGTCCGCTGCGACCGTGGTCGTGTTGCGCCGCAGAGTGCGCTGCGCCATGCCCTTCAAAATCCTCGGCATGATAGTGGCGCCAGAGAACCAATTTTTCCAGCAGGAAAAATAACATGATGCCGGCCAGTATGGTTATTGCCGAGACGCGATAATCGTGTGATTCCTCAAAAATATGCGGCAACATTTCCAAAAAAACCGCCCCTAACAAGGTACCGACGGCAAAACTGACTAAAGTTGGAATCCATCCGCGCGGCGCGCGCAAGGCGATCAGGGCGGCCAGCAGAACTGAAAGCAGACTTCCTGCGAAACAGGCGATGAGAATAGCAGCAAGAAGAGGCATGGGCAGAGCAGGCAGGGTCACAACGGCGAAAATATATTTAGCGTGGCATGGGAGTTACCGGGTGAGTTTAGCATACGCGTCGGGTCATTTCTTTGTTTTATCGAGCCAAATCAACGCCGCCATGCGCCCTGTCGTTTTATCGCGCCGAAAGGAATAAAAGCGTTGCGCATCGCTCACGGTGCAATATCCCGCGCCATAGGCCGCCATCACGCCCGCGCGCTTTAAACGCAGCCGCGCCAGGGCATAAATATCGGCGAGGTATTTGCCGTTGGGGCGATGGCGAAACGCCACGCACGCGGCGCTATCGCGCTCAACGAAGGCGTCGTAAACATCTTGCCCCACTTCAAATACCTCGGCGCCTATGGCCGGTCCCAGCCAGGCTAGCACCTCGCTCCCTGGCTTTTGCATAGCTTCCAGTGTGTGCTCAATGACGCCTGCGGCGAGACCGCGCCATCCAGCATGGGCGCAAGCGACAACCGTGGCGGCGCGATCGCACAGCAACACCGGCAGGCAGTCGGCAACCAGCACAGTGCACACTACGCCGGGTTGATTCGTCCACGCTCCATCGGCCTCTACAACACCCTGCACCTGATGCGCGGCGACCACCGCGGCGCCGTGCACTTGCGAAAGCCACTTAGGTTCTTCCGGTAGCAGGGCACGCAAGCGCCTGCGATTTTCCACGACATGCCGCTCTTCGTCGCCCACATGCAGACCCAAATTATTGGAAGCATAGTTTGCTGTACTCACACCGCCGTGGCGCGTGCTCATCAGCGATTTCACGCTTGCGGGCGCGGGCCAGTCGGGGACGATGAAATGCTTGAGCATCATGCAGCCCTGACTGCGTCTATCAAAGCTTGCATATCGGCGGGCAGCGGCGCTTCAAAGTTCAGCGTCTTGTGTGTCAGTGGATGCACAAATGCCAGCTTTTGCGCATGCAGCGCCTGGCGATTGAAGTGCGCAATGGCGTCACGCAGATCACCGTCGGTCACAGGTTTGCCGCCGTACACCGCGTCGCCTTCAAGCGGATGCTTAATGGATTGCATGTGCACACGAATCTGATGCGTACGACCGGTCTCGAGGCGGCATTCAAGCAAAGTATGCAAGGCAAAGCGCTCCAGCACGCGGTAATGCGTCAGCGCCGACTTGCCGTTGCCGACCACAGCCATTTTGGTTCTGACGCGCGCATGCCGTCCAATCGGCGCATCGACACTGCCGTCGCTGCTCACTCTACCTTGCACCAGCGCTACATATTCGCGCTTCACACTGCGCGCCTGCAACTGGCGCACCAGCTCCACCTGCGCAATATCGGTCATAGCCACCATCATCAGGCCGCTGGTATCCTTGTCGAGACGATGCACAATGCCGGCGCGTGGAATACGCGCAAGTTGCGGCGCGCGGTACAGCAAGCCATTGAGCAAGGTGCCGCTCCAGTTGCCGGCGGCCGGGTGCACCACCAGCCCCGGCGGCTTGTTAATCACCATGACCGCAGCGTCTTCAAATACCACATCAAGCGCCATCTCCTCTGGCCCAAAGGCCAGATCTTCGTCGCGCGCCCTGAGCGTGACGAGCACTTTTTCCCCGCCTATAACTTTGCGCTTGGCTATAGCCGCAGCCCCTTCGACCAGCACCGCGCCTTCTCTTATCAAAGCTGTGAGACGGCTACGCGATTGTTGCGGAAGCAGGGCGGCCAGCGCCTGATCGAGGCGCAATCCGGCGCAGGAAAACGGTATTTCAAGCTCCACCTTTTCACTTAAGGCAGGCGCGAGGCCGCTTGAGAGGAGCGGTGATGGGATTGAGATATAATCGTCGTCTTCAAGTTCGAGGTCCACCATGAAGCGAAGTTTAGCTGTTTTTCTGATTGCACTGACAGGCTTTACCACAGGCTGCGGCATGTTTGGCGACAAGCTCGATCCGCAAAAAAACTGGACGCCGGAACAGTTCTACCAAGCCGCCAAAGACGAGCTTGATTCGGGCAATTACCAGGGCGCCGTAAAGCTCTATCAAGCATTGGAAGCGAAATATCCGTTCGGGCGCTATGCCCAACAGGCGCAGATCGACATCGCCTACTCCTATTACAAAGAGGGAGAGACAGCGCAAGCCATTGCGGCATGCGATCGCTTCATGAAGCTGCATCCCAACCATCCTAATCTCGATTACGCGCTGTATTTGAAAGCGCTAACGCACTACAAGCTCGATCAAGGTTTGCTCGGCGCGTGGCTAGATCAGGATATATCCGAGCGCGACCCCAAGGCGTTGAGCGAATCATTCGATGTATTCAAAGAACTGGTAGAACGCTTTCCTGAGAGCCGATATGCCGACGACTCGCGCGCGCGCATGGCTTTCCTCATCAACACGCTGGCCAGGCATGAAGTGCATGTGGCGAACTATTACTACAATCGCGGCGCCTACCTTGCGGCAGCGAACCGCGCGCAATCCGCGCTGCTGCGCTACCCGCAAGCCCCCTCCAACGAAGACGCGCTGACGATGATGGTCAAGGCCTACGAAAAAATGGGCATGAACGATCTGGCGGCTGATGCTAAACGTGTGCTGGAGAAAAACTTCCCGAAAAACCAATCTGCTCAAGGCCAATCGGGCAAAACCTGGTGGAAGCTCTGGTAGGCGCTCTAATCGCTAGCCAGCATCGCCAGCAACTCCAGCTGCGCGCAGCGGTGCTGGGCGCGGCCTGGCTTCTTTTTTGCATACCCGCCCGCGCCATCCATCTCCCACGCCTGCTTGTTATCCGTTAGATAAGGCTTTAGACCTTCTCGGATAACGCGTTTCTTCAGCCGCTCCTCCAGCACCGGAAAGCACAGCTCGATGCGGCGGAAAAAATTGCGCTCCATCCAATCCGCGCTCGATAGATAAACTTGCTGCTCACCGCCTGCACGAAAGTAAAAAATGCGCGAGTGCTCAAGAAAGCGCCCGATGATGGAACGCACGCGGATATTCTGCGAAAGTCCCTCGATACCGGGTCTGAGCGCACACACACCGCGCACAATGAGATCGATCTTTACCCCAGCCTTGGACGCGCGGTAAAGCGCCTCTATGACCTGCGGATCGAGTAGCGCATTCATTTTGGCGATAATCGCCGCCGCCTTTCCGGCCTTGGCGAACTTGATCTCGCGCTCGATACAACCCAGGATGCCCTCGTGCAGCGTGAACGGCGCCTGGAAAGTGTGCTGTAGTTTACTGGCTTTGCCCAGGCCAGTGAGTTGCACGAAGACTTCATTCACATCGGCGCAAATGCCTTCATGGCAGGTCATGAGTCCAAAGTCGGTGTACAGACGAGCAGTGCGCGGATGGTAGTTGCCGGTGCCGAGGTGCACGTAGCGGCGCAGCACCAGTTTGCCTTTCTGTTCTTCGCGGCGCACCACCATGGACATCTTGGCGTGCGTTTTGTGGCCTACCACACCATAGACCACGTGCGCGCCGACTGCTTCGAGCCGCGCCGCCCAGTTGATGTTGGCTTCTTCGTCAAAGCGCGCCATCAACTCGACCACCACAGTGACTTCCTTGCCGCGCTTGGCGGCGTCGATGAGCGCCTCCATGATGAGCGAATCGGTTCCGATGCGATACACGGTCTGCTTGATCGCAACCACCTGCGCATCCTTGGCCGCCTGGCGAATGAATTCGATCACCGGCGCGAAAGATTGAAATGGATGGTGCAGCAGCACATCACCTTTGCTGATGGTGTCAAACACATCGTCAGCTCTCGATAGCGCCTTGGGCAGGCCGGGCGAGAAGGCCTTGAATTTAAGATCGGGCCGCGCGACTTGCTCGGGAACGTTCATCAGGCGCACCAGATTCACGGGGCCGTTAACCAGATAAAGATCGTCGTCTTCCAGCTCGAATTGTTGCAATAGAAACTGCACCATGTTTTTCGAGCAGTTGTCGGCAATTTCCAGGCGCACTGCGTCGCCTAAATGGCGCTGTGGCAATTCACCCTGCAAAGCGGTGCGCAGATTCTTCACCTCTTCCTCGTCGACAAACAAATCGCTATTGCGCGTAGCGCGAAACTGGTAGCAACCCAACACCTGCATGCCGGAAAATAGTTCGTGCACATGGGTATGCAATATCGAGGTGAGAAAAATAAAATCGTTTTCGCCTTCCGCCACGCCTGCGGGAAGCTTGATGACGCGCGGCAACACACGCGGCGCCTGCACAATAGCCGCGCCCGAATCGCGGCCAAAGGCATCGCGCCCGGCAAGCTCTACGGCGAAATTCAGGCTTTTATTGAACACGCGCGGAAATGGATGCGCCGGATCGAGCCCGATGGGCGTGAGCACCGGCATTAATTCGCGAAAGAAAAAATCCTTGATCCACACCTGTTGCTGCGCCGACCACGCTGTGCGGCGCACGAAACGAATGCCCTGGCGCGCCAGTTGCGGAAATAACTCATCGTTGAGCAGCGCGTATTGACGCGCGACGATAATGTGAATGTCGCGGCTCAAAACGCCAAAAGCCTGGCGCGGCGTCATGCCGTCAGGCCCTGCCGTCGTAGCGCCAAGCTTGATTTGTTCCTTGAGGCCGGCAACGCGGATCTCGAAAAACTCGTCGAGATTGCTGCTCACAATAGTCAGGAACTTGAGACGTTCAAGTAGCGGCGTGGCGCGATCCTCCGCCTGCGCGAGTACGCGGCGATTGAAAGCCAGCAACTGGATTTCACGATTGAGAAAATGATCGGTAGGAATCAAAGCGGTTCTTTTTGACATGCTGTAACGTACTTTCAGGAAGCTAAGCCCACAATGTTACCGTTTTACGACAACAAGCCGCGCCACAGCACATGAAACTGTTCTTCTGCGGCGGCGGCTGGCGCGCATTTTTAAGGAATCTGTCTTCCTCGCCCCCGATTCAGGCATTCGAGGGCAGGCTCCAGTGGGGAACCATTTTTTGCTAGCAGAACATGGATCCCCGCTTTCGCGGGAATGACAAATCTAGACTTGTTTGAGGTTCCTTAAAAGAGATTTATGACATACTCGCCACAGTACACCAGAAAATAAACCAAGCCCGCATGCCCCACTCCGCCCCCACCACACTCGCCGCCGTCGATCTGGGATCAAACAGCTTTCACCTGCAAATCGCGCGTGTCGTTGACCACCATCTTTATCCGCTCGATTCGCATAAGGAAACCGTGCGCCTGGGTGGCGGCGTCACCGCAGATAAAAAAATCGACGCGCAAACTGCCGCGCGCGCTCTCGCAACCCTCAAGCTGTTTGCTGAACGGCTGCGCGGCATGCCGCAAGGTGCAGTGCGCGTGGTCGGCACCAACGCGCTGCGCGTAGCCAAAAATGCCCAGGATTTTCTGCGTCAAGCTGAGGCCACGCTGGGATTTCCCATCGAAATCATTTCCGGGCGTGAAGAAGCGCGCCTCATCTACCTTGGTGTGGCCCACAGCCTGCCTGTTTCAAACTACAACCGCCTGGTGGTGGACATCGGCGGCGGCTCGACCGAATTCATAATAGGCTACGGCCTCAAACCCAAGGCCGCGGAAAGCCTTTACATGGGTTGCGTCACCTACAGCCAGCGTTTTTTTCCCGATGGCAAGATCGACAAAAAAAACTTCAAACAAGCCGAGCTCGCCGCGCGACGCGAAATCGAAGCCATCAGCGCGCGCTTCAAAAAGCTGGGCTGGAAAGAAGCGGTAGGATCCTCTGGCACCGCCAAAGCGCTGGCCGGCATTCTCGAAGAAAACCGCCAGTCCGACGGCGCGATTACGCTTGCCGGGCTTGAATGGCTCAAATCGCAGGCGCTCAAGGCTGGCAGCTTCGCCGATCTCAAGCTTCCCGGCGTGCGCGACGAAAGAGTACCGGTGTTGCCGGGCGGATTGGTCATCATGCTCGCGGCATTTGAAGAACTGCAACTCAAGCGCATGACGCTGGCCGACAGCGCGCTGCGCCAAGGCGTGCTTTACGACCTTCTCGGGCGCTCGCACCATGTGGACATCCGCGACAGCAGCGTGGAGCTGCTCGCCAAGCGCTACCACGTCGACATCCTCCAGGCCGAGCGCGTAGGCGCTCTGGCGCTGCGTTTCCTCAAGCAACTCAACACCGCTTTCGATCCCAAAGAAAGTGAATCCGATTATCGCCTGATGCAGGTGCTTAAATGGGCGGTGCGCTTGCATGAAATCGGCATCGACATCGCGCAAAGCGCCTTTCACAAACACTCCGCCTATATCATCGCCAACGCCGACCTGCCCGGGTTTTCACGCCAGGAACAAGCCTGGCTCGCGAAACTGGTGCTCGCACAGCGCGGCAAGCTCGCCAAAGTCAGCGCCGATCTCAAGTCCGAGCACGAGCTGCGCGTGCTGATTTTCTGTATGCGCATCGCCGTGTTGCTCTACCGCAGCCGACGCGCCATAGACGTAAAACAATTTGAAGTCGAAAAACAAGCCGATGGATTCAGGCTACGCGTCAAACAAGCCTGGCTGGCCGAGCACAGCCTGACCGAATATGGGCTGAAAAGCGAAGCTGCCGAGTGGGATGAACTAGGATTCCACTTGGAGATTGCGGAGATTTAAACATGCAATCTGTCAAAGGCGGGCGAGGTGGCGTATATTGGCAGGCGCGATACCAGGGGCGCAAACCCGCTGGAGCTAGTAAAATTGGCTTCTGCGAAGTACCCAAAGTATCTCGCCCCTGCACTGGAAAAATCTGTAAGCTGGATGAGGAAGACGCTTGGCAAACGATCAGCCGCATACCGGCTCATCGTGCCTCCGATGTTTCCAAACAACTCGCCCATGCGATTGTGTGTTTTTCGGTAACTTAGCTGAAACGACTTCAATCATGAGTACTTTATTTGTTGCATGGCAGTCGCCCGCGCCTACGCGCGCATGGTTTCCAATTGGCCGTTTGGACGCCAACCACGACACGTTTTTATTTCGCTATACACGCGGTGCGCTAGATGCGCATAAAGATTCCGGCTTTGCGCCGCTGCTGTCTTTTCCGGATTTCAAAAATCGCTACGAATCGAATGAGCTTTTCCCGATTTTAAAAATCGTGTGCTTGATGCCAGCCGCAAAGACTTTGTTGAGTATTTAGGCTGGCTTGATCTTGACCCCGCGCATGCCGATCCGATTGAAATCCTCGGCCTGACGGGCGGGGAAAGGCAGACAGACAGTTTGGAAGTTTTCCCGAAAATCATCAAGCATACCGATCAATCCTTTTCATGCAGGTTCTTTTTACATGGCTTGCGCCATGTTTCTGAGTCGGCGAGAGAGAAGGCAAACCATCTTGCATCGGGCAGCCCGTTGCAAATCGCCGTCGAACTCAACAACCCAACTGGACTGGCAATCCAGCTTCAAACTGCTGATTGCCACATGATCGGTTGGGCGCCTCGCTATCTCGTACGTGATTTGATCCACGTTATCAACGTCCACCCAGATGTGTTGTTGACGGCTGCGTAAATGCGCCGGAATTTGGCGGAGTTTGAAGGTTGCTAAGATCGAAACGCAAGTGGCCCGCCAGGGC
>JAYWAM010000137.1:0-40578 GCA_043782425.1 Betaproteobacteria bacterium
CGATGATAGTGCGGATCTCCCGTGCGAAAGTAGGTAACCGCCAGCGCCTTACACAAAAAAGCCCACCGCATTGCTGCGGTGGGCTTTTTACTTGCAGACCGGCTTTATTAATCGTCGCTCGGATCATCGTCGCCGTTGCCTGTGTGGCAACTGCGGGGCGCCCCCTTTACTGTAACGATTTTCGACAACTGCGCGCCTGCCTTGGCTTGTATCCTGCAAGGCGCCGTAGCGAGCTTGACTTTAAGCGTCCACTTGCCTTCGCTGTTGGCCAGGACGCTGCCCAGCGTATTGCCGGAATCCGCGTCGATGACTGTCACGCTGGTTCGGCCCGGGCTGACTTTGCCCTTGGCCTCAAGTTTGGAATCATCCCATTGCGCTTCCTTGATCGAGACTGAGCTGGTGCTCGGCGTGGCCGGTACGGTGATGGTGAAGATTTCGGCGTCGCTCAAAGCTCCATCACTTACCGTGATAGTGACACCTGCGTAGCTACCAGTCTGGGTGGCGCTGGGTGTCCAACTGAAGGTCGCCGCCCCAGGGCCGTTAGGGGTCAGCGTCGCGCCGGTGGGCAGGTTTGCGCTGCTGAAGGTGAGCGCGTCGCCATCAGCGTCGCTGGCGGTGATGGCGATCATTAGTGTCTGCCCCACATTTAGCGTCCGATTGCCGATAGGGCTCGGGCTCAATACCGGTGGACGGTTAACATTGCCCACGGTAATCGTGAAGGTCTCGGAGGCGCTCAATGCACCGTCGCTGACACTGATTGTCACGCTGTAGTTACCGGCCTGCGCAAAGCTCGGCGTCCAACTGAATGCACCCGTCGGCGTCAGGGTGGCGCCTGTCGGCAGATTGACGCTGGAGAAGGTGAGTGTGTTTCCGTCCGGATCGGATGCGGTGGCCATGAACGTGAGCGCTTGACCTTCATTTACGCTGCGCGCGCCTATGGTATTCAGCACCGGTGGTCGGTTGATGTTGCCGACGGTGATCGTGAAGGTCTCGGAATCGGTCTGCGGGGGACTACCGTTATCGGCCACGTTGATCGTCACGCTATAGTTGCCGATCTGCCCTGCTGTCGGCGTCCAAGAGAAGGCGCCAGCCGGTGTAAATGTTGCGCCGACGGGCAGATTGCCTGCCGAGAACGTCAGCACGTTCGAATCCGGGTCAGTCGCCGTGGCAGTGAACGCCAGCAATTGACCAACGTTGGTAGTTTTCGCACCAATGGGCGCCAGTACCGGAGGCTGGTTGGCATCGATCACGGTGATGGTGAACTGCGCACTGGCGCTTTGCGGCGGACTGCCGTTATCGGTGACGGTGATCGTCACATTGGGATAAGAGCCGATCTGCGTCAGGCTGGGTGTCCACGCAAATGTCGCCGTGCCATTGAGGTTGTCGGTCAGTGTGGCGCCGGTTGGCAGGTTAGAGCCTGCGAAAGTAACAACGTCGCCGTCTGGATCGGTGGCGCTGATCGGAATCGTCTTCAATAGGCCCTCAGTCGCCGTCTGCGAGGCGCCTAACACGCCCAGCACAGGCGGCCGGTTGACGTTGCCGACAGTGATGGTGACAATTTCGAAGGCGCTCTGCGCGGGGCTTCCATTGTCGGTAACCGTGATGGTGACGTTGTAGTTGCCCCCTTGGGTGAACGAAGGCGTCCAGTTGAATACACCTGCTGGGCTAAGCGTAGCCCCAGTGGGCAGATTGCCGCCAGAGTAAGTCAGGATGTTTCCGTCCGGGTCAGTCGCGGAGACGGTGAAGGCCAGTAGTTGCCCTTCATTTACCATCTTGGCGCCAATTGGAGACAGGGTGGGCGGTCGATTGGCCGTGGTTGCCGGATCAAGAAGGCCGGTAATAGACGGTGGATTTTGATTGGTGACAGTGGCCACCAGCGAGAACATGTCGTAGAGCGTGTTGACGGCGCCGGGCGTCCAACCTGGCTGGGCGCCGGCAGTGATCTCTGCGATGTTCAACGACCCGGTCGGATCGCTGTCCGAGTTTGCCGACTCGATGGCCAGGAACGCCGCCCGGACGGTCTGACCGGCGTTGTGCTGTGCGGCCCAGGCCCGTCCATACGCGTTGAGGTCGGTACCGCCGCCATTTGAATGACAGACATTGCAGGAAGAGTTAGTCCCCGTCGTTGAAGCCGGATAGACCAGATTGAATCCATCCGTTCCCCGCAAATAATTGCTAACCGCCATTGCGGAGCCGGAGCACAGGAATAGGGCCATGAGCCCCAACAACCAAATCGCTACTTTGCTTTTCATATATGCCTCGCTTTGATGTTTACTAGAAAGAAAGCGCCTCATTCCAATTCGGATGCGCTGATGAAATAGGTGTAAGGGGGAAGGGATTCAAAGTGATTTGCGCGTTGCAAACAGGCGAATCGCCCTCACGGACTTGTGACAGCACTTATCGTGCCTGATTGCAACATATTGAATTAAATGGAAATTACGTCAGGGAGAGTTTGGCGCCCGTCCCCATCCCCCGACAGCTTCATCACGACTTTCAGCAAGTCATTGTTCCATATGCTTACCACCTGTCGTTGGGTGACAACAACACGCTTGCCGCCGCAGTGCGCACAGGCTAAGGCTGTGACGATTGCGTTACAATCCAAGTCGGGGCGCACTGGTGCGCTTCGGATTGCTTGCCCAGCATCGGGCCAATAGCATTTGCTGCATCTGGTTTCAGGAGGAAATATGAAACTCAAGCTACTCTTGTGCGGCGCTGCCGCACTACTTTGTTCATTTTCAGCTGTAGCACAAACCTATCCCACTAAGTCCATCACCATCGTCGTGCCGTTTGCGGCAGGCGGGCCCACCGACACCGTCACGCGCGTCATAGCGCAGCAAATGACCAAGAGCTTGGGGCAAACTGTCCTGGTGGAAAACGTCGGTGGTGCAGGCGGTAATCTAGGTAATGAAAAAGTGGCCAAGGCCGCGCCTGACGGCTACACCCTACTGCTGATGCACATCGGTATTGCCACCAGCGCAACGCTGTATCGCAACCTGCGCTACAACGCGCAGACCGACCTTGAGCCGATCGGGCTGGTGACCACGGTGCCCATGACCCTGATCGCCAAAAAAGATTTTCCGCCTAACAACATCAAGGAACTGATTGCCTATGTGAAGGCCAACAAGGCCAAGGTCACTTATGCCAATGCCGGGATCGGCGCGGCCTCGCATTTGTGCGGCATGTTGTTCATGTCGGCGATCGAAACCGACGTGCTCACCGTCCCCTACAAGGGAACCGCCCCGGCCATGACAGATCTGCTGGGAGGCCAGGTGGATTTCATGTGCGACCAGACCACCAACACCACCCCGCAAATCAAGGGTAACAAGGTCAAAGTGTATGGCATCACCAGCAAAACGCGCATTGCCTCACTGCCCGATGTGCCGACCATGGAAGAGGGTGGCTTCAAAGGCTTTGAGATCGGCATCTGGCATGGCATGTGGGCGCCCAAGGGCGCGCCCAAGGCTATCATCGACAAGCTCAATGCTGCGCTCAATGACGCGCTGAATAACGAGGACGTGAAGAAGCGTTTTGCTGAGCTGGGCACCGCGCCCGAGCCGCTTGAGCGCCGCAAGCCGGAAGTGCTGCGCGCGCACCTCAAGGCTGAAATCGACAAGTGGGCGCCGATCATCAAGAAGGCTGGAGTCTACGCAGACTGAACGTCTGCCGTGTGTGCATGCAGCAACGCCCGCTCACCCGGGCGTTGCTGTTTGCGCTCCGGGATTGCAGGTAAACTAGCGCATGCCTAAGGTCGCTAAGCTGCGTTTTTTTCAGAACACCATTGCCATCGTTTATGATTTCGATGGCACACTCTCGCCCCAACCGATGCAGGAGTACACCGTGCTCCCCAAGATCGGCATCGAGCCCAAGGAATTCTGGCGGCGTGTGAATGAAGAGGCACGCTCAACCGAATCCGATCCCATGCTGGTTTACATGCGCCATATCGTGGAAATGCTTGAGCGCGAAAAGGTCCATGTGCGGCACGATGATTTTGCCAATATGGCAAAGGCGATCCGCTACTTCCCCGGCGTGGAACAATGGTTTGAGCGCGTAAACGCCTATGTGAAAACCAAGGGCGGCGGCAAAATAAAAGTGCAGCACTACCTTATTTCCGCCGGTCAAAAGGAAATCCTTGAAGGGGTCTCCATCAAGAAGCACTTCAAGCGCATCTATGCCTCGGAGTACCACTTCGATCATCATGGTCGCGCCACCTTTCCGAAAATTCTTGTGACCGACACGATGAAAACGCAGTTTCTGTTCCGCATCAACAAGGGCAAGGAAGCGGTCACCGAATCGATCAACGAGCACATGCCCGAGCAGGACCGCCCGATCCCATTTTCCAACATCATTTACATCGGCGACGGCATGACCGACGTGCCCTCGATGGCGCTGACCAAGAAAAACGGCGGGCATACTATCGCGGTATTCGCCCCTGAAGAAGACAAGTCCTTGGTGACGTGCCGCAAGCTGCTTGAGGCTGGCCGTGTGGACTTTATCGCCGAGGCCGATTACGGTCCGCGCAGCAAGCTCAGTCGGCGTGTCGAACTGCTGCTTGATTCGGTTATCACCGGCATTGCCTATGCCAATGAAGTGTTCGATTGCAAGAGCGAGTATGGCGGTCGTGCTTGACGTCTGTGTTCGCTTTCGTCATGGCTGATCTGGCGTTTCAGGTGCTGCGCCGCTTGGGAGGCGGTGAGTTTGAGTCCGGCGAAGTTCTCGCCCAGTCTTTGAATGTCTCGCGCAGCGCGATTTCCGCAGCACTCAAGCGCGCCGCGCAATATGGCGTGTGCCTGTATCGCATACGCGGTCGCGGCTATCGGCTTGAGACGCCGGTCGAGTTTATCGATATCGCTCAGATTGTCCGATTGCTTGGCGCTACTGCTAAGCATGCACGGCTTGAAGTCGTGGACCAAGCCGAATCGACCAACTCTTTGGTTGCGCGACGCGCCGCGCTGGGGGAGACGAGCGGGCTGTGCATACTCGCCGAGTTTCAAAGCGCAGGACGCGGGAGGCTGGGGCGCGCTTGGTATTCAGGTCTGGGCGGCGCGCTGACCTTCTCGCTGCTGTGGCGCTTTGAGCGCGGCGCAAGCCATCTTGCGGGGCTGAGTCTTGCCGTATCGGTGGGGGTGCTGCGTGGTCTGCGTGAAGCGGGCATCAGCAACGCAGCCGTAAAATGGCCCAACGACATCATTGTCAATTTTCACAAACTCGCTGGCATCTTGATTGAAACACAGGGCGACATGCTGGGGCCTAGCGTAGCGGTGATCGGCATTGGCCTGAATTATCGTCTGCAAGATGTAGTGAAAGAAAAGATTGATCAACCAGTGGTCGATGTCGTCTTCAGCGCGGGCAGTGCAATTTCGCGCAATGTCCTGTTTGCTGCTGTGCTCAAGCATGTCGTTGGCGTATTGCGGGAATTTGAACGTGATGGTTTTGCGCCCGTTAGGGCCGAATGGCAGGCGGCGCACGCCTATCATGGCCGCGCCGTGCGCGTGCAGCAGGCGTCGCAAGCGGCATATAACGCGCTGGTAACAGGGGTAGGCGACGACGGAGCACTGTTGGTCAAAAACGGCAAACACCTGAGCCGCCTGACATCGGCCGAAATCAGCTTGCGTAGCGTATGAAAGAACTACTGCTTTGCATCGATGTCGGCAACACGCGCATCAAGTGGGGTCTGCACGATGGCGCCAATTGGCATTCAACGGGATTTGTCGACACCCTGCATGGCGCTAAAAATTTGCCGCGCTGGGACAGTTTCCCACAGCGCATTATTATTTCCAACGTTGCAGGCCCAGAGGTAGAGACTGATATTCTGGCGCGCATATCTGAGCCAGCAGCGCAGATCCACATCGTCCGTGCAGTGGCAGAGCAATGTGGTGTGCGCAATAGTTACCGCAATCCCGGCCAACTGGGGAGCGACCGCTGGGCGGCATTGATAGGCGCGCGCGCGCTCTGTCCGGGCGCCAAGCTGGTGGTGGTTGCGGGTACTGCCATGACCGTCGATGCACTCACTGCAGAAGGTGTTTTTCTCGGCGGCGTGATCGTGCCGGGATTGATGCTGATGCAGCGCGCGCTGCATGCCGGTGCCGCGCAACTGGGAGTGGCACCTGGAAAGATCGATACGTTTCCCAAAGAAACCTCCGATGCCATCAGCAGCGGCGCCATGCACGCCAGTGTCGGCGCAGTGATACGCATGCAACAAGCCTTGCACGCACACATCGGGACGGAGCCTGCGTGTGTAGTGAGCGGCGGCGGTGCGACCTTACTTGCGCCGCATCTTCCCTTTCCCGCCAGAATTCAGGACAATCTGGTGCTGGAAGGCCTCGCAATCATTGCCCAAGAAGTATTTGCCCGATGAGATTTCTTTTTTTTCTGCTGCTGGTTATCAATGCCGCCTTTGCCGCGCACCAATGGCTCAGCACATCGCGCTCCGGCGCTGAGGATCCCGCCAAGCGCGAAATCAATCGCGAGGCGCTCAAGCTTCTTTCCGTGACCGACGCCAGCAGCGCCGCCAAGACCGTTGCCAAGGTAAGCAGCGCCAAGCAGTTCGCCGAGAGCCTTTCGAGCGCAGCGTGTATCGAGTTTGGCGGCGTGCGTCCTGCCGATGCAGCGCGTGCACAACAGGCCTTCGCCGCCATGAATCTTGCCGATAGACTGAGCGAGCGCAAAGTTGAAGAGGCGTCGCGCTACTGGGTGTTTATCCCCGCCGCCAAGGATCGCAAGACGGTCGATACAACCATAGCGAATCTCAAGAAACAAAATATCAAAGATGTCTCGCTGCTGGCCGACAACAGTATTTCTTTGGGCGTATTCAGCTCCGATGATGCCGCAAGCCGCTATCTTTCCGAGGTGCGCGGCAAGGGCGTCAAGGGCGCCGAGAAGGGCCCGCGTTCCTCGCAGGTGAAGGAATACGTCTTCACCGTTCACGAACCCGATACCAACCTCGTAGCGCGGCTCTCGCTCATGCAGGCGGAATACGAAGGCAGTGCGCTGAAGGCGGTGACGTGCATTGCGGAAAAGCCGCTCGCCCAACCACCGAAAACCTAAAATTCCCTGACAATATGCTGCTGTCTGCGACTCACCGGCAACCTCTCTTCCAGACCTTTCAACACCACCATCCAACGCCCCTCGCTTCCTTCCTCGGAGATTTTCTCGAAGCCGACAACCGCGTGTCTGGCAACCAGGGTGTTGCGATGTATGCGCATGAACAGCCCAGCGAATTCCTCTTCCAGGCGTGTGAGAGATTCTTCCAGTAGAAACTCGCGCGCGACGGTGCGCACCGTGAGGTACTTTAACTCGGCGCGCAGAAACACCACATCTTCAAGCGGAATCAGCACCACTCTGCCGCGCTCGTGAATGGCCAAATGCTTGCGCTGGCTCGGGCCGAGGCTGTCGAGTTGTTCGAGCGTCGGCTGCGGCCCCGCCTTGAGCAAAGCCGTCAGCAGGCGTTCGCGCTTGATGGGTTTTAACAGATAATCGATGGCGCTCACCTCAAATGCCTTGACGGCATAGACATCATAGGCGGTGGTGAAAATGACGCGCGGCGGCTTGTCGAACTTGGCAAGGTGGCGCGCGGTCTCTATCCCATCCATCACAGGCATGCGAATATCGAGCAATACGATATCGATGCTGGTATTGCTGATGATTTCCAGGGCTTCCTTGCCGTTGGCGGCCTCGTCAGCCAACAGCAACGGAAATGCTTCGCGGCAATCGTCGAGCAGATCACGCATGCGCGCGCGCGCCGGGGCTTCGTCATCCACGACAAGAATGCGCGCCTGATTCATGGTTCCCTATCCAGGTTGGGCAACACGATCACGACGCGATAAATGCCGTTGTGGGTGTCGGCCTTGAGGCTGGCTTCGGCGTCAAAATGCAGTTGCAGGCGTTCCTTGATGTTGTCGATGGCCATGTGGTTGCCCACTCGGTTGCCGTGCGCGTGAGAGGCGGACTGAGAAGATTTTGCGGCAGTGGGCAGCGGATTGGTCAGCGTAATAACCAGCTCGCGCCCGCGCTCTATGATTTCAATACCTATCTCGCCAGGCTCGCTGCGCGGCTCAATGCCGTGGTAGACGGCGTTTTCCACCAATGGTTGCAGCATCAAAGGCGGAACCAGTGCGTTGGCGGGCATGGCCTCAATTTTCCAGTTCACCACCAGCCGCTCGCCCAGGCGGATTTGCTCGATTTCCAGATAGTTCAGGCACAGATTGACTTCGTCGTGCAGGCGCACCAGTTGGCGGTTGTCGTTCATCAACCCGCGGAACAGTTCCGCCATATTTTCCAGCACGCGCTCGGCGCGCTGCGGCTGGGAGCGGATCAGAGATAAGGCGGCATTCATGCTATTAAAAAGAAAATGCGGCCTGATGCGCGCCTGCAACGCCTGCAATCTTGACTCGGTGAACGAGGGTGAAAGCGCGCGACTGCGCATGTCGAAGTAAAACAGCACCGCAATGTTGACAAACACGAACAGGAGAATGTATTGCCAGACAGGAAGCTGCGCGTCTACCAGAGTGGCGCGCATGACATAGAAAACCAGCGCGCCGATAAGCGTCTCGATAGCCAGGAATGCCAGTATTTCATAGTCATGACCCAAGTCGCGCAACCAGCGGCGCAGGCCGCAAAGCAGCAGCAAACTGAGCATCAACACCGGCTGCACCACCACGGAAGCGGTGAGGTAAAGCCCGCTCACATCGCTTAATTTTTCGGCCTTGACAACCACGGCGGCGATACACAAAAAGTTAACCAGTAGCAACAGCCGCAGCATAATGCCCAGATTGCAAAAGTTGGGCAGATGCGGGCGGTAGCCGCGGGCGGAAATGCCGTTAAACATTTGTTTTATACTTCTCATGGATATACATTGTCGGCGAATGCCGTACCACAATACAAGCCGTATGCGTTAGCTTCGGCAAAATCAGGCGATTACTATGCATAAGGAAAACGATAAAGAACACAATAGTTCGCCCAAGGCCTGGTCCGGGCGCTTCTCTGAGCCGGTCTCAGACTTGGTGAAACGCTATACCGCCTCGGTCAATTTCGACCAGCGCCTGGCGCAAGTCGATATCCAAGGCTCGCTGGCGCACGCCAAAATGCTGCACAAGGTTGGCGTGCTACAGTCGGTCGACCTGGCCGCCATTGAGCGCGGCATGGGGCAGATTCTGAACGAAATCGTGGCCGGGCGCTTCGCCTGGTCGCTCGATCTGGAAGATGTGCACATGAATATCGAGTCGCGCCTCATCGCTCTGGTCGGGGATGCCGGCAAGCGTCTGCACACCGGGCGCTCGCGCAATGACCAGATCGCCACCGATATAAGGCTGTGGCTGCGCGGCGAAGTTGATAGCATTGGTGAGCTACTGAAACAGGCGCAACTGGCGCTGCTCGATCTGGCCGAGAAGCATGCTGACACCGTCATGCCTGGCTTTACCCACATGCAAGTCGCGCAACCGGTGACTTTTGGTCACCATCTGATGGCCTATGTGGAGATGCTGTGGCGCGACGCGGCGCGTTTTAGCGATTGCCGCAAACGCCTCAACCGTCTGCCCTTGGGCGCCGCCGCGCTGGCCGGCACCAGCTATCCCATAGACCGCGAGTTTGTGGCGCGCGAATTGGGATTCGACGGCGTATGCGAAAACTCGCTAGATGCCGTTTCGGATCGCGATTTCGCCATAGAATTTCTCGCCGCCGCCGCCCTCACCATGACCCACTTGTCGCGCTTCAGCGAAGAGCTGGTGCTGTGGATGAGCCCGTCGTTCGGTTTTATCGACCTGGCGGATCGCTACTGCACCGGTTCTTCCATTATGCCGCAGAAGAAAAACCCCGACGTCGCCGAGCTGATCCGCGGCAAGACCGGGCGCATCGATGGTCACCTGGTGAGCCTGCTGGTGTTGATGAAAGGCCAGCCGCTGACCTACAACAAGGACAACCAGGAAGACAAGGAACCGCTGTTCGACACGGTCGATACCTTGCACGACACGCTGATTATCCTGGCCGACATGGTGGGCGGAATTCAGGTCAAGCCTGAGGCCATGGCCGCAGCGCTCAAAAAAGGATTTGCCACCGCGACCGACCTAGCCGACTATCTGGTCAAGAAAGGCCTGGCTTTCCGCGACGCCCATGAAGCCGTGGCGCGCGCGGTGCGTGCGGCCGAACAGAAAGGCTGCGATATTGCCGCCCTGCCACTGGCAGAGTTGCGCAGTTTTTCCAGTCTGGTGGGCGAGGATGTGTTTACGCTATTGACGCCGGCAGGATCAGTCTCCAGCCGCAACCATGTGGGCGGCACCGCGCCGCAGCAAGTGCGCGAAGCGATCAGGAAATCCAGGCTGAGACTGAAATGAGCAGGAAGGAGAATCAAGCATTGGTCAACAGTTGCTGGTCGGGGATGACGGTTGTTTGGAGGCTCTTGAATTCGTTTCACATCAGTTTGAAGCGCACCGTTTCACATGCTGCGCAAGCGCGCGGAATCGCCAACTGAAGGGGCTAAGCGCGCTTTAATGTGCGTACTCCGCCAGGCGTGCCGAGCAGCAGCACATCGGCGCAGCGCAATGCAAACAAGCCGTTGGTGACCACGCCGGGAATCTGATTGATGGCGGTTTCCAGTTCGACCGGATTGAGTATGGTCAGGCCGTGCACATCGAGTATGGTGTTGCCGTTGTCGGTGGTGTATCCCTCGCGTAGCACCGGGCGCCCTCCCAGCTTCACCAGTTGTCTCGCCACATAGCTGCGCGCCATGGGGATGACTTCAACCGGCAGCGGAAACTTGCCGAGCACGCCGACGAGCTTGCTTTCATCGGCGATGCAAACAAATTTGCGGCTTGCCGCGGCGACAATTTTCTCGCGCGTCAGCGCGCCGCCGCCGCCTTTGAGCATATGCAGGTGTTCGGTGATTTCATCGGCGCCATCAACATAGACATCAAGGTCGCCGCTGCTGTTGAGATCCATAACCACAATGCCCGCGTTGCTCAGCAATTTTGCGCTGGCGACGCTGCTTGAAACCGCGCCCTGGATGCGGCCCTTGACCTTGGCCAGAGCGGCAATGAAAAAATTCACCGTTGAACCGGTGCCCACGCCGACTATGCTGCCTTCGGGGATATGGGCAATTGCGGCCTCGGCGACCAACTGTTTTTGAGTGTTTTGATCCATGATATTTCTGTAGGTTAAAAGGTGAAGAATAGCCGGAAGTCGCGTAGCGCGTCGAGTGTGGCGTAAATCCTGCTAATCTCTCAGTTTAACCAGAAAAAGCGACCTTGACGGAATGAAAGACGACTACCTCAAACGCATACTCTCGGCGCGGGTTTACGATGTGGCGATCGAAAGCCCGCTCGACGCCACGCCCACGCTGTCTGCACGGCTCAAAAACAAGCTGCTGCTGAAACGCGAAGACTTACAGGAAGTATTTTCCTTTAAGCTGCGCGGCGCTTACAACAAGATGGCGCACATGACGCCAGCTGAGCTCAAGCGCGGCGTGATTTGCGCCTCGGCGGGCAATCATGCCCAGGGCGTGGCGCTGGCCGCGCAGCGCCTCGGCACAGCAGCCACCATTGTCATGCCGATCACCACACCGCGCATCAAGGTGGATGCCTGCGTGCGCCGCGGCGCGAATGTCGTATTGCACGGCGATAGTTACCACGAAGCCAGCCTGCACGCCCACGAGCTGGCGCGCAAGAAAAGCCTCACCTATGTGCATCCTTACGATGACCCTCTGGTGATTGCCGGGCAGGGCACCATAGGCATGGAGATTCTGCGCCAATACCAGCATCCCATACACGCCATTTTCGTCCCGGTGGGCGGCGGCGGGCTGATTGCCGGTATTGCATCCTATGTAAAACAACTTTCACCGCACACCAAAATCATCGGAGTTGAGCCGGTCGATGCCAACGCCATGTATCTGTCTCTCAAACAGGGCAAGCGCGTCAAGCTTTCGCATGTGAATTTATTTGCCGATGGCGTGGCGGTGAAACAGGTGGGCGTCGAAACTTTCCGTATCGCGCGCAAGCTGGTCGATGAAGTGATACTGGTCGATACCGATGAAATTTGCGCCGCCATCAAAGATATTTTTGAGGACACGCGCGCCATCGTCGAGCCTTCGGGCGGGCTGGCGGTAGCAGGCGCCAAGCGTTACGTCGAGCGCGAAAAAATCAAGGATAAAACCCTGGTCGCGCTGGCTGGCGGCGCCAACATGAATTTTGACCGCTTGCGTTTCGTCGCCGAGCGCGCCGAGGTCGGCGAGCGTCATGAAGCCCTGCTTGCGGTCACCGTTCCCGAACAACGCGGCAGCTTCAAGCGCTTCTGCGAATTGACCGGCGCGCGCAACGTCACCGAATTCGGCTACCGCATTTCAACCGCCGACATCGCGCACATTCTGGTCGGCTTGCAAATTTCCAGCCGCGACGACATCACCACGCTCAAGAAAAATTTCGAGCGCCACGGATTTGCCACCGTCGATCTCACCGACGATGAGCTGGCCAAGACCCACATCCGCCACCTGGTGGGCGGCAGGTCACCGCTCGCTCACAATGAGCTGATCTACCGCTTCGAGTTCCCCGAACGACCCGGCGCCTTGATGCGATTTCTCTCAAGCATGAGCCCGAGCTGGAATATCAGCCTGTTTCATTACCGCAACCACGGCGCCGATTACGGGCGCATTCTGGTGGGCATGCAAGTGCCGCCGGGAGAGCGCCCCGCCTTGCGCAAGTTTCTCAAGACCCTGGGCTATACCTACACCGACGAGACCGGGAATCCGGCGTATAAGTTGTTCTTAAAGTAATTCCCAACAGACTGGGCCGGAAATTTTGGGGACTGCAAGCCGATAGCCGAGGATGTATAGGAATTGCGCTTTCACTACGGGCCAGGCTATCGCGTGTATTACGCTAGAGCAGGCGAAAAACTTCTATTGATTCTGGCCGAAGGGGACAAGCGGAAGCAAAAGGCCGAGATTGAAACGGCATTGGAATACTGGAAAAACTGGAATAGGAGCCCGACATGCGCACTCGGCGGTGGAGTCTGCGATCAATGCGCTGGAGGTACACGGCCTCGACCGATGCCCCGATCATGGCATCGACGGCTTCAAGCGCTATGTTGCGTTGGCGGTGGTGGCGAGAAACATTCACCGCATCGGCGCGATCCTGTCGCAACGAGAGTTACGGCGTTTACAGCGCGCGACGAAATATTCTGATCGCGAGACGACGTACAAGCTGGCAGTTTAGCGAATACGATTGAGGTCAGCTTTTAGCGGGCGACTTTCATAACTCGCGGGCTTTGCACGTCTGAAAACTGGAAAATTTCGTGCGGAAACATCAAAAAATGCGGCATCAACTGATTTCGGTGCGTGATGGCTCAAGAAAAGCGTTTTGAATTGAAAAACGAGGGATGAATTTTTAAAAAACTTGGGGTTTTCGGTCGAGCACTAGGTAGTGAAATTAACAGTCTTTCGAAAAGATGTAAACCTAATTTAATCACACCCAATTTAATCAGAGTTCACAAACTGACGCTCACTATCAGCTCCCGCCACTCTCCGCCACGTCGAGGTTGAGTTCCTGAATCTTGCGCGTCAGCGTGTTGCGGCCGATGCCGAGAAGTTGCGCGGCTTCGATGCGCCTGCCGCCAGTGTGCTGTAGCGCTTTGGTGATGAGCGCGCCTTCAAACTGGCGCGTGAGTGCATCGCCGATACCGCTTTCGCCGCGCAGCAGGAGCTGCGCCACTTCGCGCTCTAGCGCACGGCGCCAATCGCTATCCTCCGCTGCGCCTTGCGCCTTGTCACCGCGCAACTCCGGTGGCAGGTCGGCGACTTCTACGTTCTGTCCCGGCGCCATTACCGTGAGCCAGTGGCAGATGTTTTCCAGTTGGCGTACGTTGCCGGGGAATTCCTGGCCGGCCAGGTAATTCATCGCCGTATCTGACAGGCGCTTGTACTCCACGCCCAGATCGCGCGCACTCTTTTGCAGGAAGTGGCGCGCGAGGTGGGGAATATCTTCACGCCTCTCGCGTAGTGGCGGCAGGCGCAGGCGGATGACGTTGATGCGGTGATACAGGTCTTCGCGGAATAAGCCGAGCTTAACGCGCGCATCAAGGTCTTGATGCGTTGCGGCAATGACGCGCACGTTGGCGGTAAGCGGCGTGTGTCCGCCGACGCGGTAGAACTGGCCGTCAGAGAGCACGCGTAACAGGCGTGTTTGCAGATCGGGCGGCATGTCGCCGATCTCATCAAGAAACAGCGTGCCGCCTTCGGCCTGCTCAAAGCGTCCGCGGCGCATGGTCTGCGCGCCGGTAAAAGCGCCGCGCTCGTGGCCGAACAGTTCGGATTCGAGCAGGTCCTTGGGGATGGCCGCGGTGTTAATGGCAATGAAAGGTTTAGGTCCGCGCGGGCTGTGGCGATGCAGCGCGCGCGCCACCAGCTCTTTGCCGGTTCCCGACTCGCCGGTAATCAGCACGGTGGCGTGCGATTGCGACAGACGACCTATAGCGCGAAATACTTCCTGCATCGCTTGCGCCTGGCCGAGGATTTCCGGCGCTTCGCCGACTGCCTCCTGGGTTTGGTTTTCGCGCAGACTCTCGTCGATGGCGCGGCGTATCAGCTCGACCGCGTGATCGACATCAAACGGTTTGGCCAAGTACTCGAACGCCCCGCCCTGAAAGGCCGCCACCGCGCTTTCCAAATCGGAATAGGCGGTCATGATGATGACCGGCGTGGCGGGCAGTTTTTCCTTGAGCTTGTGCATGAACTCAAGGCCGCTCGTGCCAGGCATGCGAATGTCGCTGATGACCATCTGCGGTTGTTCAGCGCTCTTACCACTATCAAGCGCAGCGAGTCCTTCCTGTGCGCTCGCATAGGACTTATAGGAAATGCCTTCGCGCGATAAGGCCTTTTCCAGCACCCAGCGGATGGAGCGGTCGTCGTCAAGTATCCAGACAGGTTT
Organism: Betaproteobacteria bacterium; assembly: GCA_043782425.1. Lineage (GTDB taxonomy): Bacteria > Pseudomonadota > Gammaproteobacteria > Burkholderiales > Usitatibacteraceae > JAYWAM01. Next base: position 14,904 of record JAYWAM010000137.1, read on the forward strand.
CATTAGTGGGTTTGGTGGTTTTGTTGGTGGGCTTGAGGTGCGGCGATTTCTGTACTGGGCACCGGCAACAGGATAGTGAAGCAGGTATTGCCTGGCACGCTGTCGAACTCGATGATGCCTTGGTGCTGATTGATGAAACTTTGCGCCAGCGACAGGCCCAGCCCGGTGCCGCCATCTCTGCCGCTCACCAGCGGATAAAAGATTTTTTCCTTCAGGGATTCGGCAACGCCGGGACCATTGTCGATAATCTCGACGCGTATGGCGTGACGATAGCGCTGCTTGGCCACCGTCACACTGCGGGCGATGCGCGTGACCAGGCGTATTTCGCCGCTGCCGTTCAAGGCCTGCGCGGCGTTGCGCGCGACATTGAGCAGCGCCTGTATGAGCTGTTCTTTGTCGCCGGTCAGGTGAGGAAGGCTGACATCGTAATCACGCCAGATGCGTATGCCCGCCGGAAATTCGGCGATGATGAGGCTGCGCACGCGCTCCAGAACCTCGTGCACATTCACCGGGGCGATTTGCGGCAGGCGGCTGGGAGTCAGCAAGCGGTCTACCAGTGTTTGCAGGCGGTCCGCCTCTTTGACGATGACCTGGGTGTATTCACGTAACTCTGCGCCGGGCAACTCACGCTCCAGCAACTGTGCCGAGCCGCGAATGCCGCCTAGCGGGTTCTTGATTTCGTGGGCCAGATTGCGGATCAGTTCACGGTTCAGTTGCTGGTGTTCAAGGATTTTTTCCTCGCGTGCAATTTTGAGCTGTTGATCGAGCTGACGAAATTCCAACACCAAGGCTGGCTCATCCTGCTCAACCGGGCTGACCACGCACGCCAGCCTGAGCGTTGCGTGTCCGGGTACCTCAAGCGTGAGCTCGTTCTCGTTGTAACCAAGATGCGATTCAAGGGCCTGGCCCAGCATGGTAAACAATGCCGGATTGCCGGGGAACATGCGTTCGAGTTTTAGGTGAGCAACGCTTTTCATACTGAATGCAAAAAGGCTTTCTGCCGCGGGGTTGGCGTATTGCAGCGTCAATTCCCGATCAACAATGAGAACGGCTGTCGATAACAACTCGAGCCCGGTAAAGGTTTTGGGAAAAAAACTGCCTATCATAGGAATGTTAAGAATGAATGATTAAAAGCAAATTCCGCGCCATGCATCTAATGCGCATAGTGAGCTTACAGGCAGACGCGAACCCACGTCTATTCTCCCCTTTGGCAGGGGAGAGCAGGTGTCGGCAATCACATTTTTTCGTGCTGGATCAGCGAACGCAACGAGCGTTGCGCGCGTGCTGCGGAAGGGGTGGCTATTTTAGCGCCGCCAGCTCTTTTTTTATCGCGCTAACATTTTTTTCATGTGTGGTGACGACATCTTGCATCGCCCTGAGTTTTTCTTCGCGCTGGTCATAGGCGCGGCGTGCTTCGACGCTGGCTGCCGGGCTTTGTTTTTCCGCCGCAGCGCGCATCATCATCACGATTGAGCGGTCGTTTTCCTGCTCAGTCAGCACCTGCTTCGCTTCGTTGAGGAGCTGCTCTTCGCTGCGCACTTCATCTTCCAATATCTTGCGGCGCATGTCGTCGCGTTTCTTCTGCGTTGTGCTATCGATATTGGGCAGGGAGGACACGTTGGCTAGCGCGGTGCGCTGCACTGCGCTGGCTTGTGGAAGCGCGAGGGTGGTGAGGGGATCGAGGTCGACCTTTACTGCGCCCTTCATCGGAAGATTGCTGTAAGTGACGCGTCCGCTGTCATCCACCAGTTTGTAAATGACGCTAGCTGTTGCCTGTTTTGCGTTCGAGGCAGGTGTTTGCTTTTGTGCTTGCGCATGGGGCAGCACCAAGCTAAGCGCAACACCAGTTGTCAATATGATCTTTTTCATGGCCACACTCCTGATCGGCGGTCTTAGAGGATAGAGTGGCAAAAAATAAAAAGCAACTAGATCAAAGGCCTAGCTTGAATAATACCCCATAGGTTGTGGTTTTGTAGGGCATACACCACAAGTGAGGGATAAATAAAAATGGCGGTGGAAGCCCACCGCCATTTTTGGGAGAAACGCGTCTGTAGTTACAGCGAGTAATACATGTCGAATTCGACCGGATGCGTGGTCATGCGAAAGCGCGTGACCTCTTCCATCTTGAGGTCTATGTAAGCGTCAATCAAGTCGTTGGAAAACACGCCGCCGCGCGTGAGGAACTCACGGTCCTTGTCGAGATAGTCCAGCGCCTGGTCGAGTGACGAACAGACGGTCGGGATTTTTGCATCCTCTTCCGGCGGCAAGTCGTAGAGGTTTTTGTCGGCCGGGTCGCCGGGGTGAATCTTGTTCTGCACACCGTCGAGTCCCGCCATCATCATTGCTGAAAATGCGAAATAGGGATTGCAGGTCGGATCGGGGAAGCGTACTTCGATGCGGCGCGCCTTGTCTGACTGCACGAACGGGATGCGGATCGAAGCCGAGCGATTGCGCGCCGAGTAGGCAAGTTTAACCGGCGCCTCAAAGCCAGGAACCAAACGTTTGTAAGAGTTGGTGCCGGGGTTGGTGATGGCATTGAGCGCGCGCGCATGCTTGATGATGCCGCCGATGTAATACAGCGCAAACTCGGACAGACCGGCATAACCCTTGCCAGCAAACAGATTCTTGCCGCCCTTCCACACCGATTGGTGCACGTGCATGCCCGAACCATTGTCACCGACTATGGGTTTGGGCATGAAGGTGGCAGTCTTGCCATAGCTGTGCGCGGTGTTGTGAACCACATATTTTAGAATCTGCGACCAGTCGGCGCGCTGTACCAGCGGGGCGAATTTGGTGCCGATTTCACATTGGCCGGCGTTGGCCACTTCGTGGTGATGCACTTCGACTTCCACGCCCATTTCTTCCAGAGCCAGACACATGGCGGAGCGAATATCCTGCAACTGATCGACCGGGGGGACCGGAAAGTAGCCGCCTTTTACGGTCGGGCGATGGCCGAGGTTGCCGCCTTCATATTTCGTGTCGCCTGACCAGGCAGCTTCTTCAGAGAAGATTTTGCAATACGAGCCGGACATGTCAACTTTCCACTCCACCGAATCGAAAATGAAAAACTCGGGCTCGGGTCCGAAATAGCACACGTCGCCCAAACCAGTAGATTTGAGGTAGGCTTCGGCGCGCTTGGCGAGCGAGCGCGGGTCGCGATCATAGCCCTTGCCGGTGGACGGCTCGAGCACGTCGCACGTTAACAGTAACGTCGGCTCGTCGAGGAAAGGATCCATATTGGCGGTAGCCGGGTCCGGCATGAGCAGCATGTCAGAGGCTTCGATGCCTTTCCAGCCGGCGATGGAAGAGCCGTCAAAAGCATGGCCTTCAGTAAACTTGTCTTCGCCAAAAGCCTTCACTGGCACGGACACGTGCTGCTCTTTACCACGCGTGTCTGTGAAACGAAAGTCGATGAATTTGACTTCGTTTTCTTTAATCATCTTGAAAACGGCTGCTGCTGACATCTTTTTCTCCTAAAAAGTATTTGAACAAAAATAGTGCGGTGAAAGACTTCAAGTACCCGAAACAGCATGAAACATGCCACACGGATTAATGATTCATCATTTTGATTTATAAGATTTTTGCCGGGCATTGTAGGGCGTTAAGCCCCATAATGGGGCGCTCTCGCGATTATCACACCAATATAGTGCATGACCATGGAAGTTGAAAACGAAAAGCGCTAGATTACCAGATGAGCAGGGCGGGCACATGCGGTTGTGTAACTTGCCTACGTTGAAATATGATTTATGCTAAGCGCGTGGACACAAAAAAGTGCCTACCCTACTCATTAAATATCACCATGACACCTCATTTCGCAATTATTGGTAATCCGGTTGAGCACTCCAAATCACCGCAAATTCATGCCGCGTTTGCCGCGCAAACAGGTATCACTTTGCGTTACGAGCACTTGCTGGCGCCGCTCGACGGGTTTCACGCGACGGTGGAAAAATTTCGCGCGCAGGGAGGGCGCGGGGCAAACATAACCCTGCCATTTAAACTCGAGGCTTACGCTTTTGCCACACAAGTGTCGGATCGCGCGCGCGCGGCAGGCGCAGTCAATACTCTGCAATTTGATGCGGCCAAAGTGTTTGGTGACAACACCGACGGGGCCGGTCTGGTGGGGGACTTGCGCACCAATCTGCATTGTGCAATCTCGGGCAAGCGCGTGTTGATCGTCGGCGCCGGCGGCGCAGCGCGCGGCGCTATTGGGCCACTGTTGGCCGAGAGGCCGGGGGACCTCGCCATCACCAATCGCACACTCTCAAGGGCGCAGGAAATTGCGCTGCACTTCAAGCAGGCAGGCGGCTTGAGGGTGCTGGCGCTGGCGGATCTTCCCGGACACCAGTTTGACATCATCATCAACGCCAGCGCCGCCAGTCTGGAAAATAGTTTGCCGCTGTTGCCGCGTGGCGCCTTTGCCGCGGGATCATTGGCTTACGACATGATGTATGGCAGGGGGCTCACTCCCTTTCTTGCGCTTGCCCAGCAGAGCGGCGCACGCTTGGCCGATGGCCTGGGAATGCTGGTCGAGCAGGCGGCAGAATCATTTTTAATTTGGCATGGAGTCAGGCCGCTGACTGGTACAGTGCTTAGCCAACTCAGGCAGTCTTTCCCGCTCAATTGAAAATCTTCATGACGATTTTTCGCTGGCTGCTGCTTGCTACAGCCGCTTTGTTTGCCATCTTGGTGCTCTATGAGGCGTGGATCTTTGGCCACATCCTGTGGTGGCGCTCGCATAACCCCGCTAGCACGGCCTTTATGCAATCGCGTCTCGAGGGCCTGCGCGAGAAAAATCCCAAGGCGGCGCTAAAGCACCAGTGGGTCGAGTACGAAAAAATCTCCGTCCATCTCAAGCGTGCGTTAATCGTTGCGGAAGACGACACCTTCGTCGATCACGAGGGATTCAACTGGGAGGCCATGCAAAAAGCCCTGGAAAAAAACCAGAAGAAGGGCAAGGTTGTGGCCGGCGGCTCGACCATATCCCAGCAGTTAGCCAAGAACTTATTTTTGTCTGGCTCGCGCTCGCTGTGGCGCAAGGGCGAAGAGGCGGTCATCACCGTCATGCTGGAAGCGCTTTTGGATAAGCAACGCATCTTCGAAATCTATCTCAACGTGATCGAATGGGGTGACGGCGTATTCGGCGCCGAGGCGGCAGCGCATCATTATTACGGCGTCTCAGCCGCGCGTCTAACTGCGGAACAAGCTGCCAAGCTAGCCGCCATGGTTCCGCGCCCGCGCTTTTATGAGCGTAACCGCGACGCGCCCTGGCTATTGAAGAAAACCGCCATTATTGTGTCGCGTATGCAAGCAGTCGAAGTACCGTGATTGATACTAAGAATCGCCTACAATTGCGCATCGTCGCAGCCAAGCAAGGTTACCTAGGTGACCCAGAATACATCTCAGCCGCCTGAGCGCCATTCCCGATCCGAACAGTTCCTCAAGGAATCCCACACTCATTTGAAGGTGCAGGATCAGCTTGAGGAGGTGGTCGAGCTACTGCATAAACAAAAGCTGGTGGAAGGATTGGTGCAGCGTCAGACAGATAACGTGGCACGCAAGCCGGAGTTGATCGAAAGCCTGACGCACAAGCAGAGCCTTGCCGAACTCCAGCGCAAACTCGACAAGCTTCATGCGGCGGACGTGGCTTATATTCTCGAAGGCCTTCCTCTCGAAGAACGTTTGCTGGTGTGGGATCTGGTCAAGGTCGAGCGTGACGGCGAAATTCTGCTGGAGGTTTCCGACGCGGTGCGCGAGACCCTCATCGCCAGCATGGATCAGAAAGAACTGGTCGCAGCCACCGAAAATCTCGACACCCACGAAATTGCCGACCTGGCGCCGGATCTTCCCAAGGGAGTGGTGCAAGACATTCTTGAGGCGCAGGATGTTGAGGAGCGCGCCGAACTACAGGCGGCGCTCTCCTACGAGGAGGGCACGGTAGGCGCGCTGATGGACTTCGAGGAGGTCAGCATCCGCGAAGATGTCACACTCGAGACAGCGTTGCGCTACCTGCGGCGCTACGATGAGCTTCCCGGCCAGATGGATGCCTTATTTGTGGTGGATCGCGAACACAGGCTACAGGGTGTCTTGCCGCTCAAGGCGCTGCTGGTGAACGATCCGGACATTGAGGTTTCTGCCTTGATGCTCAGGGATGTGGTTTCCTTTACGCCAGGGGACGATGCCGATACAGCGGCCCAGGCATTTGAGCGCTATGACTTGGTGTGCGCGCCGGTGATTGATGCTAATCGCAGAATTGTCGGTCGCGTTACGGTAGACGCTGTCATGGATCATATTCGTGAGGAGCAAGAGACCAAAGAGCTTTCCAAGGTCGGCCTGCGCGAAGAGGAGGACATTTTCTCCAGCGTATGGAAAAGCGCCCGCAATCGCTGGCCGTGGCTGGCCGTCAACCTTGTCACCGCTTTCATCGCCTCGCGTGTTATTGGCGCTTTTGAGGGAAGCATCGCCAAACTTGCCGCGCTGGCGGCGCTGATGCCTATTGTCGCCGGCGTCGGCGGCAACAGCGGCAATCAGACCATCACGCTCATTGCCCGCTCTCTGGCGTTAGGTCAGATAACCGTACCCAATGCGCGGCGCATGGTGGTCAAGGAGTTAGGCATTAGCCTCATCAATGGAGCGGTTTGGGGCGGCGTGATGGGGCTGGCGGCTTATCTGCTATATGGCAGCATTTACCTCGGCTTGGTGATGGCTGCGGCGATGATTTTGAACATGCTGGTGGCGGCGCTGTCCGGACTCTTTATTCCGTTGGCGCTGGAACGCATGGGGCGCGATCCGGCGATCGGCTCTAGCGTATTGCTAACGGCCACGACTGACAGCATGGGTTTCTTTATTTTCCTTGGCTTGGCGACGGTGTTCCTGCTTTGAGTCTGCTGAACACGGTCCTGTATGGCCCCGCGTTGCTGGCTCATGCCATGCCATCTGCGTGTTTCGTGATCGGCGGGTTTTTGATTGCCATGCAGCTCGGGCTGTGGCGCCTTCGGGGAAGGCGCATGGAGCGGCAATTGTTCCGCATGGCGCCGGTCTTTGGCGGTTTGCTGTGGATTATTTTCGCTCTGTACGAACTTCAGATGCAGGCGGTGACGAAGCTAGCGGCGCCTACCCTGCGCCTTGACATGCTGGTTCTTACACCGATTCTCTATGTATTTACCCTCGCCGCTCTAATCTCCCTAGTCCAGCAAATTTGCGGGCGGGCAGGGGATTTTCGCAGCACGCAGCCAGAAAAACGGGAATAGCAAGCGCATAACGCCAGCCGCAGGGCCGCGCCTGATGCGTCGTCTTGGGAAGTCGGGTGGGAAATATCATCCGATTCGCACGACCTGGGCCGTGCGAATCGGGTGACGGAGCAGCAAAACCAAGCGGCCTAAAACTAACTCATCGGCTTGATGAGCGGCGTAATCACCGGGGTGATGGTCGGCGCCATGGGTTTCATGGCCGGCTTTTTTGGTGCTGCCTTTTTCTTCGGAGCCGCCTTTTTCTTGGCCGACTTCTTAGCTACTTTTTTTTTGGGTGCTGCTTTTTTCTTGGCAGCCGGTTTTTTCTTTGCGGCTACTTTCTTCTTTGCTGCGGGTTTCTTCTTTGCTGCGGGCTTCTTCTTAGCCGCAACTTTTTTCTTGGCCGCTGGTTTTTTAGCGGCCTTCTTGGCAGCCGGTTTCTTGGCTACTTTTTTCTTGGCGGCGGGCTTCTTCTTAGCTGCAACCTTTTTCTTGGCTGCTGGCTTTTTCGCTGCCGGTTTTCTTGCGGCAGGTTTCTTAGCCGCAGGCTTCTTCTTTGCTATTGCCATGATCAACTCCTTTTCGATGGTTGGACCGAATTACTTGATTCTCGCGCGGGTCATCCATTGGCGGAAGTCTCCGCGCACCAAGAATCGGTTCTTTATCGAACCCTAAGCCAACTGGCTAGTTGTGATTGCATCACATATGCATGCAATCGATTACTTGGTGAAGCGGATTCTATTACAGAAATTTTTATGTACAGCACTTTTGCTGCATGTCGAGGCTGTTTATTTGATACAGATATGTCGTAACTGGTAGCGAGGCGATACTAATCGAGGCTGCATATTCAAAATTGCACAAAAAAAATCAATGTCGCATGCAACGCGCGCAAATTAACCGACAATGCGTTCGTGCGCGAACAGCTCTTGCAGCGCTTCACGCGTGCGCACCAGATGCACTGCGTCGCCCTCGACCAGCACCTCAGCGGCGCGCGGGCGGGTGTTGTAATTGGATGCCATCGCCATGCCGTAGGCGCCGGCCGACATAATCGCCAGCAGGTCGCCTTGCGCAATATCGAGGTCACGATCCTGGCCAAGCTTGTCGGTGCTTTCGCACACCGGGCCGACAATGTCATAGCGCCGGCGCTGCCCGCCACGCGGCGCTACTGCGACGATATCGTGGTAAGCCCCGTAGAGCGCGGGGCGCACGAGATCATTCATGGCGGCGTCAATAACGGCAAAGTGTTTGCTGCCGGCATCCTTCAAGTACTCAACGCGGGTGACAAGGACGCCGGCGTTGCCGACCAGCGAGCGTCCGGGTTCAAGCAATAACTCCATGTCGCGCGCGCCAATTCTGGCGATCAGACCGCGCAGGTAAGCGCCGATATCCATAGATTGATCCGTATCGCGGTAGCGGATGCCGATGCCGCCGCCGTTGGAGATGTGTTTGAGTTTGATACCCAGCGCCGCAAGCTCGTCGCTCAAGGCGACGATGCGCTGCATGGCATCGAACAGCGGCGCGGGGTCGATGACCTGTGAACCGATGTGGCAATCAATGCCAACGATCTCGATATGCGCAAGCACGGCGGCGCGCTGATAGGCTGGGATGACACGGCCATGGGAAATGCCGAACTTGTTTTCTTTCTTACCGGTCGAAATATGGGCGTGGGTTTTGGCATCCACGTCGGGATTAACGCGGATTGAGACCGGCGCCTTCTTGTGCATCGCCGCGGCAATGTTATTGATACGTTCCAGTTCGGCTTCTGATTCGACGTTAAAGCACTTGATGTCAGCCTGTAGCGCAGCGCGGATCTCGTCGGCGCTTTTCCCCACGCCGGAAAAAACTATCCGGTCGGCGCGTCCGCCAGCGGCGAGAACACGCGCCAGCTCGCCCACCGATACGATGTCAAAACCGGCGCCGAGGCGCGCGAACACGTTGAGGATCGCCAGGTTGGAATTGGCCTTGACCGCATAGCAAATGAGATGGGCGTGAGCGCGCAGCTCGGCCTCGAAGCCCGCATAGGCAGCCTCTAGCGCGGCGCGTGAATACACATAGCAAGGCGTACCATGAGCCTTGGCAATACTGGCCAGCGGTACGTTTTCGACGCACAGCTCGCCTGCACGGCGATGAAAAAATGGCTCGCCGAGCTTCATTGCGGATGTTGCAGAGTAACGGCTTGCAGGCTGGTGATCACTACGCGCGGCATGGTTTGGTAAGCCGCCGGGGACGGCTTCAACGGCCCCTTTTGCCCGCACCCTGTCAAACTGACAAGCGCGCCGCAGGCGAGACACAATGTAGCTACAATTGAGGAGGGACGTGGCATGGCGGCTATTCGAACAAACTCAAGGGATGGTATCACACGATGAATGAAAGCGAATTTAACGCGCTGGTCGACGCCACATTATTACGCATCGAACGTGCGCTTGAAGCTAGCGATCTGGACCTGGAGTTCGAGACGACCAACGGCATTCTTGAGATCGAGTTCGCCAACGGCAGCAAGGTCATCATCAATCGCCAGACGCCGATGCGTGAAATCTGGGTGGCGGCGCGCTCCGGCGGGTTTCACTTCAGGCTTGCGGGTGCGCAAACAGATGCGCAATGGAACGATACGCGCGGCGGCAAAGCGCTTTTTGCGCTCCTCGAAGAGGTGGTGTCACAGCAGTCGGGCGCACGCGCTGTTTTGCGTTTTTAGCAGGAGGAAGTTGCCGCTGAAGGCGCTGCGCCAAATAAGTTTCCTGCTTGGCGCGGCGCTTATTGCGGCGCTTGAAAAAATCTCTAAATCGAGTTAGTATCGACTAAACACCATTTACACGGCTTGTCATTTCACATCGAAATAGTATCGAGTCGCCACTAACATGATTTCTCCTCTGACTATTGGCTGAATGGACAAGAATCCCCTGGTCTTGCTGGAAATGGTTGAACGTCTCGGCAACCTGATGCGCGCCGAGTTTCGCCGCATCGGCGGCGACGAACAGCTTCAACCGGTGCATATTCACGCCCTGCTCTACCTTTCCAAAGCTAACCGCTTCAGCAATACGCCCCAGGCGCTGGCCGATTATCTGGGCATCACCAAGGGTACCGCCTCGCAAAGCCTGCTGCTTCTGGACCGCCGCGGCCTGATTGAGCGCTATGAAGATGATGTGGACCGCCGCGTGGTGCGCTTGCGTCTGTCCAACGCTGGCGAGCAGTTTCTCTATGAGTCCCAGCCGGCGCAACAGTGGCAGCAAGCCACGCGCAACATCAGCCCCAACCGCATCCGCAACGCCGTCTCGGCGCTGCGCGAGACCTTGATGACCTTGCAGGAAGACAACGAAGGCACCCAGTTCGGCACTTGTCCGGGATGCGAACACTTCGAACGCCTTTCGGCGCGCGCCTCGCGCTGCGGACTGATGGGCGACCGGCTGTCAGGCCCGGATACGCGGCGCATCTGCTGGCTTTATGTATCCAAGGGGTCGGGGCAGGGGGACGCCGAGGAATAAGGCAGGGCTCAGGAATAGGGCGGGTAGCGCCCGCTGACCTAGGCCTAAAAGTAATTTTTATTGCTTTGGATACTATTACAGACGAAAGTTTTGACCTTTCCCGTCATTTGGCCTGCGGCGGCACGTAGCCTACCGCCGAGTCGGCGCCTTCGCCAAAAAAATGACGCTCCATCTGCTCTTCCAGGTACTTTCGGGCTTTGATGTCGGCCAGATTGAGACGGTTTTCATTGACCAGCATTTTCTGTTGTTCTTGCCACTGCTTCCAGGCTTCCTTGGATACGCCCAGGAAAAGCTTTTTGCCGAGCTCGCCCGGATAAGGCGGAAAATCAAGGCCTTCAGCCTCGCGCTTGAGTTTGATGCAGGTAACCAATCTAGCCATAGCAGACTCCAATTCAATATATGAGCATGTGATTATGCGCTGATTTCCCTGCTGTCCTGCTAAGGGGAGGTGTTTTCAGCGCGTTCCTAAAGCAACTTACTAAAAATTTTCGAGCGCCGGTCATAGTTGTATAGCGCTTGTTTTTGCGCTGGCAAGGCCTCCAAGCCGGTTTCGATAAAGCCGCGCTCGACAAACCATTGCGTGGTTTGGGTCGATAACACGAACAGGGTCTTGAAGTCTTTTTCCTTGGCGCGCTTCTCGGCATACTGCAACAGGCGCTCGCCGCGCCCGCCGTCACGATAGAACGGGTTAACTGCCAAGCACGCCAGTTCAGCCGACTGCTCGTTGGCAAAGGGGTAAAGCGCAGCGCAGCCGATCACTTTGCGGTCATGCTCCTCGCCTTGCTCCAGCACGAAAAAACGACCGATTTCGTTGCGCAGTTGCTCGCGCTCGCGCCTCAACAGCACGCCTTCACGTTCCAACGGCTCAATGAGCTGCACAATGCTGTCCACGTCCTCCACTGTTGCGCTGCGAATCGTTTCTGGAGATTCGGGCACTATCATGGTGCCGATACCGTGGTGCGTAAAAAGCTCTATCAGCAGCGCGCCGTCGATATGGCGGCTGATGAGGTGGGCGCGCTTCACGCCCGCTGCACAAGCCCGGGTGGCGGCAGGCAAATAGAACTGCACGTCTTCGGAATAATCTGGCCGAGACAGCAACAAATCGTCGGCTTCCTTTACCGTCAACTCGGAAATAAGCCGACCCTTGGCATCCATCGCGCCATTTTTTTCCATGAGAAAAACCAGCTTGTCGGCTTGTAGCGCGATAGCGGTGCTGGTGGCGACATCTTCCAGGGTGATATTAAAAATGTCGCCGGTCGGTGAGAATCCCACCGGCGATATGAGCACTACCTCCTGATCGTCGAGGCGGCGCTTTATGCCTTCGACATCCACCTTGCGCACTTCGCCGGTGTGCTGAAAATCCACGCCATTAATCACTCCCAACGGCTTGGCGGTGATGAAGTTGCCGCTGGAGACGCGAATGTCGGAATTGGCCATGGGAGAGTTGGCCAGCTCGGTGGATAGGATCGCCTCGATTTCCATGCGCACGATGCCGTTGGCCTCTTTTACGCACTTCAGCCCGGCATCGTCAGTGACGCGCCGACCATTGACATAATTTGCCGTAACTCCGTGCTGCCTGAGCTGATCCTCAACCTGTGGGCGCGTACCGTGCACCAGCACCAGGCGCACGCCGAGGCTGACCAGCACGTTGAGGTCGTGGGTCAATTGCAGGAATTCGCCTTCCGCCATGACCTCACCGCCAAAGGCCACGACGAATGTTTTATCGCGAAACTGATGAATATAAGGCGTCGCAGTGCGGAACCACTTGACGAAGGCTTCGGTTTTCAGGGTGTTGGGCTTGACCATATATATATGCAAGTAAAGTCGGCGTATTGTAGTGGCGATGCGCGCCGGGGGCTAGCTCTGGTTTTTGCCGTGCGGCAAAAACAGCTCCAGCAGATCATTGAGAAAGCGCCGTCCCAACTCTGTCGGGCGAACGGTAAGGTGGTCGCGCTCGATCAACCCTCGTGACTCGGCCTGGGCAAGTTGCCCTTCAATTATCGAGATCGGCACGCCGGTTCTGTCTCTGAACAGCGCCACTGGAAATCCTTGCGTCAGACGCAACGCATTCATCATGAATTCAAAGGGCAGATCGCCGCGCGCGACATTGTTTTCCTCCTGAATCGCTGTACCGAGAACGGCGTTTTCCAGATAAGCCTTGGGCTGCTTGTAGCGCATTTCGCGCGTGATACGGCCGGGAAACGAGATTTTGCCGTGCGCGCCCGCGCCTATCCCCAGGTAGTCGCCAAAACGCCAGTAATTCAAATTGTGTTTTGCCGCCTTGCCCGGCTTGCAGTAGGCCGATGTCTCGTAGTGCTCATAGCCCGCAGCAGCCAGACGCGCATCGATCAGCGCCTGCATATCGGCGGCAAGTTCATCGTCAGGCAGCTTGGGTGGATGGCGATGAAACAGCGTGTTCTGTTCCAGCGTGAGGTGATATATCGATACGTGGCTCGTGTCATAGCCGAGCAGCGCTGCAATATCGGCGCCGCACTCATCCAGCGTTTGCTGCGGCAGCGCATACATCAAATCGAGATTTACATTGTCAAAATGCGTCATGCCGATTTCAATTGCGCGCCTGGCCTCCTGTGCGTTGTGCACCCGGCCGAGCGCCTCCAGGTGGCGCGCGTTAAAACTCTGGATGCCGATGGACAGGCGATTCACACCGGCGGCGCGAAAATCGCGGAACTTGTCGCTCTCGAACGTGCCGGGATTGGCTTCCAAAGTGATTTCGGCCTCGACCGAGAGATTCACGCGCGCGCGGATGGCCGAGAGCATGTCATCAATGGCGCGCGCTGAAAACAGGCTGGGCGTCCCGCCACCGAAAAAAATCGTGTATATCTTGCGGCCCCAGATTTTCGGCAGCGCATGATCGAGATCCGCAATCAGCGCCTCGACATAGTCTTTTTCCGCCAGCGCGCCACGCACCTCGTGGGAGTTGAAATCGCAGTAGGGACATTTGCGTATGCACCACGGGATATGCACGTAGAGCGACAACGGCGGCAAAACGCCCAGTTTGATGTCGCCAGGTAGTGTTAGCGAACTTACATTCACGTCAGTCGCACTCAACAAAAAGCGTCATTGCATTTTCCACCTGTGCAAAAAAACAATCTCGCGCCAAGACGCGAAGACGCCAAGAAAAGCAAAATTGAAGAAAGGGTTTAAAACTTTGCGTCTTTGCGTCTTGGCGCGAGCCAGTTTCTCATTTGCGCGCTTGCAAGTGCCGGGATGAGCGGCAATCCAAGTGGGTGAAAAGTAGCATAGCTCCCCAGTTTCTGGGGAACGACAGACTACACCAGTCCAAGCGCTATTTCAGCGCGCAATTTTTCGATCAGCAGCGCCAGCGCCTGCCCGCGATGGCTGATGCGGTTTTTCTGCTCGGCAGGCAATTGCGCCGCGGTGCACTTGAGCTGCGCCAGCCAGAAGTAGGGGTCGTAGCCAAAGCCTCCCGCGCCGCGCGGCTCAAGCACGATCTCGCCGTGCCACGCCGCCTCGGCAATGAGGGGGCGCGCATCGTCGGGGCTGTGCACCAGCACCAGCGAACAATAGTAGAAAGCACGGCGTTGTGAAACATCGCGCAGCGCCTTAACCAGCTTGGCGTTATTGCGCGCATCGGATTTGGGTTCGCCCGCGTAGCGTGCCGAGTACACCCCCGGCGCGCCGCCCAGAGCGGAAACACAAATGCCCGAATCATCCGCCATAGCGGGCAAGCCGCTGAGACGGCTGGCATGGCGCGCCTTGGTCAGGGCGTTTTCGATAAAGGTGTCATACGGCTCGTCGGCCTCGCTGATGTTGAGCGCCGACTGCGCGACGGCTTCGATACCCAGTGGCGCAAGCAAGGCGGCGAATTCACGCAGCTTGCCGGGGTTGTTGCTGGCGATGACGACCTTCTTCAAGGGTTTCTAAATATCCCGGCTACTTGAGCAGCGTGTCTTGCATGAATTTCACCTGCGCGTAAAACAGGAAATCGGCATTGGATTTTTTCGCAAAACCATGCCCTTCATCGTTGGCCATCAGAAACCATACCGGTGTTTTATGTTTTTTCAGACGCGCGACGATTTGCTCGGCCTCGGTGTAGGGCACGCGCGGATCGTTGCGGCCCTGGATGACAAATAATGGCTTCCTGATTTTATCGGCGTGCGTGAGGGGAGAAATTTTCTCAAGAAAAACACGCATAGCCGGATCGCGTTCGTCGCCGTATTCAACGCGGCGTTGATCGCGGCGGTAGGTCTCGGTATTGTTGAGGAAGGTGACGAAATTGGAAATACCCACTGAGTTGATGGCCCCGGCGATGCGCTCGGCATAGCGCGCCGCCACCGCCAGACTCATGTAGCCGCCGTAGCTGCCGCCCATCACCAGCACGCGCCTGGAATCGAGATCGGGCTGTTCCTTGATCCAGTCAAGCAGGGCGCCGATGTCCTTCACCGAATCTTCGCGCCTTTTTCCGTTGTCGAGTTTAAGGAAGCTCTTGCCGTAGCCCGATGATCCGCGCACGTTGGGAAAGATCACCGCGATGCCAAGCTCATTGACAAAGTAATTGCCGCGCCCGATAAAGCCAGCCTTGGCCTGCGATTCCGGGCCACCGTGAATATTGATGATGACGGGACGCTTGCCGGAAAACTTCTCCGCCGGGGGAAGATACAGCAGACCTGATACGGCAAGGCCATCAAAACTTTTCCAGCGGATGAGTTTAGGCTCGACAAATTCGGTGACATTGATGTCGGGGGCGACGCCATTGGTCCAGCGCGTCATCTTGCTGGTATTGATGTTCCAGGAAAACACATCGCCCGCAGAGCGCGACGAGGCGTGGTTAAAACCCAGTTCATCGCCCTGCTTGTTCCAGCGCAATCCGGAAATCGTGCCCGAAACCAGCGCCGGTCGCGGCAGCTCTTTGTTAGTTTCCAGATCGAAAAAGCGCAACACATGTGCGCCGTCTTCGTTGGTGGTGAAGGCGATGCGATTGTTTTTCTTGCTGATGGCGAATTCATCGACATCCCACTTGAGGTTGGCCGTAAGCACCTCTTCCTTGTCGCTGGCAAGATCGATAAAAACCAGGTGGCGAAACTCGTTGTCGCGATCTGAGATGGCATAAACGCCCTTGCCATCCTTCGCAAAGCGAGCCTCGGAATAGCTAACCTGCTCGCCCGGGTTGACGGCGTTAATGCGTTTGCGCTCACCGCTAGCCAGATCCATCGTCCACAGATGGCTTTCATTAATGGAAACAAATTCGCCGAATAACAGTTTCTTGTCATCCACTGACCAGCGAAAACTGTCCCAGTGCCCGCCTTCAAAAGTGGCGATCACCTTGTCGCTTTCGGGGTTCATGGGGTCTACCAGGTGTAGTTCGGTTTGGGCTTCTTTGCCCGGATTATTTTTGTCGAGCTTTTGCGTGGTAAACACCACGCGATTGCCCTCGTGGTTCCAGGCGGGGGTGCCGGCGCGCACGTCCTGGGGGCTGATGGGCGTCACGCTGCGCGTTTCAAGATCGAGGCGCGAAATCTGAAACGCCTCGTCTCCTCCGTTACCTTTTTCAAACAGAAAAAAATCGCCCTGCTTGGGTTGATAGTGCGCAGCGTTGACCGGATCCTTGAAATCGGTGATCGGCTCAGGCTTGGCGCCCGGCTCAGAAACGCGATGAATCTGGTTAGCGTTTTTAAGGCGCGTGGAAATCAGAATTTCGCGTCTGGTGGGGTGCCAGCCCACAATGCGGCTGGTGCGAAATTCAGTGTAGGCGGCAGCTTTTCTGGCGATGTCGGCTGAAATGGGCGGAATGCCATCAACCACCAGATTTTCGCCCGGCTTGATGACTTCGATATTTGCCCAGGCCAGTTGGATAGGCAACAACGCTGCAACACAAATGGCGGGGAAACGGCGCATGTCTTTTACGTCCTATTTAGTAACTACTCAGCGCCATCCAAAAATATTGGAACGCAGATGGCGCGGATGAATATGATGAACGCAGATAATGATTAACATCCAGAAACCAAACGTTACAATTCACCATTGAATGGGCAGTTGTTTAGTCCACGAAAAACACGAAAGGCACGAAACTTGTGTATTTTTTTTCGTGTCTTTCGTGTTTTTCGTGGACGGTGCGTAACCTCAATTTAACCATACACTCAGCGTCATCAGCGCTCTATTTTTGACTGCTGAGTAGTTACGTAACTTGTTAGTTTACTCGCCTGTAGCCACCGGACGCGAACTATCGGCTATCCACTCGCTCCACGATCCTGCATAGAGACGCGAGCCGGGTAATCCGGCCAGATCCATGGCAAACAGGTTGTGGCAGGCGGTGATGCCCGAGCCGCATTGATGCATCAGTTGGCCGGGCGCGCGTCCGTTCAGTAGCGCCAGGTACTCGGCGCGCAATGCAGAAACGGGACGAAAAGTACCATCGGCGTTGAGGTTGGCTTTGCAAAAGCGGTTGATCGCGCCGGGAATATGTCCGGCCACCGGGTCCAGGGTTTCTTGCTCGCCGCGAAAGCGCTCGGGCGAACGCGCATCGAGCAAAGGACAGGCCGCATCGCCGAGATGCGCAAGAATATAGTCGGCGTCCACCGTCATGCCGCTGGGCAGCACAAAGTCGCTAGCCGCAGCCTGCGGCTGGGGAATTTGTGCGCTCAAAGGCCGACCCTCGGCGATCCACTTGGGCATACCGCCATCAAGCAATGCAACGCGCTCCAACCCTAGCCAACGCAACATCCACCACAAGCGCGCTGCAAATATGCCGCCGCTGGCGTCATACACCACAATGTTCTTGGCGCGCGTGACGCCCAGCGCCGCCATACGCGCGGCAAAAACTTTTTGATCGGGCAGGGGGTGACGGCCATTGCTGCCGTTTTTCGGCGCGCAAAGGTCATCGTCGATATGCTGGAAAAACGCGCCGGGGATATGCTTTGCTTCATACGAGTGCCGCCCCGCATCGCTGTCGTTCATATCGTGACGTGTATCGAATATCATCCATTGCGCATCGTTCAGGTGCGCCGCCAGTTCTTCAGTTGTCACCAAAAGATTCATGTTTGCTAGACGCTCATTCTGAGGGTTTGGAAATGTGCGACGCCATTTCGCGCCGCACGAACTCGTGAAAATGCACCATGCCGTCTTCCATGGGCGATTGGTACGGGCCGTGCTCCTCGCGCCCCTCCAGCCACAGTGCGCGCCGGCCGGCAGTCATGCGCGCGCAAATCTCATCGTCTTCGGCGGCGGTTTCGTCATACGCCTGTTGGCCCGCCACGACGAATTCGCGCTCAAACAGGGCGATTTCTTGCGGGTAATAAAATTCGACGATATTGGTGCATTGCTCCGCGCCGCGCGGCATCAAGGTTGAGATCACCAGCACATGCGGGTACCACTCGACCATGATATTCGGGTAGTAGGTGAGCCAGATGGCCCCATGCGGCGGTGCTACGCCCGCACGGAATTTCATCACCTCTTCGTGCCACTTCTTGTAGATTGCGCTGCCGGGGCGTGTGAGGCCTTTGTTCACCCCCACCGTCTGCACGCTGTACCAGTCGCCAAATTCCCATTCGAGCTGGCCGCAATCGACAAATTTGCCGAGGCCGGGATGGAACGGCCCGACATGGTAATCCTCAAGGTAAACCTCTAAGAAGGTTTTCCAGTTGCACGAGTAGTCAACGATATCGACCTTGTCGAGCACATAGCCGGAAAAATCCAGATCCCTGGCGCAACCGATGGCGGCGAGATCCTTGAGGATGTCGCGTTTGCCATTAAACAACATGCCATTCCAGCTTTGCAGTTTTTGTCGCGGCAAGTCGAGGCACGGATGGTCGGGAAAGTGTGGCGCACCGAGCAGCTTGCCTTCGAGATCGTAGGTCCAGCGATGCAGCGGGCAAACGATATTAGGCGCGGCGAGTTTGCCGCGACCCTCAAGCATCACCGCCTGGCGGTGACGGCAGACATTGGAAATGAGATCGACATTGCCACCCTTGTTGAGCAACGTCCAGCCTTGGTTCATCCACGGCAAAACGTAGTAGCAGCCGGGGTCGGGAACCATCAGCTCGTGCCCGACATAGCCGGGGCCGTTATCGAAAAAAATCTTCTTTTCGAGCGCAGCAATGGCGGGATCGAAATACCAGCTTAAGGGAAGTTGCGGTGAAACAGTGGTGAGATCTCTCTCGCCCGGTAGTTTGGACATAGTCCTTACCTCCAATCAACCCGCGCGCAGTTACCAAATGCGTGCGAATGAACCAAAGTAAAAACGACACCCGGGCTAGAGACCTGTATCGTTCTACAGGCCCTAATCGAGTCAGCTAGCTTTTAACTCTGCTTGGCCTCCGTCCCGACCTATTACGCCACTTGGGATTGGCGCAAAAATAGAGGTCGGATTGTGCCCTATACCCCCTCATTTTTCAAGCTATATTTGCTTTTTCACCAGGCGCACCAGGTCAGCGCCCTGAGCGAGCGCATTCATCAAGTACTGCACCGTGAGTTCCAACTCGTCTTGATTGCACCAGTAGTCGTCTATTGTTCCGTAGTCAGAGTAACGCGAACGATTGAAGCCTTCTTCGATGTCGTTGTACCAAATGACGGTTTGACCGACGAGAGCGACGACCCAGAAGCCTGCGCCCGGATCGCCGTATGGATGTTGCTGCCAATTCTCAGGATCGATCCGTACCGCTTCCCACAGACGTCGTTGTGATGAGCTCATGCGCGCTTCGCTTTGCGCCACACGGGATCGCAACGCAGCTTCGGTGATGGGTTCCCATTCGATCATGGACGGGGAGGGCCTAGCGTGGAGCTAAGGGGCTGCGCGCTTTTTCGCAGCCCCGCCTGAGCGTATACATATTCAAGCTCCGAAATACCATCAGCGCTCAAACCATTTTTGAACAAAGGTAATTGCAACTTCCAGTGCGGCTTCCAAATCTGATATTGGAACATGCCAGTCCTGTCGCATTTCCTCATCCTGATGAGTTTCAGTATCTGCTGCGTGTAAGGATACACTGCCGGATTCTGGCCTATCTATCCAAATCTGGCAGCACTCCCCGTCCTTGCTCGAAATGTATACAGCCCTACATTCGGGCCCCTCTGTTCCGCTCAAATGAGTAAACAAGCTGAACTTATGCTTTTCTACCCAAGTACCAATGGTCGGATCAATTTGCGCGTAAGACATGGGATTTGAATGTGAAGGTTGTCTGAGCGTTACATACGGCGCAATGCCCGTTGGTTATTGCGCCCTATCTGCATCACCTGCAAACACAGTTTATCAGTCAGCCGTGCGGCGCGACACATGATCTGCGATGGCGATGAAATGCGTGGCCAAGAGATTCTCCGCGCGCTGCTGGCTGTCGATGCCTAACGCGGCCCAAGCGTCAGCGGTGAGATAACTCTTCAAGGTGTTGCGCAAGGTTTTGCGGCGCTGTGAAAACGCGGCCAGGACAATTTGCGCGAAAAGATTTTCATCTCGTGCGCGCAAACGCTGTGCGGCGAACGGCGTCAGACGTACGATGGCCGAATCGACTTTGGGCGGGGGGTAAAACGCGCCGGGGGGCACGTTAAACATTTTTTCCATTGCAAAACGGTATTGCAGCATCACCGACAGGCGACCATAGGCTGGCGTCGAGGGCGCGGCGACCATGCGCTCCACCACTTCGCGTTGCAGCATGAAAGTGCAGTCGCGGATACGCTCGGCAAATTGCGCAACGTGAAACAGGATGGGCGTGGAAATGTTGTAGGGCAGATTGCCGACCACGCGCAAGGGCGCAGGCAGGGTGGCGAAGTCAAACTCCAGCACGTCGCATTGGTGTACGGTGAGTTGGTCTGAAGAAAAGCGCTGCGCCAGCGCGGGGGCGAGCTCGCGGTCAACCTCGATCACATGCAAGTGCCCCAGCGCCGCGATGAGCGGCTCGGTGATGGCGCCTGCGCCGGGGCCGATCTCGACCAGGTTGTCGCTTTGCTGCGGGTTGATGGCGCTGACGATGCGTGCGATGTAGTGCCTGTCAGTGAGGAAATGCTGGCCCAGACGCTTGCGTGGCCGTGGCAGCACGGTCAGACCTGCTTGCGACCGGCAAGGTCGATAGCCAGTTGCACTGCGGCGCGCATGCTGCCCGATTCAATATTGCCGCTGCCTGCCAGATCGAGCGCCGTGCCGTGATCAACCGAGGTGCGGATGATGGGCAGGCCGAGCGTGACATTCACGCCTTCGCCAAAGCTAGCGTACTTGAGCACCGACAGGCCCTGGTCGTGATACATGGCAAGCACCGCGTCGGCGCGATCCAGATATTTGCGTGTGAACAGCGTGTCCGCTGGTAGCGGGCCTTCGAGTTGCATGCCGGTTTTGCGTAGTGCATTGAGGAGCGGCTCAATGATGTCGATTTCCTCGCGCCCCAAATGGCCTGATTCTCCGGCGTGCGGATTCAAGCCCGCGACCAGGATGCGTGGTTCGGCGATGCCGAAACGCGTGCGCAAATCGTGATGCAATATGCGCAACGTCTGCTCCAGCGAATCGCGCGTAATGGCTTGTGCAACTTGACTGAGCGGCAGGTGGATGGTTGCCAGTGCAACGCGCATGCCGCCGCCCACCAGCATCATCACTACGCGCGGTGTGCCGGTGTGCGCGGCGAGGTATTCGGTATGGCCGGTGAAGGGGATGCCGGCGTCGTTGATGACTGCCTTGTGCACCGGCGCCGTCACCAGAGCGGAAAATTCGCCGCTTTCGCATCCCGCAACGGCGCGGCGCAGCATCGCCAAAACATAGGCGCCATTGCGTGAGTTGAGATGGCCGGGCTGAACCGGCGCGGCAGCGGGGACATGCAACACCTCGATAGCGCCGGGGCGCGGCGCCGACTGTGGAGCGTAAGCATGGAAGTTGGCTTTGATGCCCAACAAGGCTGCGCGCGCTGCGAGCACCTCGCGGTCCGCAAGGATCACCAGGCGCGCCGCAAACTCCATGCTGGCAAGTTTGATGCACAGGTCCGGGCCTATGCCTGCGGGTTCGCCCGAGGTGACAACGATAGTGGAAGGCATACGTGCAAACTTCAGTGGCAGGAAGAAGGGTAAAGAATTGAACGCTGATGACACTGATAATTATGATTAAGCAAGATTTTTCTTCTTTGATTTCAGTATATTTATACGAGTCTCTGAACAATTCCTAGCCTGTCATTCCCGCGAAAGCGGGAATCCATTTTTTTCAAGAGAAAATGGTTCCTTGCTTTCGCGGGGACGACACTTGCTCGGAGTTTCCTAAAATTATCAGCGTTCATCTTATTCATCTGCGTTATCTGCGTTCCATCGTATTTGAGAGCGATGAGTAGCGACGATTTTTCCCGCCTTACGGTTACCCTATCCAATCATTTCTCTTCCAGCCGGTACTCGACGAAGGCGCGGTCGCGTGTCTGGCGCAGCCATTCCTGGAAGGCTTCGTCGGACTTGCGTGCGCGGATGGTCTGGCGCGCGATTTGGCGGCGGCGCTCTTCGGACAGGGTTTCCGAGCGGCGCTCAAGCACTTGCACCAGATGCCAGCCGAACTGGGTCTGTATGGGTTGGCTGACCTCGTCGTTGCGTAGTGTGTTAATGGTGCGCTCGAATTCCGGCACGGTTTCGCCGGGCGAAATCCAGCCCAGATCGCCGCCCTTGGAAGCGCTCGGATCCTCGGAATGTACCTTCGCCAGTTCGGCAAAATCGGCGCCCGAAACGATGCGTTCGCGCAAGCGCATCAGACGCTCACGCGCTTCGGCGTCGGTCAGCGTGTCCTTGGTGCGCAGCAGGATATGACGCACGTGCGCCTGTAACACGCCGCTTTCTGCACTGCGTCCGCGTTTTTCGAGCAATTTGACAATGTGAAAACCGTTGGCGCTGCGCAAAATATCGCTCACTTCATTGGGCTTAAGTTGGCCTACCGCCTCGATGAAAATTCCCGGCACGCGCCCGGCGCTGCGCCAGCCAAGGTTACCGCCTTGCAAGGCGTCGGGTGCATCGGAGAAGGTGGCGGAAATCTGCGCAAAATCCGCGCCCTTGCGCAATTCGGCCAGCGCCTGGAGTGCGCGTTTGCGCTTGACTTCGATCTGCTCTGAGGTGGCCTGTTCGGGCACCAGAACCAGGATATGCGCAAGGCGGAACTCAAGATCGGTGTTCGAGTCGCGCGCTTCAAGCGCCAACTGGTTATCCACTTCACTCTCGGTCACCACGATACTTGCCTCTACTTCACGCTCGCGCAGGCGAGTAGTGAGAATTTCGTTGCGAATATCGTCGCGGAAGCGCTCCCACTTGATGCCCTCGGCTTCCAGCAGTTTGCGGAATTCGGGGAGTTTAAGAGTGTTTTCCTCGGCAATGCGCTGCATGGTTTTATCGAGTTGCGCGTCGTCAACCTTGATGCCGGTTTCCTTGGCGAGCTGCACCTGAAGCAGATCATTGATCATGCGTTCCAGCAATTGCTTGGCGAGCGTTTCCTGCGGCGGCAATGTGGTCCCCTGTTTTTGCAGGTTACGTATTACCGTGGCGAGGCGCTCACTGAGATCATTCTGCGTGATGACCTCATCGTTGACCACAGCGACGATGCGATCCACTTGAAGAATTTTGTTGGCTGGACGCGAAGATGTGTCGGGTCGCGCTACTGGCTTTTGTTGTGCGCCTGCCGAAGCTGCAATGAGCAGGGTGATGGCCAGGCTCAGACAGTTTTGCAGGGAGAAAAACTGAAATTGTTTCATTGGGTAGTCTCGTCGGAACGTCGGTAGCCAGGAATATTTTGCCGCAAGGTTTCTAGTGGGTTGATTCCCAGTCGCGAAAGACCTTTCAGCTCAAGCTGCATCTGGATGGAGTTGGAATACTGCTCTGTGGCTGTGGTAAAGCGGTGCGCCACCAAGCGGAACTCCCAACATCCGTAATTATACTCAAGGCCCAGCAGGCCTTCCAGAAGACGCTTGTCGCGCAGGCTGTGGTTGAGGCGCGCCAGCAGCGTCCAGCCGGGTTTGACCGGCCACTGGGTGGAAAGATCAATCTGTTTGATCGAGTTGCGGGTGTAACGGTAACTGGCGTTGAATATCGTTCCGGGTTCTGGGGCGTAACGCGCACTGACCGAAGTTTTTTCCAGGCGATTCTGGTTGGTGCTGTATTGAAAACCGCTGTCTATCCAGACGGTTTTTGACAACTGGCCGGAAAATGCGGCGAGCAAATCACTGGAACGCACTTCTTCAGGCCCCGGTGTGTTCAACGTCACACGTGGCGAAGTGAAGTAGAAACGTTGCCCGAAGGCGGCGCGCAGGCGCTCTATGCCGCTGTCTTTTTCAATAAAGCGGCTGGTCATCGCCAGGGTGGCCTGGTTAGCATCTGCGACACGATCGCCGCCGATAAAAATGTTCTCGGTGAAAATCTGCGCAAAATTGAAATCGCTTTCCGCAGTAGAAAAATTGGGCAGCTTGCTTTGATCGCGAAACGGCACATTGAGGTAATACAAGCGCGGCTCAAGAGTTTGCACCAACGGGGCGCCCTTAAAAGAAAAGTCGCGTTCGAAAATTAAACCGCTATCGATGCTTGCTATGGGCAGGGAGCGTGTCGCAGAACTCGGTGCGCCATCCATCTGATCCAGTGAGTAGCGTGTGTAGTGGTATCCCAGTTTGGGTGTAATAAAACCGTAGCTACGCGTCAGGGGGAAGCTGACGGAAGGATTGATAATCAGGCGCTTGCCGTTGATTGATGTCGGATGACGAAAATCGGTCAGCTCGGAAGCCAGGCCGAGATCGAATCCGTTGTAATTATCTTTGTGTCCGTTGAGCGTAATTTGCGGTGCGAGTTTGTAGGGTATCAACACGGGAGCGGGGGCGTCGCGATCACGCAGCGTTTGGTACGCCAGCGTGCGCGCGGTTAAACCCAGCCAGGCATTGTTGTAGGTCAGCAACGCATCGCGCGGCAGGTTGGTCTGCGCCGTATTGGCGATGCGTGTGGAAAGATCGCGGAAATAATTATCATCCGAGACTTTTTGCGCATCAATCGCCGCCGCCCAGCCGTTGCCCAGTAAGTCGGACAGATCGTGCGTGTGCCGCAAAGCGGAAAGGTAGCGATCACCGCCATAAGCGCGGTCGCGCGGCAAATACTCGGTGTCGAGCTGACCATGAAAGCGCGGTTGCAGATAACGCAATTCATTACCCAATTGCAGTCCGCGGCGCGTGAAGATTTTGGGAGTGAACGTATCATCCATATTGGGCGCGATATTCCAGTAATACGGTAGCGCCAGTTCCAGGCCGCTGGTCGAGGAACTGCCGAACGTCGGCGGCAGGAAACCAGACTTGCGTTCGTTGTTGAGCGGGAATGTCATATATGGCATGTAAAGAATCGGCACGCCCTTGAATACCACGCGACCGTTATATCCGGTACCCACCGCGCGCGAATGATCCAGTTCCAGCTCGGACATACGCAATGACCATTGGTCGTCTCCCGGCTCGCAGGTGGTATACCTGGCATCGAAGAAACGCTCCCGGTCTTCACCCTCCAGATCGACGCGGGTGGCGCTGGCCCAGGCTTCGTAGCGGCGGTTGAGCTTTCTGGAGAAATAGAACAGCGGGCTATCCATAAACCCCACCTGGGTATCGAGCTTGAGTTGCAGTTTGCCGCCTTTCACGATATCGCCGTCGCGATCCAGGATGACATTGCCGCTGGCCACTGCGGTATCGCTCAGGTTTTCGTAATCGACGCGATCGGCGCGCATTGATAATCCGTCCTGGCGCAAGCTCACCTCTCCGCTTGCTGAGGCATTTTGATCCATTGTGCCGTGGACACGATCCGCCTCGATGCGGCGCGCGCCGCCGTTTTTTTTCTTGGCCGCGTCGCGTACATCTGTCACCAGCTTCAAGGCCGGTAATTGCTCGCCTTCGGCCGCCCATAAGGGCAGACATGCAAGCAGAGCGGCCGCAAGAGGCAGACGGGCAAAATGAGGCGGGGTGCGCATTACGTCAGGAGTGGGCAGGAGTAAATGATAAAATTCTGCAATAATTTTTGCCGGACGTAGGAGCGGGCTTGCCC
>JAYWAM010000138.1:0-16087 GCA_043782425.1 Betaproteobacteria bacterium
GTAGGTGGACACCGCTACCCAAATTTGCGTCTTCACCGCGTTCTCGCTCGTACCCAGAAAACGATTGATGCGCAGATGCTGTTTGATCCATTTGAAGAACAACTCCACTTGCCAGCGGCTCTTGTAAAGCGCGGCGATGGTCAATGGCGGCAAGGTCGTATTGTTGGTCAGGAACACCAGCGTCTTGCCCGATTCCGGGTCTTTGAAACGGATACGCCGCAACTGCTCGGGATAATCTTTGGCGATATAGAAACCGTTCATCGCGATCATCTGATCGCAGATCACCCCGGTGGATCGGTCGGCCTGTGCCGAGTACACGCGCCGCGCATCCATGTCGCACTTGGCGCGCGTGACAAAAAACGCGCCAGCCTGATGCACCTTGTACAGTCGGTCGAAGTCCAGATAACCGCGATCCATTACATAGAACGCACCGGCCTCGATAAGCAGGATGTCCAGTACCCTGACATCGCCCATCTTGCCGTCGCTGATGTGAATGAAAGCGGGAATAGGGCCGCGCAAGTCCAGCAGCGTGTGCATCTTTACCGCCGCCTTGGTGGAGCGAAACGGCGCCCAGCCGAACAGGCTCAAGCACAGGTCGATGGTGGTGGCATCGAGTGCGTAGACTGTGGCGTCCACATCGATCCCCAGCGGGTCTTTCGCGTACAGTTGCCGCGCACGCGCAATCAGGCGCATGGCCAGATCCTGATAGATGCGCCAGTTGCGCTGATTCAACGCATCGGCCAGCGTCGAGCGGGCAGGCGCACCCGACAAGCCCATGTGAAACAGCTTGGCGTGATTGGCTTGCAGGCAAACCTCGATATCGCGCAAGGACTCGCGCCAGGTGAGCTGCGAAAAGGCCATCACTCGAAACAGATCGGCGCAGTCCAACGTGCGCACACCTGCATCTCCCGCGTGGCGTTCGATGATGCGTCCGAAGGTCTTCCATGGCACGTACTCCATCACTTGCGCAAACAGCGTCTTGCCCACGTTCATGCGTCACTCCCGGTTGTCTAAACCCGAAAGCATCGCAAATGTTTAACCTGAAATTCAAATCGTGGACACCCATGAATCCCTTTAAACCCCCGTCGTTATTGGCTTCCCAGTCTTTCACCATCAAATAAACCGGACACTACTGATGTTTAGTCAGATATTACATCCGCGCCCGTGGGAGGCGTGAACTTGAACAAGCCGGGATCAATGGCAGGATTGCGCTTGAGATGGGAAAAAGTCAGCAGCGTACGCGTGCCAAATTGATCGAACAGTTCCATCGCCGCGAGCGTATCGCCGCTAAAGCCGATGCGGATGCGCTCGAACCCGGTGTCGGGCTTTTTCGGTGTTGCCTGTAACCATTCGATGCCGTCTTGCACACCCTGCTCCGCCAGGTCGAACAGCGCGTCGATTTTTCCGTCGCCAGTGAGCAGCGCTGCGGGCGTGGACGAGAGCGCTTTATCGAGCTTGCGCACGGTAACCTGGTTCAGGTCTGCATCAAATATCCATACCTTGGCGCCGTCACCCACGATCAACTGCGCGGGCTTTTCATAAGTCCAGCGAAACTTGCCGGGGCGCGCGAAAGCGAATTTCCCCTGGGCGCGTTGCGTAACCTTTGCGCTGCGGTCAAATACGGTCTGCTCAAAATCGGCAAGGCCCGAGGTGCTTTGCGAGAACGCTTTGAACTTGGGTAATGCGGCGGCTTGCGCTGTTGACAGGTTGGCGAGCGGCAGTGCCAATAAAAATACAAACGGCATGAATTTTTTCAAGTCGGATTTCCTCTTTAGCGATTCGGCGCAATAATCTCGCGATTGCCGTTGGATTGCATCGGCGAAACCAGCCCGGCGCGCTCCATGTCTTCAAGCAGGCGCGCAGCGCGGTTATAGCCGATGCGCAAATGTCTTTGCACCAGCGAGATCGAAGCACGCTTGTTTTCAAGAATGATAGTCACCGCCTGATCGTAAAGCGGGTCAGCTTCACCGCTGGCGGCGCCATTGCTTTCGGATGTTGATTCTTCTTCCGGCGTATCGAGTATCCCTTCGACATACGCGGGCGCGCCTTGTTTCTTCAGATACTGCACCACGCGATGCACTTCGGCATCGGAAACGAAAGCGCCGTGCACGCGCTGCGGCATACCGCTGCCCGGCGGCAGGTAGAGCATGTCGCCCTGCCCCAGCAAGGCTTCGGCGCCTTGCTGGTCGAGGATGGTGCGCGAGTCAATTTTGGACGACACCTGGAACGCCACGCGCGTCGGCACATTGGCCTTGATGAGGCCGGTGATGACATCCACCGAGGGGCGCTGCGTGGCGAGTATTAGATGAATACCTGAGGCACGCGCTTTCTGCGCCAGGCGCGCAATCAACTCTTCGACTTTTTTACCGACCACCATCATCATATCGGCCAGTTCGTCTATCACCACCACGATAAGCGGCAAGGGCTCAAGCTGTTCGGGGTCATCTGGCGTTAACGAGAATGGATGTTTGAGCGGCTCACCTTTTTGCTTCGCCTCTTCAATTTTCTGGTTGTAACCCGACAAATTGCGCACCCCGAGTGAGGAAAGCAGGCGATAGCGCCGGTCCATTTCCGCCACGCACCAGTTGAGCGCTGCGCCGGCCTGGCGCATATCGGTCACCACCGGCGCGAGCAAATGCGCGATGCCTTCGTACACCGACAGCTCGAGCATCTTCGGGTCGATGAGGATAAGGCGCACTTCGTTGGGTGTCGCTTTGTAGATGAGCGACAGAATCATGGCGTTGATAGCGACCGACTTGCCCGAGCCGGTGGTTCCTGCAACCAGCAAGTGCGGCATACGCGCCAGATCGGCGACGACGGGTTTGCCGGCGATGTCCTTGCCCATCGCAATGGCCAGGCGTGAATGCATGTCGGCATAAACTTGCGAGCCGAGGATTTCCGACAGGCGCACGATTTCGCGCCGCGGGTTGGGAAGCTCCAGGCCCATGTGAGAGGTGCCGGGAATGGTTTCGACCATGCGTATCGAAATCACCGACAGCGCGCGTGCCAGATCGCGCGCCAGGTTGACGACCTGCGAGCCTTTCACGCCGACAGCGGGCTCGATTTCGTAGCGCGTAATCACCGGCCCAGGATAAGCCGCCACTACTTTCACCTGCACATTGAAATCGAGCAGCTTGCGTTCTATCAGGCCCGAGATGAATTCGAGCGTTTCCAGACTGGGGCGCTCGACACCAGCGTCGGACGGATCGAGCAGTGCGAGCGGCGGCAAGGGCGAATCGGGCATGTCCTGAAATAGCGGCGCCTGCTTCTCACGCGCCACGCGCTCTGACTGTGGCACCTCAAGATAAGCCGATGCAACGCGCAGCGGCTTGGCAGCGTCAAGATCGAGAACGCGCTTGATTTCTTCCACATTCACATCGCGCCGCGAAGTCGCGATGGCGCCTTCGCGCAAATCACGGCGCTCCTGCAATTTACTCACCACCAGGCTGTAGATGCCTTCTAGCGCAGCGCCAATTTTTTCAGCAAAGCGAATCCAGGAAAGGCCGGTGAACAAGCTGAAGCTCGCCACTACGATAATCAACAGCACCAGAGTTGCGCCGGTAAATCCGAATGCCTGACTTGCGGCGGCGGCCAGAACCAAGCCTAACGCGCCGCCAGGTGCGCCGGGGAGCGCGACATTCAGACTATGCAAACGCAAAGCCTCGAGTGCAGCGCTTGACGCGAGCAACAGAACAAAACCCATAATCGACACAGCGAAATGACGGCGGTCTAGCAGGTTCCAGGTGTCGATTTTGCTATAAAAGCGCAGCACTGCAAAGGCAGCAAGTCCTGCCCACCACCACGCCGACATACCGAAGACATAGAGCAACACATCGGCCAGGTAGGCCCCGACCGCACCACCCTGGTTGTGCAGGGCGCCGACCTTGACACTGTGAGACCAGCCCGGATCGGTCGGGTGATAAGTGCCCAGCACCAGGCCCAGGTAAAGAGCAATACCGAGAAACACGATCCAGCCCGCCTCGCGCAACAGGCGGTTGAGTTTAGGAGATGACGAAGCGGTTTTTGCGGGGGTGGAGTAGTCTTCCATGTCGATGGCGATTGTACCCCCTCGCCCCGCTTGCGGGGAGAGGGAGAAAAAAATTCACCCGCGCGAAATCAAACCGCCAAGGGCAGCTTGCTGTTGTGTATGGTGATGGATTTGGACTCGATGGTGATGTAGCCGCGTTCCGACAGATCCTTGAGTATGCGGTTCACCATTTCGCGCGAAGCGCCGACCATATTGGCAATCTCCTGCTGCGAAAGTCTTTCACCGACCACCAGCTTACCATTGGTGTTGATCGCCAACTCCAACAAGGTGTGCGTCACGCGCCCATAAACATCGAGCAGCGCCAGAGTGCTGATTTTGCGGTCGGCGTCGCGCAAGCGCTTGGCCAACGCCTGCATCACGCTCACGGCGATACGCGGCGCACGATCCAGGCAAACCTCGAAAGCGGCGTGCGAAAGCACTTTGAGCACCGTATGGTCCAGCGTAGAAACCGAGGCGGAACGCGGCTGCTTGTCGATGAGCGCCAACTCGCCGAAAAAATCCCCCGGCCCGAGAATCTTGAGAATGATTTCGCGCCCTTCTGAATCGCCGATCAACACCTTGACGCGCCCAGCAACAATAACAAACAGTGAATCACCGACATCACCTTCGGTAATAATCACTGTGTTCTTGGCAACGTGCTTCTCGACGGCCATTCCGTCAACCAGCTTCACATCTTCGTTGGAAAGCGAGTTGAAAAGCGGGATATTACGCAGCATTGCTATCTCCATTGAACCTTCCGGATTGCGGCATTACCGCAACTGTTACACCCGTGCTTTGCGGGAATATTGTCACATAGATTCGCATCCCCCCGCCAGCACATCATATTTGCGTCGAAATAGTGGATTTTTTGGCGCCCGCCCTCATCTCAGATTTACGTCGTCGCCAAGCGTCGGCGCACTTCGCTGGTATAGTGCCGCATTCGGCAGCAACATGAAAATATTTTGAAAGAGTGACATGGATACAAAGCATAAGCGCCTCATTATTCTCGGTTCCGGCCCGGCCGGCTATACCGCCGCCATTTACGCCGCGCGCGCCAATCTCAACCCGGTGCTGATTACCGGCATGGCCCAGGGCGGCCAATTGATGACCACCACCGAAGTGGAAAACTGGCCGGCGGACAAGGAAGACTTGCAAGGGCCGGAGCTGATGGAACGCTTTCAGAAACACGCCGAGCGTTTTCACACCGAAATGATTTTCGACCAGATTCATACAGTTGATCTTAAAAGCCGCCCTATCATGCTCAAGGGTGATTCTGGCGCTTACACCTGCGATGCGCTGATTATCGCCACCGGGGCGTCGGCGATGTATCTCGGTCTCGAATCGGAACAAAAATTTCTCGGTAAAGGCGTTTCCGGTTGCGCGACCTGCGATGGCTTTTTCTATAAGAACCAGGATGTATGCGTGGTGGGCGGCGGCAATACCGCAGTCGAGGAAGCGCTGTACCTGTCAAATATCGCCAGGCATGTAACGGTGATCCACCGCCGCGACAAGTTCCGCTCCGAAAAAATTCTTCAAGACCGGCTGTTCGCCAAGCAAAAAGAAGGCAAAGTCAGCATTGAGTGGAACCACAACCTCGATGAAGTGCTGGGCGACAACAGCGGCGTGA
This sequence comes from Betaproteobacteria bacterium, assembly GCA_043782425.1. GTDB lineage: Bacteria > Pseudomonadota > Gammaproteobacteria > Burkholderiales > Usitatibacteraceae > JAYWAM01. Next base: position 5,655 of record JAYWAM010000138.1, read on the forward strand.
CCGGCGTGCGCATCAAATCGACTGTTGATGCTTCGACCAAGGACCTGGCTGTGACCGGCTGCTTCATCGCCATCGGGCACCGCCCCAACACCGAAATTTTTCAAGGCCAACTGGAAATGAAAAACGGCTACATTATCACCAAGGGCGGGCTCAATGGCGACGCCACCGCAACCAGCATCCCCGGCGTGTTCGCCGCAGGCGACGTGCAGGATCACGTATATCGCCAGGCTGTGACCAGCGCGGGAACCGGCTGCATGGCGGCGCTGGATGCGGATCGTTATCTGGAAAGTTTGCACTGAAGTTTCACCACAAAGCGCACAAAGAACACCAAGAAAAAAGTAAAGAATCCCGAATAATTTTGTGATCTTTGTGTGCTTTGTGGTTAATTCTGAATTTGCGCCTAGCCACACAGGACAACACTATGGGCACCAAGGACGAGGACGCCGATTTGTTCCGCGCTGAAATGGCAGATGTCAAACCAGCTCGCCCCAGCGACCGCGCCAACCTCGCCAAGCCGCGCCCCAAGCCGCTGCCCGTCAAGCGCATCGAAGACGACAAGCGCGTGCTCTCCGAGCTGCTTTCCGATCACGCCGGCTGGGACGACGGCATTGAAATTGGTGATAACGAAAGTTATGTACGCAGCGGCCAGCCGCGCGAGGTGCTGCGCAAACTCAAGCGCGGCGCATGGGTTATTCAGGATGAGCTGGATTTGCATGGCCTCAATTCCGCCGACGCACGCATCGCGCTGGCCGCTTTCATCCAGCATGCCAAACGCAACGGCCTGCGCTGCATCAAAGTGATCCACGGCAAGGGATTGCGCTCGCAATCGGGCGAGGCGGTGTTACGCAACAAGGTACGCAAAAATCTCATGCTGCGCGATGAGGTGCTGGCGTTTGCCGACGCGAGCGCGGTCGATGGCGGCAGCGGGGCGGTAGTCATTCTATTGAAGGGTTGAGGCAACGCGACTGACGCAGCGCAATGCACACCTTCGTCCCGGCTGCTTGACTGATATTCCCTGACAGGGTGCTGGCTAGGCCGTTACAATAACGCCTCCAATACTTTTTGCGGTGCATTGACAACGCGCCGTTCCCAAAAAACTACTTCCGCAGGTAGGTTCGCCGCCCAGCAGCAACTTTACAACCAGTGCACGCCTTACCTCAGAGAACCAAAACGAGCCGTATGGCAGACTTAAATTCCAAGGTTTCGTCTGCGCAGGCAGAATTGTTGTGAGTCAGATTGAATTATCGGGTTACGCTGCGCCAACTCGACGTATATCCTGGAGGATGCATCATGCAAAGCGAACATTTTGATTTGAACGATATCCAGCACGAACCAACGGATGCGCAGTTGGAAACCTTGATGCGCTCGGTAGCAACCGAGGCGAGTCGGCGCGCTGAACTGGCGAGAGAGGCGCTGATGCAACGCCTGCGTGACGACATTGTCATTGCCAATCGTCGGGCGACAGCGTGAGCGAATCTCTCAAGCCGCGCCTGATTGTCGTCGCTGGCCCCAACGGTGCAGGCAAGACTTCGATCACCGAACAGTTGCTCCGCCACGAGTGGATGGGCGGCTGTGAATATGTGAACCCAGACTATATCGCCCGCGACGAATTCGGCGATTGGAATGCGCCCGATGCTGTCATAAAAGCGGCCATTCGGGCTGCTGAAGTGCGTGAAAAGTGCGTGCGGGAGGAGCGCAGCTTAGCCTTTGAGACGGTGCTATCCATGCCGGATAAGATTGATTTCATGGAAAGGGCGAAGCAGGCCGGTTTTTTCGTCCGCCTGTTTTTTGTTGGTACAGATAATCCTTCCATCAACGCCATGCGCGTCGCACTGCGCGTGATGGAAGGCGGGCACGATGTTCCCATCAGCAAGATCATCGCTCGCTATACCAGGTCATTAGCAAACTGCTCGGTAGCAGCACGCATCGCCGACCGCGCCTACATTTACGATAACTCGGTGGACAACGCACCGGCACGGCTTTTATTCCGTACCAGCGAAGGAAAACTGACCAAGCACTACGGCGACATCAATCCGTGGGCACGCGAAATTTTGCGCGAGCTCGATCCGAAATCCATTTTCAAAGACGACAGTTAATTGGCAATCACCAATCACGAGCGTTAGAGTCGAGTTCGAAGGCTAGCAATTCAGGAAGTTAGCCCGGCGCACCTATGAAATAAAACCACACATGACCCTCCCCCGCCCAATCCTGCTGCTCTCCATTTTGGTGGTTTTCCTCGCCTTCGATAACCTGGGGTATCGTAAGCTCGCCAACCCGGACGAGGGGCGTTACTCGGAAATCTCGCGCGAAATGGCGGCCTCGGGCGATTGGGTCACGCCGCGCCTGAACGGGCTTAAGTACTTTGAGAAGCCGCCGCTGCAATATTGGGCGACCGCCCTGTCCTTCAAGCTGCTGGGCGAATCGGAATTCAGTGCGCGGCTTTATACGGCGCTGTGCTGTCTGCTTAGCATTCTCATCATCGCCTTCACCGGCTGGCGTCTGTTTTCCGCGGAAGTGGGTGCGCTCTCGGCCCTGGCGCTGATCGGCAGCCCTTACTTCATGGCGCTAGGCGAGATTGTTACGCTCGACATGGGCCTCACCCTGTTCACCACGCTGGCGGTGTGCGCGTTCATGCTATCACAGCGCGCGGGCGCCAGCGTGATGCAAAACCGCAACTATCTTTTGCTTGCCTGGGCCGGCATGGCGGGAGCTGTGCTATCGAAAGGTTTGGTCGGTATTGTCTTTCCGGCGGTAACGATATTTTTCTACTGCCTGACGCAGCGCGACTGGCGCCGACTGCTGAATTTCCGATGGGGCTGGGGACTGGTGTTGTTTTTCGCTATTACCGCTCCCTGGTTCATCGCCGTCTCGTTGCAAAATTCCGAATTCGCGCGCTTCTTTTTCATACACGAACACTTTGAACGTTTTCTCACCACCTCGCACCGGCGCGTGGGGGCGTGGTGGTATTTCATTCCCATCCTGTTCCTGGGCGTGTTGCCGTGGGCGTTTCTGCTGCTTGCCGCCGTGCAACGCGCCTGGCGCGCTGAAGCGCGCCTCACAAGCTTCAGGCCGCTGCGCTTTGCGCTGATCTGGAGCCTGTTTATCTTTATTTTTTTTAGCGCGTCGAGCTCCAAGCTGCCCGCCTACTTGCTACCGGTTTTTCCCCCGCTGGCGCTGGTGATCGGCTATTTTCTGCATGACACTCCCGCGCGCAAACTGGCGTGGTTTATAGCACCCGGCGTAGTGCTTGGCCTGATTGCGGCCTATGCAGCATGGATTGCGCCGCAAGATGCCAGGGATGCGCTGACACGCGGCCTGTATAACGAATACAGCCTATGGTTGATCGGCGCTTCATTGACCCTGGTCACCGCAATTTGTCTTGCCTTCCTGCTGTTGCGCAGGAAACACCGCTGGTTTGGTGTGGTAGCGATTGCTATCGGCTCTTTGATGGTGGTGGAACTGATAGAACAGGCGTTTGAAGTGCTGTCACCACTGAAATCGGGCTACGTAGTTGCGCAAAAAATGCTGCCGCACATCAGTGCCGAAACGCGTGTCTATGCAGTGAATATTTATGACCAGTCGCTTCCCTATTACCTGAAACGCCCGGTTAAGCTGGTGCATTATTTCGATGAATTCTCGCTCGGCATCGATAGCGAGCCCGGCCTTGCGATCCGCGATATTGGGGATTTTGCAGCCGACTGGCTGCGGCAGGGAAGCGCAGTGGCTATAATGCACGACTCCACTTATGAAGACCTACGTAAGCAGGGCCTGCCCATGCAAATCATCCACCAGGACCCGCGCCGCATGGCAGTGATAAAACCGTGAACCTGACCAGCTTTTCATTGATTCTTACTGGCGTACTCCTCAATGCCGCAGCGCAGTTGCTGCTCAAGGCTGGCGCCACGCGCGTCGGCAGCTTTGAATTTACCTCAGCCAACATTCTGCCGGTGGGCCTGCAGCTTGCCGCACAGCCACATATTCTCGGCGGGTTGGCGTGCTATGTGGTGAGTGTCGTAGTGTGGATTATGGCGCTGTCGCGCGTTGAAGTGAGTATCGCCTATCCCATGCTTTCCATCGGCTATGTTGTCAACGCTGTGGCGGCCTACTACCTGTTTGGCGAATCATTCGGCGCGCAAAAACTCGTCGGCATTGGTTTCATCATCGTCGGCGTGTGGCTGGTGGCGCGCGCATAACTCATGGACTTTCTGCACTTTTCCCGTCCTACCGTCGATGCCGCCATGATCGCGGCTATGACCGATACGCTGCGTTCCCTGCAACTCACCAGCGGACCGCAAGTGCTGGCATTTGAAAAAGCCTTGTCGGCATATCACGGCGGACGCCCAGCTCGCGTGTTCACCTCCGCCACAGCGGCGATGGAAGTAGCCTTGCAGATTTGCGGCATCGGGCAAGGTGACGAAGTCATCACCTCGGCCATGACATTTTTCTCCGTCGGCAACATGATTCTCAAATCCAGCGCCAGGACAGTATTTGTCGATTGCGATCTTTACACGCGCAACATCGATCTCGATCAGGTGGAGCGCGCCATCACGCCCCGCACCAAAGCCATCGTGCCGACGCATTTTTCCGGATTACCATGCGACATGGATCGTCTGTACGCCATAGCGCAAAAACACAAGCTGCGCGTGATCGAAGACGCTGCGTTGGCCATCGGCTCATCGTGGCAAGGAAAAAAAATCGGCGCTTTCGGCGACATCGCCGCGTTCAGCTTTCACCCCAACAAGAACATGACCACCATCGAGGGCGGCGCGCTTGTCTTTTGCGACGAGGCAGAGGCTAAGCGCGCCGAAGTGCTGCGCTTTCATGGCATATCGCGCCTGCCAGACGGCACGCGCGATGTGGATTTTCCCGGCGGCAAATTCAATCTGTCGGATGTTTCGGCATGCCTCGGCGTGGCGCAGCTTGCACACCTCGACCAATGGTGCGCCAAGCGGCGCGAGTTGGTGGACCATTATTTCGCCATTCTTAAAAACGATGCACTTTGCGTCCTCCCCGCCCAGGCGCACGCGGGAGAATACGCGGGCCACAGCTGGAATATGTTCTGCGTGCTGCTGCCGCTCGACAAAATGGCGCTGACGCGCAAGCAGTTCATCGACGCCATGGCAAAACGCGGCATAGGCATCGGCGTTTCCTATGAAGCCATGCATCTTTCCACGCTGTTTCGCAGCCTTGGGCACAGTGAAGGCCAATTTCCTCATGCCGAACGCATAGCGCGCGAAACCGTCACCCTGCCGCTGTTTCCGGCTATGACCCTGGCTGATGTAGAGCGCGTGTGTCGCGAGTTGGCGGACGTAGTGCGCCAGAATTCTGCGTAGTGATGGTTTGGCGGAAAAGTCCGCCCTACGCGTTAAAATAGGCAGTGGAAATTTTCAATAAGAGGAAATCATGTCCCCTTCACGTCAATTCATCTCCTTCCTTGTTGCCGGCGCACTATTGCTGGCATGTGGGTTCTCTGCTCCCGCTCACGCGCAAGACCGCGCGGCTGCACTCAAGACCGTCGAGTCTTATCTGAAAAAAGTCATTGCCACCAATTCCGCTAACGCTTCTGCGCCCAAACCCAATGCCGCCGAACAAGCAGCGTTGCAGGCGCTCAAGGCGCGCGTCAATGAGGACGATATTCTGGAGCTCGACCGCATTACGCCCAGGCCGTTAGCGGAGATCAGGTCGGTAAACGATCTCAATGTGGTCATGCGGCAATTTCTCAACCCCGAACCCTACCAAAGAGCGACCGCCAACGACGCGCGCGAAGCCGAACGTCGCGAGCAGATCTCCGCGCTAAAGCAGACTAACGCCACACCAAAGATTTTTCTTTCCAAAACCAACCGCGAAAGAATGAACAACCTCGGTATCATGCTCAACGAAAAAAATCTGATTATCGTCGGCGGAAAAGAGCTCGACCCTCTTATAGTCGATGCGCAACAGCTTGCCGAGGCCTTAAAACCGTCTGCCTCCGCCAAAGAACACGAAGCCCTGCTGCGCAGTATGCAGGAGCTTCTCGACGAGATCCGCCACAAGCTTGGTGCGCCGAAAAGCGCCGCAACCTCCAAGCCCGCAACACACCCCTGATCGAATAGCCACATATTTATGACTAGTGTTTCCGTCGTCATCCCGGTGTACAACGAAGAACCCGGTCTGCCTGCGCTTTTTTCGCGTCTCTATCCTGCGCTCGATGCGCTAGGCAAACGTTACGAAGTTATTTTTATCAACGACGGCAGCCAGGATCGTTCTACCGCCTTGCTGCGCGAACAGTTTCAGAAGCGTCCCGATGTCACCCGCGTCATTCTGTTCAACGGCAACTACGGACAACATATGGCGGTGATGGCGGGCTTTGAACGCTGTCGCGGCGATTGTATTGTCACGCTAGACGCCGACCTGCAAAACCCTCCGGAAGAAATCGCCAGACTGGTCGAACAAATGGACCAGGGCTTCGACTATGTCGGCACCATCCGTAAAATTCGTCAGGATACGGCCTGGCGGCGTTGGGCTTCCAAGGCCATGAACCGCCTGCGCGAGCGTCTCACACACATCAAGATGACCGACCAGGGCTGCATGCTGCGCGCCTACAGCCGCAACATAGTTGACGCTATCAATCAATCCAAGGAAGTCAGCACCTATATACCGGCGCTGGCGTATTCGTTCGCCCACAACCCGACCGAAATCGAAGTCGCACACGAAGAGCGCTCGGCGGGCGAATCAAAATATTCTCTCTACAAACTCATACGCCTTAATTTTGATCTGGTGACCGGGTTTTCGGTGGTGCCGCTACAGTTGTTTTCCTTTGTCGGCATTATCATTTCGCTGCTTTCAATCGTGTTCGTCATTGTTCTCGCGCTGCGCCGTATGATAGTCGGCCCCGAAGCAGAAGGACTGTTCACACTGTTTGGTATCGCGTTTTTTCTTATCGGCATCACACTGTTCGGCATCGGCCTAGTGGGAGAATATGTCGGACGCATTTACCAGCAGGTGCGCGAGCGGCCACGCTTTGTGGTTCAAGCGGTGCTGGAGCAGGATGCCGCGGCGCGCCTAACTGACGATGCATAGACCATGAACACAATTGCAGCTCAGTTGCCAAAGAGATCGGCGTGCGTACCGGTACGCTCAAAGCGAACGACTTCACCATCTATGGAGTAAATCAAGAGCCAATCGGGTTCGATATGAAGGTCACGGCTGGGTTTCCATTCACCTTTGAGCGGGTGGTCGCACAGTTCGCGCGGTAGAGGTTGGCGAGCCAGCAGCAGGCTGATAACGGCGCGCAGTTTGCCCATATCCTTGCCGCGCTTTCCTGCCAGCTTCACGTCACGTTTGAATTGGCCGGTATAGATTGCCGAACGTATCAAATACCCAACTGCTTGAACAGGTCTTTCGCGTTGGAGGCGTAAAACACACCTTCGCCGCGACGACTCTTGCGCAGCGTTTCGGCGGTCAATGCGTTGGGCGTTTCTCTGTCTGCAATATAAAGGCGCATCAGATCGCGGATAATCTGGGCGGCGGGGCGATGGCGGTCTGCCGCAGCGGCCATGAACTGGTCGCGCAGCTCCGACTCCATTTTGATAGACATTTGCACTTCTTTAGACATATAGGCCTCGCTCACTTGAGTATTCAACACCGCCATTTTAAAAGGTATCCATTAGATACGCAATGCATATCCAACAGATACCTAAAATCAGGAGATATTTCTTGCCCACCCTGACTTCCGCCATCGTTTTTGCCTACCATAACGTCGGCGTGCAATGCCTGTCAGTCCTGTTAAAGCACGGCATCGATGTGCGCCTGGTGGTTACGCATCGCGACAACCCCCAGGAGAACATCTGGTTTGACAGCGTCGCCGCGCTGGCGCAAGCGCACAGCATTCCCGTCATCACCCCCGACGATCCGAATACTGTAGAGATTGTGCAGCAACTGCGACAGTTGAAACCGGACTTTCTGTTTTCGTTTTATTACCGCCACATGCTCAAACCCGAAGTGCTGGCGCTTGCCAGGCGCGGCGCGTTTAATATGCACGGCTCGCTGCTGCCCAAGTACCGCGGGCGCGTGCCAATAAACTGGGCCATTATCAAGGGTGAAACCGAAACCGGCGCGACGCTGCATGAAATGGTGGAAAAACCCGATGCCGGACGCATCGTCGATGAAATGGCGACGCCTATCCTGCCAAACGATCTTGCCATTGACGTGTTCAATAAAGTGGTCGTAACTGCGGCGGCGCTATTGGATCGTTCACTGCCAAAATTAATCGCCGGAACAGCATCACTACGCACCCAGGACTTGAGCCAGGGAAGCTATTTTGGCGGCAGAAAACCCGAGGACGGAATCATCAATTGGGACGACAGCGCGCAAAACATTCATAATCTCATCCGTGCGGTCGCTCCACCCTACCCGGGCGCAATGACCAGCGTCGCAGGAAGGCAGGTAGTGATTGCGCGCAGCCAGCTTGAACCGGGGCGCTGCGTGCCCGGCATGCAGGGCTTTCTGCAAGTCAGTGCGCAGCGCTGCATAACAGGATGCGGAGATGGCGGCATGCTGCGCATTTTGGAAATGGTGATTGACGGCAAACTTTATGCTGGCGCCGAGCTAAGCGGACTACTGGGCGTGGGCGTGCATGCGTTAGTCTCTTAGTTAAATCTTCGCAATTTGTGAGAAGAATTTTCGCGCCAAGACGCAAAGGCGCAAAGAAAATCAACCACGTTTTTATTTTTCTTTGCGACTTTGCGTCTTTGCGCGAGAATAGTTTTTGGTTCCGGCTAGTCCGGCTTATGTAATTAACATGAACACAGGCAAGCACTGTAAATGAAAAAAATACTCATCCTCGGCGTCAACGGCTTTATCGGCCATCATCTGTCCAAGCGCATTCTCGAATCTACTGACTGGGAAGTGTTCGGCATGGACATGAGCACTGATCGCATCGCACCGTTTCTGGCGCACCCGCGCTTTCATTTTTTTGAAGGCGACATCACCATCAACAAGGAGTGGATCGAGTACCACATTCGCAAGTGCGATGTGATCCTGCCGCTGGTGGCGATCGCCACGCCCGCCACCTACGTCAAGCAGCCGTTGCGCGTGTTCGAGCTCGACTTCGAGGCCAACCTGCCCATCGTGCGTTCCTGCGTGAAGTACGCCAAGCGCATCCTGTTCCCCTCGACATCCGAGGTGTACGGCATGTGCGGCGACGCCCAATTCGACCCCTATGGATCGAACCTGGTGCTGGGGCCGATAGACAAGCAGCGCTGGATTTATTCATGCTCCAAACAGCTCATGGACCGCGTCATCTGGGCTTACGGCTCAGAGGGCAGACTAGATTTCACGCTGTTTCGCCCCTTCAACTGGATAGGCGCTGGGCTGGACAGCATACATACCGCCAAGGAAGGTTCGTCGCGCGTCATCACGCAGTTCTTCGGCCACATCGTGCGCGGTGAACCCATCAAGCTGGTTGACGGCGGCGCGCAGAAACGCGCTTTTACCTATATCGACGACGGCATCGCCGTGCTGATGAAAATCATTGAGAACAAAAATGGCATTGCGAGCGGCAAGATTTACAACATCGGCAACCCGGCCAATAATTTCTCGGTACGCGAACTGGCAAGCATGATGCTCGACCTCGCCAAGACCTATCCCGAGTATCGCGACAATGCGGCGCGTGTAAAAATTGTCGAGACCACCTCGGGAGAATACTATGGCAAAGGCTATCAGGACGTGCAAAACCGCGTGCCGAAAATCGACAACACCATGCAGGATCTCGACTGGAAACCGCAGGTGTCGATGAAGGATGCACTGAAGGGCATTTTTGACGCCTATCGTGCCGAGCTGGAGCAAGCTCGTACGCTGGTAGATTAAGGAACGGGACCAATGGAAAAACCAATTGTCGGCGTAGTCATGGGATCGCAGAGCGACTGGGAGGTGATGCAGCACGCCGCCACAGTGCTCAAAGATTTCGGCGTGGCATTCGAGCACAAGGTGGTGTCGGCGCATCGCACGCCCGATGCCATGTTCGACTACGCTGAAACGGCGCGTCAACGCGGCCTGACGTGCATCATTGCCGGCGCGGGCGGCGCCGCACACCTGCCAGGCATGCTGGCGGCTAAGACCACCGTGCCGGTGCTAGGAGTGCCGGTGCCTTCCAAGCATCTGGCCGGCCAGGATTCGTTGTTTTCCATCGTGCAAATGCCCAAGGGTATTCCGGTCGCCACCTTCGCCATCGGCGAAGCCGGCGCCGCCAATGCAGCGCTCTTCGCGGTAAGCCTGCTGGCGATCAACGACACCAGTCTCGCCACCAAACTGGCGCAGTACCGCGACAGCCTCAAGGAAGCGGTGGCGGCAATGCAACTGCCGGATATTCTGTAACAAAACTTTAACCACAAAGAACACGAAGAGCACAAAGTTTCGCTCCCAGTCTCTTATCAGTTAAATCTTCGCAATTTGTG
>JAYWAM010000139.1:0-2273 GCA_043782425.1 Betaproteobacteria bacterium
CACCCCAGCCCTCTCCCGCCCAAGCGGGAGAGGGGGTTTTCTCCCTCTCCACCGGAACGGGGGAGAGGGTCGGGGTGAGGGGGTGGTGGAGTCAAGAAACTGTCGTGAATTAGGAAACGTTCAATAATAATAAATGAAGGTGCTTATTAGCGCCCTAACGCAACTTGGGATTCAGCGCATCGCGCAGCCAGTCGCCCAGCAGGTTGATGGCGAGCACGAGTATGACGAGGGCGGCGCCGGGGAAGACGGTGATCCACCATTCGCCCGAATAGAGATAGTTGTTGCCGTTGCTGATGAGGGTGCCGAGTGAAGGCTGGGTGGGGGGCACGCCGACGCCGAGAAACGATAGCGTGGCCTCAGTGATGATGGCTTCGCTGATATGCAGCGTGGCAAGCACCAGCACCGGACCCATCACATTGGGCAGCACATGGGTGAACATGATGGCAAGCGGGCTGCGCCCGATGACGCGCGCCGCTTGTACGTATTCCTTGTTGCGTTCAACCAGAGTCGAGCCGCGCACCGTGCGCGCATAGCGCACCCAGCCTGAGGCGGCGATGGCGAATACCAGCACATAGATGGCGGTGTGCTCGTGCATTTCACGGGGGAACACGGCGCGCGCCACGCCGCCTATCAATAATGCAATCAGGATGGCGGGAAAGGAAAGCTGGATGTCGGCAATGCGCATGATGAAGGCATCGAGCTTGCCGCCGACATAGCCGCTGATAAGGCCGAGCGTCACACCCACCACCATTGCAAGGAAGGTGGCAACCAGGCCGATCAACAGTGACATCCTGGCGCCGTACATGATGGTTGACAGTATGTCGCGCCCTTGATCGTCGGTGCCGAGCACATACTGCGCTTTGCCGCCCGCCGACCATGCTGGCGGCGCGAAGGCATCGAGCAGGTTGAGTGTGGCAAGGTCGAAGGGATTGTGCGGTGCAATCAGGCCCGCGAATACCGCGCCGAGAATAGCCGCCAGCAAGATCAGCGCCGCCAGGATAATCAGCGGCGAGCGCTTGAAGCTGAAAAAAATGTCGCTGTCGAAAAAGCGTAGCAATGAATGTTTCATATCAATGCCCACCCGCCGCAGCGCGGTCCAGGCGCAGGCGCGGATCGACGACGTAGTAAAGCATATCGACAACCAGATTGATCGCCACAAAAATAAAACCGATCAGGCACAGATACGCCGCCATCACCGGAATATCGGCGAATTGCACCGCCTGGATGAACAGCAGTCCCATGCCCGGCCATTGGAACACCGTCTCGGTGACTATGGCGAAAGCGATAATGCCGCCGAGCTGTAGCGCGGTAATGGTCATCACCGGCACCAGGGTATTTTTCAGCGCATGGCCGAAGTGAACGGCGCGGTTGGTGAGCCCGCGCGCGCGCGCGAACTTGATGTAATCGGTGCGCAGCACTTCGAGCATTTCCGAGCGCACCAGACGCATGATGAGTGTGAGCGGTAAAAACCCCAGCGTGATGGCCGGCAGGATCAGCGATTTCAATCCGCTCGCGCTCAGCAGCCCGGTGGACCACAGCCCCAGCATGTGCGTTTCGCCGCGCCCGAACGAGGGCAACCAGCCCAGCCATACAGCGAAAATCAGAATCAGAAAAATGCCAATGAGAAAATTGGGCAATGAAACACCGATCAGTGAGGTGGTGAGGAATACGCGCGATAACCAGCCATCGCGCTTCAATGCCGTATAGACGCCCAGTGGAATTCCCACCAGCAGGCCAATGAGAGCGGCGGTCAGGGCAAGTTCCAGTGTGGCGGGCAGGCGCTCGATGAGCAGTTGCGAAACCGGGCGGCCCAGGCGTAACGAAATACCGAAGTTACCCTGCAAAGCATTGCCGGTGAAGGTGACGAATTGCACGTAGAAAGGCTGATCCAGGCCGAGCGACTGGCGTACGCGCACGCGATCTTGCGCCGTGGCCTCGGACGGCAGCATGAGCGTAACCGGGTCGCCGACAAAATTGAACAACGAAAAGGCGATGAAGCCTACCGCCAGCATCACGCCTATGCTTTGTAGCAGGCGGCGGATTACGAATGCCAGCACGGCGGCCTCATCGGACGTTCATGGAGCGTTGACCTGCGCGTAGGGTGCGCTTGCGCACCCGGAATTACACAAGAAAGAGAAAGCGGCTCGCGCAAAGACGCCAAGACGCCAAGAAAAGCTAAATGAAGAAGGGGTTTAAAACTTTGCGTCTTTGCGCCTTGGCGCGAGAATGTTTTTTTGGCGCTCTCGTAGGAGCGGGCTTGCCCGCGAATGATG
>JAYWAM010000140.1:0-2270 GCA_043782425.1 Betaproteobacteria bacterium
CAGATCAAAGCGTGCGCCCTCTTTCAACCGCTGGCTGTACCAGTGCCGGTTGCGCATGTGGAACACGCCAGTAAGCCCAAGCGCTTTGTTGGGAGCGCGCAAGATCGCATCGAACACCGACAACGGATGCGCCTTTTGTTGCGGCACGACGCGTTCATTGCGCAGCGTAAAGCGCACGCGCAGCCAGCGCACATCTCGCAGCTCCGGTGGTGCTTCAAAGCGGGTCACAGCGGATCGTGATCGAAAATGACCACGTCGCCGGCGGCAGGCGAGCGATAGATGAGGCGTCGCGCGCTTCCGTGCAGTGCGTGTGCGACGGACAGGTATAGCCACACGGGGGACTGCCCGGTCAGAATGACGATGTTGCCGCTGCCGGCTTGCTGCTTCGCCGCCTGCACCATCGCCGGCAACTGCGCCAGCTTCGCAGGCGCAGAGAATAATTGGTTCAAGGCGACGGTTACTTCCGTGGGCGCTTCCATGCTTGCCTGGCTACGACTGAGTTGCCGAAGAGTCAAGCGGCCGAAACAGGCCGTAGCCTTGCCGGGTTTTGGCGCCGACCCCCCAGGTGAATTGTGTGAGCGCGCCTTGGAGCAGGTTCGCCGCGTACTCGCACCATTTATCGGAATTATCTCCGGTCACATCGCAATGAACGGCAAAACTGAAGCTGCCCGTTGCCGCAAGAAACGGCAACGGCCGGGGGTCATCTTGGTCGCTCGGCGGCGCCGATTTTCCCTCGTAGTAGTCCGGGTGGTGGGGCGTCATCACATCCAGAACAATGCCGTTCGCAACCAGTGAATCGGGCAGAATCCAAGCATCCTCAAAGTCAACGAAGCCGGCGTTATTGTTGGCGCCAAAAAGTATGTTGGCAACGTTTTTTAGTTGCTCAACGTCCTTGATCGTGGCATTGGCGTAGCGTAATGCAAGGCCCTTCAGCGCCTGACCGGGAATGATGGGTACACCGTAAACATGGTGCAAGGTTAGTCCGATTTCCATTGCGGAGGCGTTGCCCAGACCGACCGCCAGCCGGCCCTTGGTAGCCAACGTAAATATCTCCACTGAATTAAATTGCAAAAGGCGCTCACAACGCTTTTGGTAAGCAAGTGCGTAGACGGCCTTTGCGCGGCAAGCTGCAGCGATAGCGTTGTTAAGTAGCTCTATCCTTAACCCGTCGTCCGCGCGTTTGATGACCTCGACGGGCACAAAGCGCGACAGCAGCAGGCCGGCGTGTGCAGCTTGATCCACCTTCGGCGACGTTTGATATTTTCGAGGATAAGTGCTCATGATTGATTGGAATCTGAAGGCGACGCTGGCGGGGCATTTTTGGGCGCGGTGGGTGCACCCTTCGGATCAAGGTCGCGCCATAGCGCTGCCGCGAAGCGCTTGACGATGCCGGCAGCAGCAACTGCCTCACGGGTGTATTGCCAATAGGTGCTATTGGAAAGCTTCGCGATGTCCTCAGGTGAGGTCCGATTCGACAAAACCGAGCAGATATCCGTCATGTAAGCCGTCCAAGCCTCGCGCGCGAGATTGTCTTCACCATCCTCGGTATTGTCGGTGCCCGTAATCCCCTGCTTCAACGCGAAGGCGTACGCCGCTGCCAATCCCGATGCCTGCATCAGCGCCGGAAAAGTTTCGCTCGCGTGGTGGTACTCGCGCCGAAACACTGGATCGCGGTGGTGGTGAACACCCGCTAGCCGTTGGCCGAGACGCTCGGCCGCCAACGATATACGAGTTCTCAAGGATTCTCCGTATTTTGCGGCAACCGCGGCCAAGCAAACCGTGCGCTGCATTGGCCTTTACCAATCGACTGTTTACCACCTAAGCGCAGCGATTGGTCTTTGCAATAGTGGGCCAAAAGTTTGGCCCTTATTTCATCGTCCGAGCAATTTGGCGCCTCCAGGTGTTTGCGGATTTCGGTGGCTTTTGTTGGCGCCAACGTATCGCACCACACCGGCGCGGCAAGCAGAGACTCCTGCGGTAAATACTCTTCATACCAAAGATGGCCGTCCTTGACAGTCTTCGTTTCCTCCTTAAGCCGCACGCGCGCGCGCACCTCACAAGCTGTCTCGGTCAAAAACCCAAACGCTTCATCGCTGACTAGCGCGAAGCGCTCCTTGAACATGTTTTGCCAATCCTGGTCACCGGGAAACCAGTTCTGCGCCAGGATCGTTGCCCATCGTGCAAACGGCGCGTCATCCTCTTGCCGCGTCATATCCATTTTCAAGTCTTCGATAAAGCAAGCGTTGTCTGCAAGTGCCAGGCACGAGTTG
>JAYWAM010000141.1:0-16064 GCA_043782425.1 Betaproteobacteria bacterium
GCTTTCTCTTTATGAGCAATACCACTATCTGGGACCTGAAAGTATTCCCCGGCTTGGTGCGCGATGGCTAGCAGCGCACTGATCCTGGGCGTAATCAGCCAATGGCCTGCGCCTTGAGCAAGCCGACAAATAAGTAATAAACGCAATATAATCATTTTATTACATTAATAATCGGCACCGGTCATCGGCTGGCATAACGATTGCTTATTATGGCTTGTCATTACAAGTTGAGCTTACCCAGGAATATAAATAATGCCTGATTCAAAAAAAGTGGTTGCCCTCTCCCCTGTGCCGCTTTATACGCAGATCAAGGAAGACCTGCGCACGCGGATTCTTGACGGCACCTATAAACCGCATGAGCAAATCCCGTCCGAGAGCGAAATGATGAAAAGCTTCGGGGTAAGCCGCATTACGGTGCGGCAGGCGCTGGGCGACTTGCAAAAAGAAGGGATGATTTTCAAGATTCACGGCAAAGGCGCCTTTGTCTCAAAACCGAAAGCGTTCCAGAACATCGGTCAATTGCAAGGTTTCGGTGAGGCCATGGCGCGTATGGGTTATGAGACCTTCTCGCAAGTTATCAGCATTAAAACCCTGGCTGCGGGCAGAGTGGTCAGCGCGAAGCTGAAGGTGAAGGCGCAGGAACAAATCACCGAACTGCGCCGCGTGCGCTACCTCAACCGTGAACCGATTTCACTCGACGTAACTTATGTGCCCAAAGCCATCGGTGACCGGCTGGCAAAGGAAGACCTTGCACACCGCGATATTTTCCTGATACTCGAAAACGACTATGGCCTGTCGCTGGGCCAGGCCGAAATGCAGATCGAAGCCATGCTGGCAGACGACTCTCTCGGGCGCCACCTGAAAGTCGAGGAAGGTTCACCGGTGCTGCGCATTGAGCGCCTCACTTACACCGCCGCAGGGCAACCACTCGACTACGAACATCTTTATTACCGCGGTGATGCCTTCCAATACCGGTTGCGCATTGAGCGCGGCCAGATTTAATTACGGAGAACGCGCATGAGCAACATCATTGCAGAAGTAGATGTCCTGGTTATCGGCGGCGGCACAGCCGGGCCGATGGCGGCAGTCAAGGCCAAGGAGAAGAATCCCGCCGCCAAAGTCATGCTGCTGGAAAAAGCCCATGTGAAACGCAGCGGCGCTATCTCCATGGGAATGGACGGCCTCAACAATGCGGTGATTCCCGGCCACGCCACGCCCGAGCAATATGTCAAAGAAATCACCATCGCCAACGACGGCATCGTCAATCAAAAAACCGTCATGGCGTATGCGCAGGAAAGTTTCAACATGATCAACCAGCTTGATCGCTGGGGCGTGAAGTTCGAGAAAGACGAGACCGGCGACTACGCAGTGCGCAAAGTGCACCACATGGGAACTTACGTGTTGCCCATGCCCGAAGGCCACCACATGAAAAAAGTGCTGTACCGGCAACTGAAGAAAGCGCGCGTAGCAATCACCAACCGTTACATGGGCACGCGCCTGCTGCTCGACCAGCACGGCGCCATCGCAGGCGCGATGGTGTTGGATACGCGCGAGGGAACTTTCGGCGTGATCCGCGCAAAATCGGTGGTGCTGTCCACTGGCGCAGCCGGTCGCCTCGGTTTGCCGTCTTCCGGTTATTTGTTCGGCACTTATGAAAACCCCACCAACGCTGGCGACGGCTATGCGCTCGCCTACCACGCGGGAGCGGAGTTGTCCGGCATAGAGTGCTATCAGATCAACCCGCTGATTAAGGATTACAACGGCCCCGCCTGTGCGTATGTCACCGGGCCGTTCGGCGGCTATACGGCAAATTCACGGGGCGAACGCTTTATCGAGTGCGATTACTGGAGCGGGCAAATGATGCAGGAGTTTTACCGCGAGCTCGAAGGCGGCAACGGTCCGGTGTTCCTCAAGATCGATCACCTCGCAGAAGAAACCATTAGCAACATCGAACAAATTTTGCACACCAATGAGCGCCCCAGCCGCGGCCGTTTCCACGAAGGCCGCAACCTGAATTACCGCAGCGGCATGGTGGAAATGCATATTTCGGAAATCGGCCTGTGTAGCGGCCACTCCGCTTCCGGCGTGTGGGTAAACGAACATGCTGCAACCACGGTGCCCGGCCTGTATGCGGCGGGCGATCTGGCGTGCGTGCCGCACAACTATATGCTCGGCGCATTCGTCTATGGCAAGTTCGCCGGTGAAAGCGCAGCCGACTATGCCGCCGGGCGCAGCCACGCGCCGGTCGACGAACGCCAGGTGACGCAAGAGGCGGCGCGCGTGCTTGCTCCGCTCGCCAATCGCGAGGGGGTGACGCCGACACAGGTTGAATACAAGTTGCGCCGCTTCGTCAACGACTATCTGCAACCGCCCAAGGTCACGCGCAAGATGCAAATCGGCCTTGAACGTTTCGCCGAAATCGGCGCCGATTTGTCTGAAATGTCCGCGACCAATCCGCACGAATTGATGCGCGCCATGGAGGTGCACTTCATCCGCGATTGCGCTGAGATGGCGGCGCGCGCTTCGCTCTATCGCACTGAATCGCGCTGGGGGTTGTATCACTATCGCGTCGATCACCCGGAAAAGAACGATGCCGACTGGTTCTGCCATGCGCAACTGAAAAAGAACGCTGCCGGAGAAATGACCAGCTTCAAACGCCCTATCGAACCCTACATCGTGGCGCTCGACGAAGACGAGAAGGAAGCCTACAACCGCATGCGCATCGTGAAACAAGCCGCAGCCGCTTGATGCGGTATCAACAAGGAGCCACACAATGTCGATGACTTTAAACCGGGTCGCCGTACCCGTGATCGTGGATGAAGAAAAATGTATCGCCGAAAAAGGCTGCACGGTGTGCGTCGATGTGTGCCCGCTGGATTTGCTGGCCATCGACATGCTCAAGGGAAAAGCCTACATGAAGTACGACGAATGCTGGTACTGCCTGCCGTGCGAAAAGGATTGCCCGACCCAGGCGATCCACGTCGCTATCCCTTACCTGCTGCGCTGAGGAGAACCGCATGCTAACTGCAACCCATGCCCAGGATTTCCACAGCCGCTTGGCGAACGCCGACCCCGAAGTGCGCCGCATTGCGGTGATGAATTTGCTCGACAGCGACGCAGACGACGTTGAAACGCTATTGCTCGCCGCACTCCAGGACGCGGATGCAAAAGTGCGCGTGGAAGCGGCGCGCCTGCTGGAGGGTTACGAAACCCACGCAGCGGTAGCGAGACTCATTGGCGCCCTGGAGGATAGCGATCTCGAAGTGTGTGAAGCGGCTGCCATTTCGCTCTCTGAATTGAAAGAGACGCCGATGGGCGATGGTCTGCTGGCCGCGCTACCCAAGGCCAAGACGCCGTTTGCGAAAGCCGCGCTGTTCCGTGCGCTGCGCGAATTGCGCCGCACCGAGGCTTTTGCCCCGGCGCTGGCGGCGCTCCACGACAGCGCCGTCGAAATACGCTGTGCCGCGCTCGGCGTGCTGGGCTATATGAAGGATGGCGCTGCGCTAGCGGAAATTGCGCGCATCGCCGGCGCCGACCCCGACGCGGAAGCACGCCGTATTGCGGTGGGCGCGCTGGGTTTTGCGACCGACGACTTGGCTGCCGTTACGCCCGCACTCAAGCGCGCGCTCAAGGACCATTCCTGGCAGGTACGTGAAGAAGCGACTGCAACGCTGGGCAAGTTGCTGGTAGCGGACGCCGTCAACGACCTGATTGCAGCAATGGCCGATCCCTATTGGCAGGTGCGCATCAAGGCGGCGCGCAGCCTGGGCAAGCTGAAAGCGCGCAGCGCCTTGCCGGTGCTGATCGATGCGCTCGGTCATGCCATCAGCAACCTGCGCAAGGAAGCCGCCATCGCCCTGGGCGAAGTAGGCGACGCAGGCGCGATTGCAGCGCTGGAAAAAGCCTTGCACGATCCCGACCCCGATGTGCGCAAGCTCGCGCAGCTCGCGCTTAACCAGATTTTGAAATGAGGAGACGCTCATGACATATGTGGTGACCGAACCCTGCATCAAGTGCAAATACGGCGATTGCGTTGAAGTCTGTCCGGTGGATGCGTTCCATGAGGGGCCAAACTTCATGGTGATCGATCCGATTGAGTGCATTGATTGCTCGCTGTGCGTAGACGAATGCCCGGTCAACGCGATTTTCGATGAGCCCGATCTGCCTGCGGAATACACGCACTTCATTGCGCTCAACGCCGAGTTGTCCAAAACCTGGCCGCTCATCAATGACAAGCGCGAGCCTCTAGCCGACGCCGATAAATGGTCGGAAGTCAAAGACAAATTCCAGTATCTGGAAATAGCGGAAACCGTGTGATGCACGAGCCTAGTGCACGAGCCTGGTGCGCAGAGTGAAGTACGGCGCACCAGATTGGATGGCACACCTGCAAAGAGTGCGCCAATAGTCATAAAAAACAGGAGCTTTATCTCAGGTATGGCGTTTGCTTTGTACTAATCGGCTTTTCTTAACTTCCATCGATATTTTTGCAAATTAACCAGGGAGATCGAGCTATGAGAGTTTTATGCGTAGTGACTGCGGTACTGCTGTTGGGTCTTGGCAACGCCGCCCACGCGGAAACGATTCGCATCGCCGTGGGCCATCAGAGCAAGTGTACCGACACCTACTCTGCCGGCATCATCGTCAAAGAGCTGCAACTGATCGAAAAGCATTTACCCAAGGATGGAAAATACAAGGACGCGAAGTTCGAGTTCGACTGGAAGGATTACGAGTCAGGCGCACCGATCACCAATCAGATGCTGGCGAACAAGCTGGACTTCGGCGTCATGGGCGATTATCCCCTGATCGTCAACGGCGCCAAGTTCCAGGAAACCGCGAGCCTTGAGACGCTTTACATTGCCGGCACCGGTTACAACCTGCACGGCTCGGGCAACGCCGTCGTAGTGCCGGTGAAATCCGACATCTACAGTTTCCAGGATCTCAAGAACAAATCGATCTCGGTTCCGGTGGGCAGCGCCGCCTGGGGCATGACGCTGAAGGCAATGCAGGATATCGGCTTGACGCAGAAAGACATTGAGATCAAGAACCAGAGCCCGCCTGTAGGCGCAGCCAATATCGCCGCGAGCAAGATAGACGCGCACGCCGACTTCTGCCCGTGGTCGGAGATCATGGAGTTTCGCGGCACCGGTCGCAAAATATTTGACGGCAGCGAGACCGGAGTGGCGTATCTGCACGGCGTGGTGGTGCGCAAGGACTACGCAGCGAAATATCCGGAGATCGTCGTCGCCTTCATGAAGGCGATCATAGACGCGGGAGACTGGGTGCGTAAGGATCCGATTCAGGCCGCGACCCTGCTCGAAAAATGGACCGGCGTCGAAAAAGAGGTGCAGTACCTGTATTTCAGCGACGGCGGCGCGCTGACCCTGGACCCGACCATAAAACAGAAGTGGGTTGAGACACTGAAGTTTGACCACAGCGTTCTGGCCAGGGAAAAATTAGCCCCGCCGCTGGACTTCGCCAAGTGGATAGACGACCGCTATATCCGTGAGGCTTACAAGGCGGTCGGGCGCGACTACGACAAGGATGCCAAGACTATGCATGACCCAAAGGTGGCGCTCAAGAAACTGCCTGCGGCGGAGCTGTGGCACGCCAAGAAAGGCGTTATCAGCTACCCCGGTGTGGCGGCCATGCTGGCGGCGGCTGAAGGGTATAAGAAGGACGGCGATCTGCGCGCCAGCTACGTTTATGACAACACCACGGGGCTTAAAATCTTCGGCCATGTGGCGTTCTTCGTGAAGGACGCGAACGGCGCGGTCACCGCCTTCATGCGCAAGCCAGACGCAGAGAAATTCATCAAATCATCCGGCGGCAAGCTGGTGCGCTTCGACGATGCGCCGAAAGCGGCTGCGACGAAAACCGCACAGATGCATACGGGGCGCGTCGCGATAGCAACAATTCAGTAAGGCGATACGCGCGCGGCGGGCCAGCGTCGCGCGCGACATCGACTGTGAATTCAATCTGATGCACGGGATCAACATGAACGCAAAAATTGGACTAGCGCGGATCGAGCAAATGGAAGATGCCGCCGTCGAAGCGCGCGGCGCGACCGTTGATAGCGGAGCTTCAGCTGTGGCGCCGATTCTCCTTACAACCCCGCCGCCCCGTGCAACGCCGCGCCGCACACGCGCCGCCATTCCTTGGCGGCGTTATCTGGTGAGCGCCCTGGCGATCATTGGCGCGCTGCTGCTTTGGCAAGTGGCTTCGGCCAGCAAGTTCAAATTCATTATCAATTTTGAAAACGTCCCCACGCCGTTACTCGTTGCGGAGCATCTGGTACAACTGCTCGGGACATCGCAGTTTTACATGCACATCGGGGTGAGTGTGAAGCGCGTACTCATCAGCTTCGCCCTGGCGACCAGCCTTGGCGTCACAGTCGGCGTGCTCATGGGTCGCTGGCGTGTGGCGACCGATATCATGATGCCCTACATCGAGATCCTGCGACCCATTCCCGCAGTGGCGTGGATTCCGCTGGCGATCCTGATGTTTCCGAGTGAAGAGGCAAGCATCATATACATCACTTTCCTCGGGGCGTTCTTTCCCATCGTTCTCAACACCGTGCATGGTGTGCAGCAGACTCCTGAAGCGCTGATTCGCGTGGCGCTGGCTTTCGGCGCCAACAACCGGGCCATGTTGCGCCACGTGATATTGCCGGGCGCGCTGCCGAGCATCATGGCGGGTCTCGCCATCGGTATGGGCGTATCGTGGTTTTCCCTGCTCGCGGGAGAAATCATCAGCGGGCAATACGGCATCGGTTATTTCACCTGGACTGCATATACGCTGGTGGAGTATCCCAACATCATCGTCGGCATGCTCACCATCGGCGCTCTGGGCACGCTATCGACCTGGCTGGTGCGCAAGGCGTCGGTACCGGCCTTGCGCTGGCAGGAGTCGCGCGACTAATGCGTGCCTACTTCGACGTCATCCGCAATAGCATCGCGAATCACCGTGCGCGCTGGCTCGCGATCAGTCTCGGTTTCGTCGTGCTGTACTACGTCGGCCTGCTGGCGCTCACCATGCTGCGCTTCGGCGAGATACCGAACTACGCGGTGTTCCATGATGTGTTCGGCACTTACAAATTGATCTTCGCCGGCACGCCGGCTTTGTCCGATGCCGTGCCGATTCTGATGGATGAGTCGTGGTTTGAGGCCGGCTACAAGAATCCGCATTACTACGGCATCGCAACCTGGAGCTATATGCTCATCCCGCCGAAAATGTTTCTGGTATTCCTGACCGGGGTGCTGCTGGCGACGGTGGTGGTATTGGCAGCGAGCGGCAAGGAAGCCGCTTGTCCGACCTCGCCAGCCTTGGCGTATGCGGCCACCGGCATGGGCACGGCACTCGTCGGCCTGACCAGCGCAACGCTCACCTGGGTCGTGTGTTGCGCCACCCCGTCGTGGGTGGTGTCGCTGGCCATGCTGGGAATGA
Source organism: Betaproteobacteria bacterium (assembly GCA_043782425.1). Lineage (GTDB taxonomy): Bacteria > Pseudomonadota > Gammaproteobacteria > Burkholderiales > Usitatibacteraceae > JAYWAM01. Next base: position 7,444 of record JAYWAM010000141.1, read on the forward strand.
GTGTGTCGCTAGCGCTGTGGATCGAGCCGGCAGGGATGATATTGGCGCCGCTCGGTCTGTTGATGATTGTCGGCATCATTGTTAAGCAACTACGCAGTCTTGCCGCGCCTGGTAGTTCGCGGTTGGCAGCGACCTGACTGTGATTACGTTTTAGGAGACCGAATGACTGCGATGAATAGCGGGATCGATGAGCGGATCAGCAAGGCCGAAATGGGGCCGGTCATGCAGGGGGTTGCGCTGCCTAAGCTGCACCGCCAGCTTAATCCGGTCTCTAAGGGTCATGTCGCGATCGAGCAGGTCAGCGTCGAATTCAAGGATAACGTAGTGGCGGTACAAGAGGCCACGCTGGATATTCGACCGGGCGAGTTTGTTTGCCTGCTGGGACCGTCGGGTTGCGGCAAATCGACACTGCTGAACTGTGTCGCCGGCTTCGTCAAGCCGACGCACGGCAGCGTGAAACTCGACGGCACACTTGTGGTCAAGCCGGGTCCCGACCGCGGCATGGTGTTCCAGCAGCACTCGCTGTTTCCGTGGAAAACAGTCAAGGACAACGTCGCCTTCGGTCCGCTCATGGCAAAACAAGGCAAGTACGCGGCCGACGTCGTCGCACGCACGCTGCTCGGCATGGTTGGTTTGAGTGCGTATGAAAACAGCTTTCCGGGCGTGCTTTCGGGCGGCATGAAACAGCGCGTGGGTATCGCGCGCGCATTGGCAAACTACCCGAATGTATTGTTGATGGACGAGCCGTTTGGGGCGCTGGACGCTCAGACGCGCGCCATGATGCAGGAGTACCTGCTGCAGATCTGGGGTGAATTCGGCAATACCGTCATTTTCGTTACACACGATATTGACGAGGCGGTGTTTCTCGCTGATCGTATCATTGTCATGAGCGCCAGTCCTGGGCGCTTAATCGCCGACATCAAAGTCAATCTCCCGCGCCCGCGCGCCGTGGAAGTCGTATCCGACGAGCGCTATATCGCCACCAAGCGGCGCTGCATGGACCTGATACGCGCAGAATCGCTACGCGCCTTCGCGCAGCAGCAGGACAGGGCATGAATTCATGAAGCGCTGGCTCGGAGTAGTGGCGTTGTTGATACTCACCGGCGGCGTTCTTTGGTCGCAGGCGGGAACGGACAGACGCTCCGTGCCGCACGATCTGCGCGGCGTGATGACGAACAGGCCGGTGAAACTGGCGCCGCTACAACTCACCGATCAGCATGGTCTGTCAGTGACCGAGTCGTGGTTCAACGGGCAGTGGACGTTGGTTGCTTTCGGATTCACGCATTGCCCCGACGTGTGCCTTGCCACCCTGGCCCAGTTCGGCGTAATCAAGCAGGCGCTTACGCAAGGCTATCCCGCGATTGCGCAGCCTCGATACGTTTTTGTCAGCGTAGACCCGGAGCGCGACACGCCGCAGCAACTGGCGGCTTTCCTGTCGTCTTTTGACCAGAGTTTTATCGGCTTGACCGGCGCAACTGCGCAGATCGAGGCGCTGGAGCAGTCGACGGCGACTTTTCATCGCAAGCAAACGGCGTCGGCATCAGGCGACTATCAGGTCAGCCACAGCGGCGAGATTTTCCTGATCGATCCCGCCGGACAGGTGGTTGCGCGCTTCGTTCCGCCGCTGGAGCCGGCAGTGGTGGCAAGTCAACTCAGCTCTATCATGACATTCTACGCACGCAACTCCGTGCAAGTCCCTGCGGCGAGTACATGACGATGCACACGGCAATCATTGGGATCGTGGCTCGCATCGTCGGCATTGTGCTGGTGGTCGCGCCGGGATGCGCCATAGCCGATTCCATAGATAACGCAGGGCAGGCGCCCTACGAGCGCTGCGGCTACTGTCATGAGCTGGATGGTAATTCGCGTATGGAAGGATTTCCTCGCCTCGCCGGTCAGACATTCGACTATATGGTCAAGCAACTGAAGGATTTTCGCGCCCGGCGGCGCGCCGGAACCATGCGGGCCACAGCGGAACTGCTGAGCGACGCCGAGATCATTGCGGTCGCGCGCTACTTCAATGCCCAGTCCCCGAGCGCCAGCGCGAACGCCTCTGCGCCGACTTTTGACCGGCAGGCCGCGGAGCATCTGCATCAGCGCGGCGACAGCGCGCGCGGTATCGCGGCGTGCAGCAGTTGTCACGGCGCGAAGGGCGAAGGGCACAGCGCTTTTCCGCGCCTGGCCGGGCAGCACGCCGCGTATCTGGAAACGCAGTTGCTGGATTTTAAGCGCGGCGCGCGCGTCAACGATGGTGAGGCGATGATGCGCACTATCGTATCCGCTATGACTGAGAACGAAATTCACGCCTTGGCACGATACTTCACGAGCGTCGACGGCCAATGAGGCGCGCGCAAGTACTGGATGATCCACAGATGACACAGAGGAACACAGAGGAGAATCAAAGGCGATGTGAAGGCGGAGCGCGCCGGTACGCTGCCATCGCCGCGTCCATGATGTCGCGGGAGCGACAATCTTCATTTTCTGTGTTCATCTGTGTTCTCTGTGGATTTCTTTTCTTATCAGCAGGGCGTAGGGCGGACTTGTCCGCCAAACCATCACCATGACGACCCTATCGGTGACCACTCGATGATCACCTTCGCTCTGGTATGTTGCGGCGGACAAGTCCGCCCTACGCCCGCTAACCGCGTGGGCACAAAAACGTACCCACCCTTGGCTTCACAGTCCCACACATAGTTTCTTGGCTCATCACACACAAAATATCGACCAATTTATCATGACAAGTTTAAAATTAGCCCCACATTCTGTACCAGCAAGCCCAGCCCTCGTCCTCGACTTCGATCTAGCCTTCGCCGATCTGTATTGCCGCGACGGCCTGGTGAAACTGGATCGGGCATTTCTCGATTTTCTGCGCGATGGAGAACCCGGTCTGCGCGCGCGACTGGATCACGCGCGCGCCCATCCCGATGGTCTGGCGCGCAAGGACGAATCCGCTCTCCTAGTTGAGCTTTCCACCTGGGTGGAGGATTTCATCGCCATCCTGTTCGGCATTGAAAACGAAGTACGCGCCCTCGCGCGCCGCCATCATGTGCTTGCCCCGCTTTATTCCTGCAAGCGCCAATTTGTGCAGCGCCGCGCGATGACCAAGGTGAGCGAGGCAGAAGCCAGCGCAGTAGACGGCATGGCGCTGGAACAAAAACTCGCAGCCGAATTCAATGCGCCATTTTCCGAATTGGTTTTTGCAACCCAGGTCAACCAGTGGCTGGAGAACGAAACCGCGAACGAAACCGCGAATGCAGAACGCATCAGGACAGCCCTGCTGTATGCCGCCTGGGCGCGGAAAACACCGGCAGGGCGAGAACGTAGCCGCAACGGTGTGCTGTTCAAATCCCCCGCCAAACTCGATCCACTACATCTATTGAAAACGCTTGCTGATAATGTGAACGGCTACACCGTACATAGCCTTCAGCATATTCGTCGCCGCGAAGGTTTTGCCCTCACCGATACGGGTACCGGTCTGGCTGGCGCGCTGGATCAGGCGAACTACTGTATCTGGTGCCACGAGCAGGAAAAGGATTCCTGCTCGAAAGGGCTGGCGCAAAAACCCTGGACTGGAGAGGGTGCAGCACCGTTCAAAAAAAGTCCGTTCGGCGTCACGCTTGCGGGCTGCCCATTGGAAGAACGCATTTCCGAATTTCAAAAACTCAAGGCCGACGGGGTCGCCGTCGGCAGTCTGGCGATGATAGCGCTGGACAATCCCATGTGCGCCGCCACCGGCCATCGTATTTGCAACGATTGCATGAAATCCTGCATCTACCAGAAGCAGGAACCGGTCAACATCCCCGAAGCTGAAACGCGCACGCTCAAGGACGTGCTGGAATTGCCCTGGGGCTTTGAGATTTACAGCCTGCTCACGCGCTGGAATCCTCTCAATCTACGGCGGCCCTTGCCGCTACCGCCGACCGGCCGCAAAGTGTTGGTGGTCGGCATGGGGCCGGCGGGATTCACCCTGGCGCATCACTTGATGAACGACGGACACACGGTGATGGGCATCGACGGTCTCAAGATCGAACCATTACCGCCGCATGTTTCGGGAGTGAACGTACAGGGCAAGCGTGTCCCTTTTAAAGCCATCCACGATGCGAGCGAACTCGGTGAGAATCTGAACGAGCGCACGCCAGCCGGCTTTGGCGGCGTCGCCGAGTACGGCATCACCGTGCGCTGGAACAAAAATTTTCTCAAGCTGATCCGCCTGCTGCTGGAGCGGCGCGCAGAGTTCGCCCTGTTTGGCGGGGTGCGCTTTGGCGGCGCTATTACTGCTGATGACGCTTTCGCTATGGGATTCGATCATATCGCGCTGGCCGCAGGTGCAGGCCGCCCCACCATGCTGGAGCTGCCTAACGGTCTGGCGCGCGGGGTGCGCGCTGCATCCGATTTCCTGATGGCGCTGCAACTCACCGGCGCGGCCAAAATCGATTCCATCGCCAATATGCAGTTGCGCCTGCCGGTGGTGGTGATCGGCGGCGGGTTGACTGCCATCGACACGGCAACCGAAGCGCTCGCCTATTACCCGGTGCAGGTGGAAAAGTTTCTGCACCGTTATGAAATTCTCACCGCCGCACAGGGCGAAGCGGCCATTAGCAGCGCGTGGGATGAGGAAGAGCGCGAAATCGCGCAAGAATTTCTCGGCCACGCGCGCGCCATCCGCGCAGAACGCAAGACAGCGGCGCGTGAAGGACGTGCGCCGCACATACTGGAGCTGCTTCAGTCCTGGGGCGGCGCCACGCTAGCTTATCGCAAACGTTTGATCGACAGCCCTTCCTACACACTCAATCACGAAGAGGTTGAAAAAGCGCTGGAAGAAGGCATCCGCATTGCCGAGTGTCTGACGCCGACGCGCGTGGATACCGACCGCTGGGGGCATGTGCGCGCCATGGGTTTCACGGTGCAGACGCTGGATGAAACGGGGCAATGGCAGAAAACCGCAGAAGCCGAATTGCCGGCGCGCGCCGTTCTTGTTGCTGCGGGCACCAAACCCAACACCGTGCTTGCCCGAGAGGACGGGAAAAATTTCAAGCTTGACGGACGCTATTTCGCCGCCTGCGATGAAGACGGCAATGCGGTTAAGCCGCCGCGCGCCAATGCCAAGCCCGACAGCGCGATGGTGCTGATGAGCCGTCATGGTGACGCACAGGATGGACGTTTCATCAGCTTTTTCGGCGACCTGCATCCATCCTATTCCGGCAATGTGGTGAAAGCTATGGCCAGCGCCAAGCAAGGCTATCCGCTGCTAAGCCGGGTGCTGGGACGAACGGCTCCGGCCTGCGCCAAACCAGGTGGAGAATTTTTCGCAGAAATGAGCGCGCTGTTGCGGCCCACGGTGCACAAAGTGGTAAGACTCACCCCCAACATTATCGAAGTGGTGGTGCACGCGCCGCTGGCGGCGAAGCGCTTTCTTCCCGGCCAGTTTTACCGCTTCCAGAATTTTGCAAGCCACGGCATTGCGGCGGGTGGCACAAAGCTGGCAATGGAAGGTGTTGCTTTGACCGGCGCGTCAGTAGATGTCGCGCGCGGGCTGGTATCGCTGATCGCGCTGGAAATGGGCGGTTCGGCAGACCTGTGCACCAAGCTAGAACCCGGCGAAGCGGTGGTGCTGATGGGGCCCACTGGCACGCCCACCGAAATTGAACCCGATGAAACCGTGGTGCTGGCAGGCGGCGGCCTGGGCAATGCGGTTTTGTTTTCCATCGGCGCGGCGGCGCGAGCGGTGGGATCAAAAGTTTTGTATTTCGCCGGTTACAAGAAATTGATTGATCGCTACAAAGTGGCGGAAATCGAAGCGGCGGCCGATACCGTCGTGTGGGTTTGCGATGAGGCGCCCGGCTTCATTCCCTCGCGGCCAGGAGACCTGAGTTTTACCGGCAATATTGTGCAGGCGATGGCCGCCTATGGCAGCGGCGCGCTGGGCGCGCAACCGCTGCCGTTGTTAGAGGCAGACCGTATCATCGCCATCGGTTCGGACCGCATGATGGCGGCAGTGGGCATGGCGCGCCATAACCAACTCAAGCCCTACCTGAAGGCCAGCCACTTCGCCGTCGGCTCGATCAATTCGCCGATGCAGTGCATGATGAAAGAAATCTGCGCCCAGTGTCTGCAACCGCACAAAGACCCGGTAAGCGGTGAGATCACTTACGTGTTTTCCTGTTTCAACCAGGATCAGCCGCTGGACCAGGTTGACTTCCCCGGACTGGCGTCGCGCTTGCGCCAGAACAGCGTGCAGGAAAAACTGACCGCCCGCTGGATAGGGAATTGTTTGCAAGGAGCAGAGCGTAAGGCAGAGGTTGCGTAGCTTGGGTTAAACGCAACGCCACAAACACTGTGCGATAGGAGATGAGGGCTATTTTTTGGGCAGCGAACCAACAAATTTAAGCGCCGCAGCTATGAGCTTGCGACGCATTTCATCATCTCCGTACGCGCGAGCATCGCCACGAACCCAACCGTGCATGTGTTTGCCGCGCGAAAGCATGGGTTCAATGCCGGTAACTGCGAGCGCCCAGGCGTCGTTGCCTTTACCCAGTCGCACAAGCATTCCGTCATCGCGAGCTCCGCAGAGCAGGTTTCCCCAGAGTAGCCATGCCCAGCCGCCAAACATCGCCTTGCCCGTGACGCCTGGTACTGACCGGAGTTCGTCATAGACAAGTTCTTCCAATCCTTTGTCTCGTGCCATAGTTGCTTGATCTATTGCCTAGGCGAAACTGGCGCCAGCGTCGCCGGTGCGGACCAATGTAGAAGTAACCGGCGTTCATTCATGACCCTGTTACGCGCTGGGCGGGTATCACCTACGCGCGCAGGTGGCTTTCGGTGCAAACGCGCCGTGATAGCGCGTGAGGTTCACGCGCCGCTTGGGCGCCAGTGCCGCCAGTCGGAATTAATAAAACGGCGCAGATAAATCTGCGCCTTTTAAAGATCGTTCGCAAAATAGTCGTCAGCGATCTTGTTCGACAGTGTCTCTGTTAAGGCAGCACGTCTAAAGCATTTTTTAATGCCTGGTATATTGATGCCTGAGCAACTGGATCCGTTACCCAATCCATACCCGGCCCCTTTGTATCAACAGCTCCCCGCAGTGGATATCCATCGGTACGACTCATGGCCGCACTGAGTTTGGATTTCGCCTCGGCAATATCGCCTATTTGCAAAGCAGCGATCGCCTGCGAGATCAGATTAGTCAAAGAGTTTTTATGTCCCGGTGCCTGTAGCTGAGCTATGGTTAGTGACGCGACGATGTTGATGGCGGTTGAACTTTGACCTTGAGCGTAGTCTGCGGCAGAAATAGCAGTCAAAGTAACCAGTGCCTGAGGTGAATTACCAAATCCATCGTTAACAATGAGCCCTACGGTATATTGCCCGGGTATGTCCGGGGTAAAGGACGGCAACTGGCTGGTAGCAGCCGATAATGTAGCTGCGCTACCTGTAGGTGCCGTGACTATAACCCAAGCGTAACTCAGCGGATCGTTATTTGGATCGCTGCTTCCGCTACCATCAAAAGAGACTGCAGTGCCGACAATAGTGGAGTTGTTATTCCCGGCGTTCGCCGTGGGTAACAGATTTTCCGACGAGATATTGACTGTGGCGGGGGGACTCGATAGACCGGCTTGATCGATGACCACCAGTTGTATGGTATAGGCGCCCACCATGTCAGCAACAAAACTCGGGGTTGCGGTATTTGCATTTGTCAAAGAGGCAGTACTACCCGCTGGTTTTGCCATGATCGTCCATGCATATTGCAGACTGGCTGACGGCGTGTTGTCGTCAAATGAGCCACTGCCATTAAGATTGACCACCTGTCCGGCATGGATCGATTGGTTGGGGCCGGGCACCGCTGTTGGTGGAAGGTTGGGTGGCGCCGGTGTAAAGGCCTCGACGGTCGAGAGAACGCCTAGCGAATTGCGGCCGCCCACCGTATAGACGCTGTTACCGATTGCAGCAGCCGCCAGCAGGCCGCGCCCAGTGGGCATAGCAGCATCCGTGGCCCACGTATTCGTGGCCGGGTCATAAGCCTCCACTACAGAACAGGGCGAGGTGCAAGCGCCCCCCTCGCCTCCAAAGACGTAGAGGATGCCGTTGACCACCGCGCTCGCCGGCGCATTACGGGCCGTTGGCATGGGGGCCTTGGTCGACCACGTATCGGTGACCGGGTCATAGGCCTCGAGGGTCGAAAAAACTACGCTGCTGTTTTGGCCCCCCACGGCATAGAGAATACTATTGACTACTCCCACCCCAAAAAAATACCGCGCCGTCGGCATGGGGGCCCTGGTCGTCCAGGTGTCGGTGACTGGATTATAGGCCTCGACCGTCGTAAGAGCCCCACTGCCGTGCTGGCCCCCCAGGGCATACAGGATGCCGTTGACTACTCCTACACCCAGAACGTCCCGAGGAGTCGGCATGGAGGCTCTGGGGGACCACGTGTTGGTAAGCGGATTGTAGGCCTCAACGCTGGCAAGAAACCCCGCGTTTCCACTGTCCGTATCCCCACCCACCGCATAGAGCAGCCCATTGACCACCCCCACACCGATGCCGTTCCGGGGCGTTGACATCGAGGTCTTGGTGGACCACGTATCGGTTCCGGGATCGTAGGCTTCAAGAGTCGTAAGCGCCCCGTTGTC
>JAYWAM010000142.1:0-2269 GCA_043782425.1 Betaproteobacteria bacterium
CCGCGAAGGACGCGGCCGACACTGCCCGCAAGGCTTCCGCCTATGCCGCGCTGTGGCTCTTTATCTCACTACTGAGCGGCGCATTCATTGCGAGCTTTACGGCCATTTATGGCGGTCGGCATCGTGACCTTTAGTTGACCACTCACATCACCCTCGGAGGTAGTTATGCGTTCACTCCTGCTATTTTTTCTTGGCATTCCCATCCCGATCATCATCCTCATTGCGTTATTCGTGCACTAGCGGTAGCGCAGTGCGTCGATAGGATCACGCCTCTCTACAAGGTACTAACTAGTGCCTGACCGAAAACCCCAAGTTTAAAAAAATTCATCCCTCGATTTTCAATTAAAAACGTTTTTTTTGAGTTATCACACACTGAAATAAGTTGGTTCCGAATTATTTGATGTTTCCGCCAGAAATTTACCCGTTTTGAGGCGAGCGAGGCCTGCGAGCCATGAAATCCATTGCCTAAACATGGATTTTCGTTGCGTTCGCTAAGCCGCCGACTTGTACGTCGTCTCGTGATCGGGACATTTCGCCGCGCGCTGCAGGCGACGCAGATCTTGTTGCGACAGGATCGTACCGATGCGGTGAATGTTTCTCGTCACCACCGCCAATGCAACATAGCGCTTGAAGCCGTCGATGCCATGATCCGAGCATCGGTCGAGTCCGTGTATTTCCAACGCATTGATCGCTGATTCCACCGCCGAGTGCGCACGTCGGGCGCTGACGAATTCCTTCGCTTGCTCAATCACCCGGTCTGGTTGCGATAGCTTGCCTTTTCTCGGCAGTACCACGCGTGCCAATGGCTCCTTCAATGCGGCCTGGTTTGCTTGCGAGTGGAAGCCCTTGTCGAAGCTGCAGGCGTTTAACTTGGGGAAGCGTGCTTTTGCATCCACCACCATCGCGACCGTCACTTGGTCATCGGTCTTTTTTTCCATGACGTGGTGATGCAAAATGAATTGGTGCTGGTCTTCGAGGATGCACACCCGGAGTCCCAATTCTTGTGAAATGCCGGCCTTTCCTTTGCTGATCCATTCGGTGTGGGGCTCGAATAGAGAGAATATTTTTTCACTGTGCGGAATGGCTTCGCCCTGTATGACGCGGCGCCTGATGTGGTCGATCTGGCGTTCCGCGTGCTGTATGAAACCTTCAATTTCGAGTTTCTTTACAGCGTCGAGTGCATCGGTGCCTCCCTGCTTTTCGATCAGGGTGAGCGTCTGGCCTGCCTTGGTCAGGCAGGTTTGTGCGGCAGTAAGGTATTCCCGATGCGCCTTAATGATGAGCGCCTCGTTTTTCGTCACCTGCTCAGCCGATTTGGCTTTGCTGCGCTTCTTGTTCTGTGCGGTGCGCATGAGCCGCTTGAGGCGACGGAGGTGGTAGGCGGATTGCCGCCAGTCGCTGAGGCCGTGGGTATCGCCCCACGGGGCCGTGAGCGTGATGAGTTTGCGCATCGCGTCATACAGCAGGTTGATGTCGGTGGGATAATGGACATTGGTTTCAACCACAAAGGAGTCGCACCGCCCACGCAGCGCTTCGTTTTCTTTTTTTTTGACCAGCACATGTCCTGCGCGGACGACGATCTGGTTGATCTCGTCCAGCAGTTCAGGGGTGAGCAGCATGACGTTGTCTTTGAGCGTTTGGAGCGCGTAGTGTTCTTTATCGAACATGCCGTGGCCGAGCATCGCGCGCAGGGTGGTGTGTTGGTTGGCGAGTTCTTGCAAGCGGTCGTAGTCGATGTTCAAGTCCAGCCGGACGACACCGCAGACCAGAATCGACCACAGGGTCATGCCGGGGCGACCGTTGTTTTTGTCGGCCTTGGGTGCGATTTGTTGTGTCAGTATTTCAAACACCGCTGTGCGTAGCGATGCGTCAGTGTAGATATGCTGCAAGCCACGCAATATTTTCGGGATGTCGTCGCGCGATCGGGCGTCTAAGGTTATTTTGGAGACATCTACTTCGCCGATGCTCATTTGCTGATGTTGGACGACGCGCATGGGGTGTTTGTTTCTCGATAACGTGGCTATTTGCTGCACTTTTGTTGGTGTGTTTAATGGTTGAAAAGTTCACTTATTTTTCATTTATTGTGACTATTCGTCGCGTCGATATTGGCGCTTAAGTTCGTTCGAAGATTTTTGTTGAATTGCGTATCTTGGGCCTTGAACCTGCAGAAAACCGTCATTGAAAATGATGGCTTCACAATATCTTCATTTGGGTGAGGCATGCGGAATGCGCGTCGTTGCTGGGATTGAGGGGTTTTCGGTCAGGCACT
>JAYWAM010000143.1:0-2265 GCA_043782425.1 Betaproteobacteria bacterium
CGCTGGCGCGATGGAGGCTATTTTTCTTGGACAGGGTGAACAGTCCGCACAAGATAGTTGGATTGTCCATTTTGAAAAATGGATCGCCAACGGTGTCACGCTAGCTTCGCCCGATATCGAGGGGCAAATCTGGGCGAGCGTGATATGGGCCGTAGCTTGGCGGAAACCCGATCACCCGCAGTTTGGTATTTGGCTAACGCGAGCCGAGGATGTATTGGCGCGGATGAGCGATGCCAATAAGCGCCTGCACTTGGGCGGAAATCTTTTACAAATTTTCGGAACCATAGGTCGCTCCGCCAAAGTGCACTGGCACGTAAAAATGCTCGAACAGCTATTGGCCTCACAAGTGTCGGCAGCACCATTACCCACCATTACCTTCCACCTGACTCATGCATACGCCAGCATCTGTTTTTGAAAAACTGAGCCCGCAAGGCAGTCGGTGCGCAAGGCGTTGGTGCATGCCGACGCCACGGGTTTGCATGTCCTCAATGCATTCGCAGTAGCTCCAGCAATCTATGCCAACCTCCTTGATGAAGACCTTGCTGCGGCAGATGTCGATCTTGCGCGCATGGGCAAATGGCTGGCCGACACCACGGAAATACTCGACACTGCACACTTCGAAATGCTTAGCGGATGGCGCGCACTTAGCGCTGGCGATTCAATCACGGCACACGATCACGCTCAGCGCGCGGTACGTATCACCCAACGCATCGGCGCGATTTACCCGGCATGCCTATGCCGCTATGGACTCGCACATGTGCTTGTCAAGCTTGGGAACTACGATACCGCGCAGGCAGAAATTCAGCAGGCGAGACTGAACCCAAGTGGGGCGTATGGTCCGTGGATGAACTACCAATGCGACCTCCTGATTGCCCACCTGGAATTTCTCCGTGGACGCGATAACGCAGCTGAGAATTTTCTGCGCGGCGCGCTGACACTCGGACGCGAATGCGGCTTCAGTCAGCCGTTTTGGCTCAGACCGACGATCATGGTCGAGCTGTGCGCCCGCGCGCTGGAGAAGGACATCGAAACCGAACATGTTCACAACTTGATCCGGCAACGGAATCTGGTGCTCCCGGTGACCGGCACAACGCTCTCAAAACGCGAAACTGAAATCCTCATGCTGATCGCAAAAGGCTTGAGCCGGGGTGAAGCGGCCGCAGCCCTTGGCATCGGCGTTCGAATCATCGCAACCCATGTGGGCTCCATCTACAGCAAGCTTGACATTTCCAGCCGCGCCGAGGCGACCGTGGAAGCAATTCGCATGGGATTGATTCAACCGTAATTCCCCATCTCTGCATCTTAAAGTTGAAGGAGGTAAATACAGTAAGCAACCCTTCGTTTTGTTGCTTGTCTTTAATAAAGGCTCAATATAAAACTTACGTATTTCGGCACCCCTGAAGCGCATCCACACTTTCATTGGCGACCTCGCGCACCTGCATATCATGATCTTTGAGCAGGGGCTCGATGTAACGCGCGGCACTCGCGTCGCCAGTTAAGCTGAGGAAATAACAGACGTCGGCGCGCACGCGAGGGTCGGCATGTTGTGTGAGCGCGCCAAGTGCATCGACCTGGCTCCTCAACACGGGGGCGCCTTGCAGATGTTCGAAAATTGCACTGATGCCCACGCGTACATGCATGTCGGTTTGTGGATCGGCGAGCAGCAGCAATAGCGCTGCCATGTAGGTTTTATTTGCATCCACCTCCGTGAGAGCCTGGGTCAACATTCCGTTTTTCAATAACTCGGCCAGGTAATCCGCGCGGCCCTGCGCACTGCCGGCGCGTTGCGCCCAGCGTTCCAGCTCGGCGGACGAGCGCGCACCGCCCAATGTGAATTCACCCACACGTAACCATGGCACCGAACGCACGTTGTACTCTTGCGCGATCTCCGGATGGCGCTCGATATTGACAATTTCTAGGCGGCCGATGATGCCGCGCTTGAGCAATTCGCTCAACGCGGTCAATACGCCCGGGCAGTGCGCACAACCGGGAGCTAAAAGCATAAGAACATCAGGTGCAGTTAATGCGTCGCTCATAAACTCGTAAAAACACCTATAGATTCCGGCAGGAAATTGGCTGACTGTAGGGCCGTAACGTTGAAAACATGAGGAGTGTGAACATGCAACTGCCTTTGCAAGTGACTTTCCGGGACATGCCGCGTTCGGATGCGGTTGAAGCCAAGATCCGCGAACGTGCGGACAAGCTTGACAGATTCTATAGCAACATCATGAGTTGCCGTGTCGTGATCGAGGCGCCACATGCGCA
>JAYWAM010000144.1:0-2263 GCA_043782425.1 Betaproteobacteria bacterium
CTTTTCGAGGTTATTGTTTCGGTCGCCTGGAGCGAATACGGGAAAGACCGCCAGATTGCCATGACAACCTTGATGCTTGCCCCCAAGTTATGAAATCCATATTGCACAGCGGTTTTACATTGCTCGAAATGCTGGTTGGTCTGGCATTGCTTGGCCTCATGACGCTCGCGCTTTTCGGCGCTTTGCGGCTGGGCCTGCAAAGCTGGGATCGCGCCGAGATCAAGTCCGGGGAGGTGGTTGATTTACGCATCGTTGAAGGCATTTTGCGACGTGAAATCGGCAAAGCCTTTCCTCTGCGCATGGGGTTGGTGAATGAAAACAAGATTGCATTTGATGGCGACAGCAATGCAGTGCGCTTTGTCACCGCCCTGCCGGCCACGCTGACCGGAGGAGGGCTGTCCTTGGTTTCCCTGGAGCTTGCAGACGAAAGTAGCGACAAGCGCGCGCAAGACCAGCGTGAAAAATATGGCAAACCCGGCAAAGCGCTGGTGCTGAAACATGTAATGCCCGATGGCGAGACGCGCGATTTTTCCGCGCTCGACAAAGGCGATACGTCGATTCTGGTGCGCGGCATTGACAATGCACAATTCGCTTACTTTGGGCAGGATAACGATCTGTCCGAACCTTCGTGGCGCGACCAGTGGAACATGGCGGCGCGCACGCCCGCGTTACTGCGTATCAAGTTCAAGTTCGCAGGCAGCGAAGAGCAACGCGAATTGTTGTTGCAACTGCGGCTGGGCGAAGAAGCGGGGTGTTTTCAGTCGAGCTTTCAGCGTATTTGCGGGGCGCGGCGATGAAAGCGGCGCGCAAGTGGCAGCGCGGCGTGGCGCTCATACTGGTGCTGTGGGTGAGTATTTTGCTCACCGTGATAGCCGCCAGCTTTGCCTTTGCCACGCGCACCGATATGCAGGTATTGCAGAACAGCGTTTCCACGGCGCGCGCCGAGGCCGCCGCCAATGCCGGCATTTACCGCATACTCTATGATCTCTACAAACCCTCCAACAATGAAGAACGCTGGCAGGCCGATGGACAAACGCATGACATGACCTTCGGCGGCGTCAAGCTGGTAGTCAGCGCACTCGATGAGTCTGGTAAAATAGACATCAATGCAGCGGCAAGTGAATTGCTGAAAGGCTTGTTTGTCTCGGCTGGCGTCACCGAAGAAGACGCCCTTGCCCTGGTGGATGCCGTGCAGGATTGGCGTGACAACGATAACCTGAGACGCCTGAACGGCGCTGAAGAAGCTGAATACCGCGCCGCAGGTCTGAAGTACAAACCGGCCAATGTGCCATTCCAGACGATAGAGGAATTGCAATTGGTGTTGGGAATGAAGCCGGAAATTTACCGGCGCATTGCCGACATCATTACGGTATATTCGCGCCAGCCGGGGCTCAATGTCAGCATTGCTTCACGCGCTGCGCTGCTGGCGATTCCCGGCGCAAGCGCGGAGCAGGTTGATGGCTATATTGCCCAGCGCGAAGCAGCGCGCGCGGCCAAGCAGCCGCTTCCGCCGTTCGCGCCGGGGGCTCGTTATGTCGGCTTGGCTTACAATTTCGCGTTTAGCTTGCGCGCCGCAGCGCGACTTGATGACGGTACTGTGTTTGTGCGCGAGGCAGTCGCGCAGGTTTTGCCCGACCCTAAGCGCCCCTATACATTCCTTTCCTGGAAAGAGGCAACACCCGTTTCCAGTGAACCTTTAAACGAAACTTCCACCGCACAAAATGTCCAGCCCAAGTAATGTCATCGGCCCCAATAAGGGGATAACGCACAAGCTAGCGTTGCTTCTGCGCCAGCGCGCCAGTGCGTTCTGGCGTTGGTGGAGCGGCGAGCTTACGCCGCTGCTGCCCGCGAGATGGAAGGAATTGTCCTCGCTCGGTGGAAACGGGCCGCTGCTCAGTCTGCTCGAAGATGATTTGGTTGTGTATGAAGTGCGGCTGGGGCGGCTGGTAGAGCTGGAACGTGTAAAGCTTTCCAGCCTGGACCCCGCCGGACAACGCTTGGCGCTGAAAAATCTTCTCGCCAAGCGTCAGTCGAGCGCCGCGCAAAGCGTGCGCTTGTGCGTCGACAGCACGCAATACCTGAAGAAAACCATCCGGCTACCGCTGGCTACCGAGGAAAATCTGCGTGAAGTGCTGGGATTTGAGATGGACCGGCATACACCGTTCAAGGCCGGTCAGGTGTATTACGACTACCACATTATCAAACGCGATACTGAGCAGGCAATGATAGAGGTGGAAATTTTCCTCATGCCCAGGTTGCCGCT
>JAYWAM010000145.1:0-15995 GCA_043782425.1 Betaproteobacteria bacterium
GACCGATTGCAGACCCACGTCGTTACGCGTCACGAAGACATTGGAAATGCGCACCGTTGCAAGCGCCCCCGAATAGACGCCCACTGCGCCGTTGTGCGATGAGACGGTGTCCTCAAGGGTCATATCGACCGCACTTGCTGTGGCGAGAGCTACAAAGCCGTTCGCGTCGTTACCTGTGGCGATGCTGTTGCGCACCACAACCGTCGCCCGGTCCTCGGCCCTCAGCCCACGGCCATTGCCCTGCATCGTGACAGCATTGATCGAGGCAGCGGCGCTTCCGCTCGCTCCAGGAATTACATAGATTGCCCCGCCGGTGCTCTTGTTGATGGTCGTGCGGTTCACAAACAGCGAACTGGCCCCGGACGGCTGGAATAGGATACCCTGCCCGGTGAAACCGTAAATCGAGCAGTTCTCGACGTGCAGCTTGCCGCCGGCGATAAAATTTATCCCGTTGACGCCATTCCCGGCGCCGTTGATGGAAAGGTCGCGCAGGATCACCACGTCACTCGGCCCAGCATTAACGATGACTCCATTGGTCAGAGAGGCGAGGATACCCGCTAACGTGCCATCGCCGTTGATGGTGATCGACTTGGTGATGGTGACGGCGCCAAAGCCACCTGGATCAAGCACGCTGATCTCACCTCCGGCTGCGGTCTTCGAAATGGCGCCAGCGAAGGTCTTGCATGGCGCGGTGCGGCTACATGGATTGACGTCATCACCCACCCCCGACACCCAGGTGCGTGTGGCCTGCGCAAAAGTCTGCTGCGCAGCGAGTAGCGAAAGCGCAGTGAACAGCAACCCTATTCCGATACCTTTGTATGAATTTCTCATGAAATACTCCTTGTCGTTAGTCTTCGGGCGCGAGTCGAGAGTCCAGGGTAATCCGGATCGATTCGAGTCAGAGAATCCTAGCACAACTCTCACGCCAGGGGACAGTTGGTATCAGAGCGGCGCCGCCTCGGTCCTCCGTACACTGGGCAACAACCACATCGCCGATAGTACCACCAGCTCAGGCGTGTTGACCCCGACAGCCCGGCAATAACGCAAGGGTGCTACCGCAGACAACGCGGGGGGGTAAACATAGGGGCCCACCAGAACGGGAACCATCGCAGTAATCGCCGCGAAGTAAGTGGCAATAGCCAGGAGCTGGCGCACCGGGTGCACGATCCGGTGCGTTTTCTTCTTTCTCCGCATCGATCCATTTCCCAATTTCGATAGAAGCGCGAACCATTTCGCCCGATTTGTCATTCCCGAGAAAACGGGAATCCATGCTTTTGAAGAGAAAAATGGTTCCCCGTTTGCACGGGGACGACACTTATTCCAAGATTCCTTAAATTTGTTTTCACATCAGTTTGAATCGCACCCTGCGGGGGGGTGTCCCGCCCTGCGCCTGTGTGCATGACCTGGCAAGAATGGGTCTCCGTTTGCACGGGGACGACGGGGTAAATAGAGAGGCTGTCATTCCCGCGAAAGCGGGAATCCATTTTGCCTTGAATAGGGCGTGCGCTCGCGAGCGCTGTTGAATAGCCTGGGGTGAATTGCCTGCCGTGCCGGTAGCCCTGGAGAAGATACAATTGTTCTTCAGCTTGCCATTGGGCAAGCCTGTAACCTTCCCCAGGAGATCGCCATGTCTTTTCGTACCCTACTTCGCAGTGCATTCGCTGTGATGTTGTTCCTGTCCGCCACGGCCCATGCGCAGTTGTTCCGCGCTTACATTTCATCGGTCGGCAACGACGCCAACGCCTGCACCCTGCCCGCGCCTTGCCGCCTGCTTCCGGCCGCGCTCAACGCGGTAGCAAGCGGCGGTGAAATCTGGATGCTCGATTCGGCCAACTACAACACCGCCACCGTGATCATCGGTAAGTCGGTATCCATTCTCGCCGTTCCCGGCGCGGTCGGCAGCGTGCTCGCCATCGGCGGGCCGGCGGTCGACATCGCTGCGTCCGGCCTCACCATTTCGCTGCGCAATCTGGTGATCGTTCCCCTGACTGGCGGGGGCGGCACATACGGCGTCAACATGACGGGCACCTCGACGCTTACCATCGAGAACAGCCTCATCGCCAACCTCCCCTATAGTGGGGTGTATGCCACCGGAACGGGAAAGGTGGAGATCGCCAACACGATCATCCGCAACAATGGCGGGTACGCCGTGTACTTGCAGAATGGCGCATCCGCCGATATTTCCGGCACGAAAATGCTGAATAATGGTAATGGGGGAGTCTTAGCCTATTCCAACACGGCGACCACCGCGACGGCAACGGTGAGTGATTCGGTCATTTCCGGCGGGAGTATTGGTGTCGCCGCCTACCCCAACAGCGCCGGCGGAGTCGCACGCGTTTTCGTGACGCGCTGCACCATCCAGAACACCTCCTATGCGCTCGACAGCGAAACGGTGGGCGGCGTGGGGTCAGCCCTGGTCGCCGTGAGTAGCAGCATGATCACGAACAACACTTACGCCTGGAATCAGTTCGGCGCCGGTTCGGTCCTCCGCACACTGGGCAACAACCACATTGCCGACAACACCACCAACAGCTTAGGCGTGCTGACCCCGACAGCCCTGCAATAGCGCGAGGGTGCTGCCGCATACATTCGACTTGCCATCCGGCAAGCCTGTAACTTTCCTCCAGGAGATCACCATGTCTTTTCGTACAACACTTCGCAGCGCATTCGCTTTCATTGTGATGTTGTTCCTTTCCGCCACGGCGCAAGCCGGACTGTTCCGCTCTTACATCTCATCGGCTGGCAACGACGCCAACCCCTGCACGTTGCCCGCGCCGTGTCGTCTGCTACCCGCGGCGCTTGCTACAGTCAACGATGGCGGGGAGATCTGGTTGCTGGATTCGGCCAACTACAACACCGGGCCAGTCAATATCACGAAGTCGGTGACCATCCTCGCGGTTCCCGGCGTTGTGGGCAGTGTGCTCGCTTTTGGCGGCGATGCCATCGAAATCGCCACGGCGAGCGTCAAGGTGGCGCTGCGTAATCTGGTGATCGTCCCCTTTCCGGGCGGGGGTGGCACAAACGGCATCGTCATGACCAATGGCGCCGGGCTGGTGATCGAGAACTGCCTCATTGCCAACCTACCGGGAACAGGCATCTCGGTGAACACCACAGCCGACGTGCGGGTCACGGACACGACGATTCGAGACAGCGGCGGCTATGGCCTGTATCTTCAAGACGGCGCGCACGCCACCGTCACGCGGGCCACGATCAGCGGAAACGGCAACAATGGCATCAGCGTGACCGGAACCGTCGTCAGTACTACAACTGCCGACATTGCCGACACAACAGTGGATGCGAACTTTAACGGCGTCGAAGCGTTGTCAGTAAATGCAGGTGCAGTGGTGCAAGTCTCGGTCCGCGACAGCCGGATAG
The DNA here is from genome assembly GCA_043782425.1 of Betaproteobacteria bacterium. GTDB lineage: Bacteria > Pseudomonadota > Gammaproteobacteria > Burkholderiales > Usitatibacteraceae > JAYWAM01. The sequence goes on from JAYWAM010000145.1 coordinate 3,376, forward strand.
TTCGAAATGGGAATTACGGCGTGACTGCGCGATCCACTTTGGGCGCCTCCGTCACGCTTTCGGTCAGCAGCAACATCATCTCGAACAACGGTATTGGCATCAGGACAGGTTCTTCAGGCAGCAAGGTGTGGGCGAGCGGGAATACTGTAAGCGACAACGCTATTGGCCTCGACAATTCCACCATTGGCCTTATCGAAAGCGCAGGCAACAATGCGGTGCGCAACAACGGCACCAATACGGTCGGAACCATCACCCCGGTCGCTATGATGTAAGACGCTTGGGTCTATGCGCCAGAATCCTTCGGCCCGGTGTGCTTTCCTCTGCCTGATTCTGGCATTTTTTGAACTGCAACCATGTCCACAACTCGATCCTCCCGGTCTGTCGCGCCTCGACCGGGTTGGATCGTTAGCGCATCTCTGAACAAGCGTTATATATTTTTTTAAATATCGTGAACAGATTTCCGGCCGGAATCCGTTTGTTGGATTAAGGGGCTGCATTTTATGCGCGCCTTGTTCATCAACCACCAAAATGGAGACTAGCCATGACTTATCGTAATGTTCTACGTAGCACCTTTGCCTTTGTTGTGATGTTGCTGTTGTCTGCCACGGCGCATGCCCAGTTGTTCCGCGCCTATCTCGCGCCGTCCCCGCTTGGCAACGACGCCAACGCATGCACCCTGCCCGCACCGTGCCGCCTGCTTCCGGCAGCACTTGCAGCAGTCGCCGATGGCGGCGAAATCTGGATGCTCGATTCAGCCAACTACAACACCGGCCCGGTCGCTATCACCAAGTCGGTGACGATTCTCGCGGTTCCAGGCGTGGTGGGCAGCGTGCTCGCCACGGGCGGAAATGCCATAGACATCGCCACGGCGGGCGTCAAGGTTGCGCTACGCAATCTGGTGATCGTTCCCCAGCCGGGCATGGGCGGCACAGGCGGCATCAATATGACCGCGGGCGCCGGGCTGACGGTCGAGAGCTGCCTTCTTGCCAACTTGCCGGGAACGGGTATCTTAGTGAATGCTGGCGCCAGCGTGCATGTCACAGACACGACGATACGAGGCAACGGCGGGGCTGGCGTGGATATCCGAAACGGCGCGCGCGCCACCGTCACTCGATCCACGATCAGCGGAAACGCCAACGTTGGCGTCATGACGCAGGGCACTGTTGCCAGTACCGCGACTACTGCCGATATCGCCGACTCGACAATCAATACAAATCTCCGCGGCGTCATGGCGTATTCAAGCAATGCAACAGCAAGCGTGAGAGTCTCCGTGCGCGAGAGTCAGGTCGTTCAAAATAACGATTTCGGCGTGATTGCGGAATCCACTGCTGGCGCCCCCGTCACACTTTCGGCAAGCAACAACATCATCACGAACAGCATTTGGGGCGTTGGGGCCTATAGTGCCGGCAGCAAAGTGTGGGTGAGTGGCAATACCATCAGTGGAAATAACGTGGGCCTCATCAACGCTAATGCTGGTGGCATTTTGGAAAGTGCAGGCAACAACGCAATGCGCAACAACGTTGTCGACACGTCCGGATCCGGAGCCGTCACCGTAATCGCCACGAAGTGAGGCGTTGAGGGAGATAGGACTTGTGCACCAGCCCCGTGCGGGGCTGGTGCACTTTTTCACTTAAGGAGAATTAGCCATGACTCATCGTACCGTTTTTCGTAGCGCGTTTGCCGCAGTAATGTTGCTCTTGTCCGCCACGGCGCATGCCCAGTTGTTCCGCGCCTATCTTGCACCGAGCGGCGATGATAACAACGCGTGCACCTTGCCCGCACCCTGCCGTCTGCTTCCAGCGGCTCTTGCCGCAGTGGCTGATGGCGGCGAAATCTGGATGCTCGATTCGGCCAACTACAACACCGGGCCGGTCAATATCACCAAGTCAGTGACCATCCTCGCCGTTCCCGGCGCGCTGGGCAGCGTGCTGGCCACAGGTGGCAATGCCATCAACGTCGCCACGGCGGGCGTCAAGGTGGCGCTGCGCAACCTAGTGATCGTTCCCTATCCAGGCGGAGGCGGTACAAATGGCATCAACATGACCAACGGCGCCTCACTCACGATTGAGAACTGCCTCATTGCCAACCTGCCGGGACACGCCATCTTCGTTGCCGCCGGCGCCAGCGTGCACGTCACGGACACCACGATTCGAGACAACGTCGGCGCTGGCTTGTATCTTAGCGGCGCCGCGCGCGCCACCGTCACACGGGCCACGATCAGTGGGAGCTCTACTTACTATGGCGTCCTTGCATACGGAATCGCCGGCGGTAGCACTGTTACTGCCGACATCGCCGATTCAACAATTGATAAAAATGGTACCGGCGTCATCGCTTGGTCGCAAAATGCTACTGCGGTGGTAAAAGTCTCCGTCCGCGACAGCCGGGTTGGTCAAAACGTAGGTCTTGGCGTGTCTGCGCGATCCGATAACGCCGCCGCCGTCACGCTTTCGGCCAGCAACAACATGATTTCGAACAACGGTGAAGGTATCCGGGCAATTAGTCCCGGCAGCAAGGTGTGGGCGAGCGGCAATACCGTAAGCGACAACATCACTGGCCTCGTCAACTCAAGCGGCCTTTTGGAAAGCGCGGGCGACAACGCGGTGCGTAACAACGGCGTGGACACCACCGGAACCATCACTGTGATCGCGACGAAGTGAGACTCCTGTCATCCACACTCACTTAAGGGGATTGGCTATGACTCATCACGCCGCTTTGCGTAGCGCGTTTGTCTTTGCCACATTGCTTCTGTCTGCCACAGCGCAGGCTCAGTTATTCCGCGCCTACCTTGCGCCGAGCGGCGACGACATGAACGCGTGCACCTTGCCCGCCCCCTGTCGTCTGCTTCCAGCGGCTCTTGCCGCCGTGGCCGATGGCGGCGAAATCTGGATGCTCGATTCAGCTAACTACAACACCGGGCCGGTCAACATCACCAAGTCGGTGACCATCCTCGCGGTTCCTGGTGCGCTGGGCAGCGTGCTTGCGACGGGAGGCAATGCCATCAACATCGCCACGGCGGGCGTCAAGGTGGCATTACGCAATCTGGTAATCGTTCCCCAACCGGGCATGGGCGGCACAGGCGGCATCAACATGATTGCTGGCGCCAGTCTCACGGTCGAGAACTGCCTCATCGCCAACCTCCCGGGTACAGGCATCAGCGTGACCACCGCTGCCAGCGTGCGGGTCACAGACACGACGATTCGAGGCAATGGTATTTATGGCCTGTTGATCCAGGACGGCGCGCGCCTCCGTCACGCGCGCCACGATAAGCGGGAGCTCCGCCACCGGCATCATGGTGTACGGGGTTCTACCCAGTACCACTACTGCCGACATTGCCGACTCGACGCTGAATGCGAACAGCGATGGGGTCGTCGCGTTTTCGAGCAATGCAACCGCACTGGTAACAGTCACAGTCCGCAATAGCCGGGCTGTCCAAAACTTATTCCACGGCGTGTATGCGACATCCGGTTTTGGCGCCGCCGTCACACTTTCAGTCAGCAATAACATGATCTCGAACAACTACGCTAATGGCATCGCGGCAACTGGTTTGGGCAGCAAGGTGTGGGCCAGCGGCAATACCATAAGTGGAAACAACTATGGTCTCGTCAACTCAGGCGGCCTTTTCGAGAGCGCAGGTAACAACGCAGTGCGCAACAACATTTCGGGGGATACATTCGGAACTATCAGCGTGATTGCCACGAGGTGAGGCATAGGGGAAGTCCGTGTGCCGGGTCGCACAGGCCCGCGCACTTTTCTCCGCCTGATACCTGTAGCAATTTTGCCTGCTTCAACATCCACAGATAGATCCTTCCGGCCAGGGCCTCTGCGCACGAAATCTCCGTTTCGCCACCTCCGCTAAGATTGGAGACGGGCCCGCAGACGCTGTTGAATTTCCTGCCATGGCGGCAGCCCTTTGGGAAGGTACAATTGTTCTTCAGCTTGCCATTCGGCAAGCCTGTAACCTTCCCCAGGAGATCGCCATGTCTTTTCGTACCCTACTTCGCAGCGCATTCGCTTTCATTGTGATGTTGTTCCTGTCCGCCACGGCGCATGCCCAGTTGTTCCGCGCTTACATTTCATCGGTCGGCAACGACGCCAACGCCTGCACCCTGCCCGCGCCTTGCCGACTGCTTCCGGCCGCGCTCAACGCGGTAGCCAGCGGCGGTGAAATCTGGATGCTCGATTCGGCCAACTACAACACCGCCACCGTGACCATCGCCAAGTCGGTATCCATCCTCGCCGTTCCCGGCGCGGTCGGTAGCGTGCTCGCCATCGGCGGGCCGGCGGTCAACATCGCTGCCTCCGGTCTCACCATTTCGCTGCGCAATCTGGTGATCGTTCCCCTGACTGGCGGGGGCGGCACAGAAGGCGTTTACATGTCGGGGGCCTCCGGGCTCACCATCGAGAACAGCCTCATCGCCAACCTCCCCAGTAGTGGGGTGTATGTCATCGGAACGGGAAAGGTCGAGATCGCCAACACCATCATCCGTAACAATGGCGGGTACGCCGTGTACATGCTGAATGGCGCATCCGCCGATATTTCCGGCACGAAAATGCTGAATAACGTTTCGGGGGGAGTCATAGCCTATTCCACCACTGCGACCACCACGACGGCGACGGTGAGCGATTCAGTTGTTTCCGGCGGAGCTGAGGGCGTCCTCGGCTACGCCACCATCGCCGGCGGCGTCGCCCGCGTTTTCGTGACGCGCTGCACCATCCAGAACACCTCCTATGCGCTCGACAGCGAAACCAACGGCTTGGGGTCAGCCCTGGTCGCCGTGAGTAGCAGCATGATCACGAACAACTATTACGCCTGGTATCAGGGCGGTGCCGGCTCGGTCGTGCGCACGCTGGGCAACAACCACATCACCGACAACACCACCAGCGTCGGCGTGCTGACCCCGACAGCCCTGCAATAACTACGGATTCCGGGTCACGCTTGCGGAGCGCCGCGGCTACGCTTCCAGCGCGAGCCGACCGGCTTCTTCTTCGCTCATCTTTTCGCCCTCGGCGAGCAGGCGTTCGATCTCGGCGGGAGCGAGTTTATCGCGCAGCAGCGCGTGCAGGCTCGCGCGCGCGCGTAGCTCGTTGGGTTCGCGCACTTTCTTTTTTGCCACATGCGCCGCGTCAGCGACACCGCATAGCCGCGTGGCGCTCGTCAACTTGCCCGCGAGACCCGCCCGAAGAGCGAAATGATCCATGAATATCCAGGTGTAACGACCGTCTGTGAGCAACGGTATCGCTTCGCGCGCCGCCTCCAGTGCAGCGTCGATCTCGCCGCGTTCGGCGAGTACGCCCGAGAGATTACCGAGGACGCAGCCGAGGGTGTTCGCGGCACTTGTTGTGGTCGAGAAAGCCCTACGCAACAGTGCAGCCGCTTCGCGAAACCCTGCCGCTGCGGCATCGAGATCACCCTGTAGCCACGTGATGTCGGCGATATGGCCGAGCGTGCGCAATGCATCACACTCAGCGCCTGCACTATGAAAGAGCGGGAGCGCTTTTTCGTAGTGCAGCCGGGCGCCCGCAGGGTCACCGGTTACCTTCTTCAGATGGCCGCTAAACGCAAAGTACCGCGCAAGCGCTTTGGGCACCCCACCTCGTTCCAGCAGCGGCAGCGCCTCCACAAACATGGACGCCGCCTCGTCAAAGCGGGCCATTAACGTCAATATCAGCCCCTTCGCCACCAGAGAAGAACCCAGTCCAACCGGGTCCCCCAGGTCACGGTAGAGGTCGATGGCGTGTTCCAGAGCCTCCGCCGCTTCGGTTGGTGCAGAAAAAGTTTGCAGCATTCCGAGCAACAGCCGCAATCGCGCCTGGTCGATCGCGGGGGTATCCGGGCCGATGCGGGCGATGGCGATATCAATATGTCTCCTGCCTTCGCCATGCTGCGACAGCTCAAGCCACAACGACCCCGAAGCGCCTGCAAGCCCGATACCGAGCGCCGTATCGCCTTCCGCGCCGAACGCCCAGTCGAGCGCCGCACGCACGTTGTCGCACTCATGCGCGTAGGCGGCGCGCCACGCGACATCGGAAATGCGCAGCCAATCCCCGGGGGCGCACTCGAAATAGTCACGGAAATACTGCGCATGACGGCGCGCGAGAGAAGCTGTCTCTCCTGCCGCATCGAGCTTCTCGCGCGCATAGGCGCACGGCGTCTCCAGCAGGCGATAACGCGCGCCCGAGGACATGGTATCGACCACCAGCAGCGAATGCACCACCAGTTGCGAAATCAGGTCGGTGGCGGCAAATGGGCCGACGGTGTCGGTTGCAGCGACGATCATGGCGGCATCGAGCGTGAAGCTGCCGTGGAAAATGGCAAGGTGCCTGAATACCGTACGTTCTTCCTCGCTGAGCAGATCAAAGCTCCAGTCAAGCGCTGCACGCAGCGTCTGCTGACGTGGCAGCGCCGTGCGCGCCCCGCCGGTGAGCAGGGCGAAGCGGTCATGGAGGCGGGAGTGAATTTTTTCGACCGTGAGTGAACGCACTCTGGCGGCAGCCAACTCCAGCGCCAGCGCAATGCCGTCAAGGCGGATGCAAATTTGCGCGACGACCGGAGATCGGGAAGGCGTGAGCGCAAAATCGATCTGATGCAGCTTGGCGCGCGCGACGAAGAGTTGCACCGCCTCCGATTGCGCTATGGCATCCATATCCGATGCAGGATCGGGCAGAAGCGCAGGCGCCGGGCCGCGAGACCCGGCGCTTTTTCATCTGCATTACCCAATCCGCATCAACCTCATGACCTGATTATCCGGTCTGTCGTATTGGTACTTCCGCGTTATCCTCACGGCGATTTGACTGCCTTGCACGGAGGCTGCAATACTTCCCCTGTCCCATCGACATTTTTTCTTTAATTTTTCACTCAAGGGGATTTCCATGTCATATCGCACTTTACTGCGCAGCACCTTCGCTTTTCTTGCCACGCTGCTGCTTTCCGCCTCGGCGCACGCCGGGCTGTTCCGCGCCTACGTTTCATCGACAGGCAACGACGCCAACGCGTGCACCCTGACCGCGCCTTGCCGCCTGCTGCCTGCCGCGCTCGCCGCGATCAACGACGGCGGTGAAATCTGGATGCTCGATTCGGCCAACTACAACACCGGCCCGCTCAACATCGCCAAGTCGGTGACCATCCTCGCCGTGCCCGGCGCGCTCGGCAGCATCCTTGCGATCAGTGGTTCGGCGGTAAGCATCACTGCCTCAGGCCTCACCATTTCACTGCGCAACCTGATGATCGTTCCCCTTGCAGGCGGGGGCGGCGCCAGCGGCGTCTTGATGACGGGCGCCTCGACGCTCACCATCGAGAACAGCCTGATCGCCAATCTTCCAGGAGATGGGGTGAATGTCAGTGGAACAGGGAAGATAGAGATCGCCAACACGATAATCAGGAACAATGGGCTTTATGCAGTGCATTTGGCAAATGGCGCATCCGCTGATATTAACGGTACGAAAATGTTGAATAACACATATGGGGGGGTTAGGGCCTTTTCCTCAAGCGTTGCAAACACGACGGCGAGCGTAAGCGATTCGGTCGTTTCCGGCGGAACTGCGGGGCTTGTCGCCTTTACAGTAGTGGATCTGCCTGTTCCTCCCCTGACCGTTTCTGGCGGAGCTGGTCTTGTCATCACAGGTCCTGTGGCACGCATAGCCGTAACGCGCTGTACGATTCAGAGCACCGGTTTCGCACTCGTCAGCGAAACTACTGGTGTGGGCACGTCTGTAATCACAGTGAGCAACAGCATGATCGCGAACAATAACTTCGCCTGGAATCAGTCCGGCTCCGGCTCAGTCATCCGCACACTAGGCAACAATCACATAACCGATAACACCAACCCTGGCCCCGGCGCGCTGAGCCCGACAGCGCTACAATAACGGGACGGATTGGCAGTAGACAACTCGCAGCTACGGCGCCACAAATGCGGAACGATCACCGTGGTCGCTGCGTAGTAAGGAGTTTTGAGAGAGATCGCTCCTATGCACCGGGCCGCGTCGGCCCGGTGTATGCCCTATCGGGCCAGAATTTAGTGAAATTCAGCACTGGTGATTTCTCACCAAGTCTCCATACAAATCGACATAGGACCTCACCATCTGCTCAGCCGAAAAGTGTTTCCAATAGCGCTCCTCGGCATGCTTGCCCATTTGTGCCGCTTCTTCTGGATGCTCCCACAGATACTGCATCGCTTGGCGCAGCGCCGCTGGGTCACTAGGTGGAACTACCAGCCCCGTCTCAGCGCCGATGTTGATGAAGGTGGTGCCGGTGCCGATCTCGCAGCAGATCAGCGGCTTACCGTACATCGCGCCTTCGAGCAGCGAGATGCCAAAAGCCTCGGAGCGCAGATGCGAAGGAAAAACAACGCCATAGCATAGCGTTAGCAGCGCGACTTTATCCTCATCAGCTAGGCGTCCCAGGAAGTGGATATTGCGTAAGCCGAGCTGCACCGCCTGTGCTTTCAATTCCTGCTCCATTGGGCCGGTTCCCACAATCACAATGGGGTAGGCGGTCCCTTGCACAGCCTCCAGCAAAATATGCAGCCCCTTGTAGTAACGCATCACCCCAACAAACAAGAAAAACTTCGGGCCGAGTCTCTCGCGCCAGTGCTGTAGCCGATGCGGCGCGGGCCGGGGATAGGTGGCCTTATCCAGGCCATTCGGAATCACGCTGACCTTGTGCGCAAACTTCTGCAACACTTCGCTGGTCGCCAGATAATTCGGGGAGGTGGCCACAATGCGATCCATGCTCGCCAGAAACTTGTGCATCAAGGGGCGATAAAGTTTGAGCAAATGTTTTTGGCGAACAATGTCCAATTGATAGCTCACCAGCGTCGGCTTTTTCACCCGCGTTGCAAAATGCACCACATCCATGAATGGCCATGGGAAGTGGTAGTGAATGACGTCCGCCCTGCTGGCCAATGCTGCGAAGCGCGAAAATGCAGAAATAGAAAAACCAGTCGAGGCAATCTGAAAGTCGAGCTTCGCGCGATGCAACCGGTAGCCATCGAACTCAATGGTTTCCGGCACGTTCTGGGTGGTGAGCGCAAGGACGTCCGACTCAACGCCCAATGTGCTTGCGCCCTTGGCGATTTGATGGACGACCTGTTCGATGCCTCCCATCGTGTCCGGGAGGCATGACTTGTAAAAATGCAGCACTCTCATAAAATCATACTCAGGAAAACATGGGTAGCCGAAAACACGGTGGATTCGCTTCGCTTAATCCACCCTACGAATTCGACCTGAAACCAGGAGTGTGCACTATTTGCCGGCCGGAACATTAATCTGCGATGCCTTCACTGGCCGGCCAGCTTATAAGCCGTTAGAGTTGCCGCAACCGTTTTGTCCCAGGAAAAATGTTTCGCGCGCGCCAAGCCGCGATCGCGGGCGGCAGCGCACCACGCATCGTCTTCCAGCGAACGTATCAATGCATCGTGGAAGGCATCCGCATCGTTGCAAGCTACCAGCATTGCGCCATCGGTCCCTCCCGTCACTTCGGGCAAGGACGCGGCGTTTGAACAAATGACCGGAGCACCTGCGGCCATTGCCTCCAGCACAGGCAGGCCGAAGCCCTCATAACGGGATGGATAAAGAAATACTCGAGCGCCTGCATACAAAGCCGGCAATAATGTCTCGTCCACAAAACCAAGATAGTGCGCCCAACCGTTGCGTCCGCCCGCCCTCAATCGAGCGATTGTCTGCTCACTCATCCAGCCCTCAAACCCTGCCACAACTAAGGGCATGTGTACCCTTAAGGAATTAGGCATCCGTTCATACGCATCGAGCAGCATGTCAACATTCTTGCGCGGGTCCAGTGTGCCTACAAAGAGCGAATAGGCGCCAAAGCGCAGACCCCATTTCGATAAAACAGCGGCTGTTTCAACTTGGCCCATAGGCCGATAATCGGACGAGGCAGCCAGCGGCGCCACTACAATCCGGTTTAACGGCCAGCCGAAATAAGTGGAAACTTCCTGGCGAGTAAACTCGGAATCTGTCAATAGCACATGCGCCCGCTTCATGGACTGCGGTAACTTTTTCTGCATGTAGCGCACGCGCGATGCGGGGTGGCACTCGGGCCACATGAACACTGACAGGTCGTGGAAGGTTGCAACGCAGGGTCCGCAGTGGGTCGGTAAATAATAGGCAGGCCCGTGGAACACATAATCGCGAAACTTTCGCAGTGATCGCTTTTGCATGTGGGTCGAAAATTGGTCAAACACCTCGACTATTATCGGCAAACTTCCAGCAAAACGCCGCGCGCGCGCGCCTGCGCGCGCTGCAAATCCGATAGATGGCTGCTCGGGCAACTTACGGTGAACTCTTCCGCCGCAGAAATAAAGTACCTCCTCAATGTCAGCAGCGCTCGGTAGTCGACATCCTAATTCGTAGGCATAGCGCCCGATTCCGGTTAGCGGATAGCGGATGGCATCCGTACCAAACATGACTTTCATTGCAGCGGCGAGCGATACATCCACTCCAGTGTTGCACGCAACGGCGGAGTGTCCCATTCGCCAATGATGCTGCGCAGGCGCTCGGCGGAACCCTGTAGCGAACGCACCTCATGTGCCCGCACGAAAGATGGATTGACCTTCACCTCGATGTCGTAACCCGCGATCTCCTCCACCATCGTAAGCACCTCTCGCAAGGAATGTGTTCTGCCGGAGCAGACATTGATAGTCTCGCCAACCGGGCAAGCCTGGACAAGCCTGCGATAAGCATTCGCCACCGCGCGGACATCGCTAAAATCTCGAAATACGTCGAGATTACCCAGCTCGATTAACGTCGCTTTGCGCTGAAAATGTCTCACAATCTTGGGCAGCAAGAATGTGTCGGATTGTCCGACCCCGGTGTAGTTGAAGGGCCGGGTAATGACAATCGGCAGCCGGTCGAACCACAGGCGCGCCATATACTCCATAGCCAATTTGCTGACCGCATAGTCATTCGCCGGATTCGGTAATGCTGATTCGTGCAACACTCCCTCTGTGGAATTGCCGTAAACATTTGCACTGCTGGCCAGCAATACGCACTCCACGTTGTGCGCCTGCGTCGCCACGGCCTCGAGCAAATTTCGCGTTCCCATCAGATTTACCCGATAGAAAGCATTGGCATCGCCATGCCCCACGAAAGAAATAGCCGCCAAGTGAATAACAGCCTCTGGCTGAAGGGACTGCACATCCTTCATTACGGCTTCTGGATTGGTGAGATCGGCTTTTAAGCCGACCACATCATGATTGTGTTCTTCCAGCTCTCGTTGCACATAGTGCCCGGTAAACCCATCCAGTCCGGTAACCAGTACACGCATGTCAGAACGAAAAGCCTTGCTGGTTGCGCCGCAAATCAGCTTCGACCATCATCTGGCACAACTGCTCCAATGTGGTCTTCGGCTCCCAGCCTAATTTTGCTTTAGCTTTGGCGGGGTTGCCGATCAGCAACTCTACCTCGGCCGGTCGGTAGAACTTGGGATTGATGCGCACTACTATTTTGCCCGTACCGGTATCAATAGCGGTTTCATTTTCACCCGAGCCTTTAAACTCGATCCTAATGCCAGCACCCTTGAACGCCATACGCACGAAGTCGCGTACTGTTTCGCATCGATTGGTGGCCAGCACGAAAGTGTCCGGCTCTTCCGCTTGCAACATTCGCCACATGCCCTCTACATATTCTTTGGCGAAGCCCCAGTCGCGTTTGGCGTCCAGATTCCCCAGCTCCACGCAATCCTGTTTTCCGAGCTTGATCTTCGCCACAGCATCAGTGATCTTGCGGGTCACAAATTCCAAGCCACGCAATGGCGACTCATGATTGAACAAAATGCCGCTGGCGCCGAAGATGCCGTAACTCTCACGATAATTTATCGTCATCCAATGCGCATAGAGTTTAGCAATGCCATAGGGGCTACGCGGATAGAAGGGCGTGTCCTCAACTTGCGGAATGGTCTGGACTTTGCCGAACATTTCCGATGTGCTGGCTTGATAGAAGCGGATCTTCGGGTTGACTATGCGTATCCCTTCCAAGAGACTCACTGCGCCAAGTCCGGTGATTTGTGCTGTCGTTGTCGGCTGCTCAAACGAGACGCTAACAAAGCTTTGGGCGGCCAGGTTATAAACCTCGGTCACGCCAGTCTCCTCCAGCATACGGATGCTGCAACCTATGTCGGTCAAGTCATATTCGATCAAGTTTAGATTGGGATGCGAGGCAACCCCGAGTTCCTCGATACGCCAGAAATTGACCGAACTGGTGCGCCGGTACGCGCCGTAAACTGTATAGCCCTTGTCGAGCAGGAGCTGGGCAAGATAGGCGCCATCCTGGCCGGTGATGCCGGTGATGAGTGCTTTTTTTATTGACATGGTTTTAACTTTTCGTTTACTTGCTTGAGTGTACACAATACGACAATAAGGCGCACATGCTCCATCTCATCATCTCGTAGCGCTCCCGACTCGCCTCTTCGTTGAAAGCATAGAGACAAGATACTGATGGTCTTGCGCATTTGAACTAGCCTTTGAACACGTGAAACTTGAACAAAAAAAATGAGAATAGCGCAACCACAGGCAGACACAGAGCTTGTGCCAGGAGCGGCGCCGCGTCTGTTGCGGCCACAAGCTTGAAGAGTCCTGCATTGAACAAGTAGATAACGACATACGCTG
>JAYWAM010000146.1:0-15979 GCA_043782425.1 Betaproteobacteria bacterium
TATCGCTACGCTCAACCCATCCTACCTTTTGGCTATCCGCTGTAGTTCGTTGAAGTACCCAGGGAAGGTCTTGTTCACGCATTGCGGATCATTGATACGCACCGGAACACCGCCTAGGGCCGCCAGGGAAAAACACATTGCCATGCGGTGATCGTCGTAGGTATCTATGGCGGCAGGCGCGGCAGGAAAGGCGGCAGGCGGGGTGATGCGGATGTAGTCAATGCCGGCTTCGACCTTTGCGCCTAATTTTTGCAGTTCGTTGACCATTGCGGCGATGCGATCCGTTTCCTTCACGCGCCAGCTTGCAATATTGCGTATGGTCGTTGTGCCTTGGGCGAACAACGCCGCCACAGCAAGCGTCATGGCGGCGTCGGGAATGTGATTCAAATCGGCATTTACGGCGCGTAGCGCACCCGCGCCGCGGCGCGCTTCAATCCAGTTATCGCCATAGGTGATCTCGCCGCCCAATTGCTCCAGCACTTCAGCAAAGCGCACGTCGCCCTGGATGCTGTTCCTGCCGATTCCCTCGACGCGCACCGGGCCACCGCCGATGACACCGGCGGCGAGAAAATACGAAGCCGAGGAAGCATCGCCTTCCACATCAATTTCGCCCGGCGCGCAGTAGAACTGGCCTGCTGGAATGTGAAACATGCTCCAGCCGTTGCGTTCCACATGAACACCAAAGCGCGCCATCAGGTTGAGAGTGATTTCAATGTAGGGTTTGGAAATCAATTCGCTGCTGACACGAATAATGATAGGCCGCTCGCTCTGGCGCGCACACAACGGCAACGCCATCAGCAATGCGGTAAGAAACTGACTCGATATGTCGCCGCGCACTGTAATTTCCGCATGGTTATCGAGTGTCGCGGGGAAAATCTCGAGCGGCGGGAATCCCTCATTGCCGCTGTACTGAATGCGCGCACCGGCAGCGTTCAACGCACTAACCAGATCGCCAATCGGGCGCTCGTGCATACGCGCCACACCCGACAGCAAGTAGTGGCCGCCCGACAAGGCGAGAGCCGCAGTGAGCGGACGAAAAGCGCTGCCCGCGTTGCCCAAAAATAATTGCGCCTGCTTGACTGGAAAAGCGCCATTGGCGCCGCTGACGCTGTAGTTCTGCGCGCCCAGATTTTCAATGCGAATCCCCAGCGCGCGCAGTGCATTCAGCATCACCTCGGTATCGTCAGAGTGCAGCAATCCGCGCACCGTGCTGCCGCCCTCGGCCAGCGCCGCGAGCAACAGCACGCGGTTGGAAATACTTTTCGAGCCGGGTAGCACCACCGTGCCCGCCACACTGCTGATAGGCGCGAGATCGAGATATTCCATCATTCGGGCGAAGCGAGTGTTTGCCCCTGCCCCTCAAAGCGCACCAGCCAGGCATCGCGCGCCTGGCGCGCGTCGCTCATCAGGGTTTCAAGTGCGGCGGCGTCGGACGTGGCTATCATGGCGCGCAACTCCACCAACTTCGCCTGGTAGGCGTCGATTTCCGCAAGCAGCGCAGCGCGATTGTTCAAGGCGATATCACGCCACATTTCGGGAGAGCTCGAAGCGATGCGCGTGAAATCGCGGAAACCGCCCGCGGCAAACGAAAACAGTTCAGCGGCATTGGCGCGTTTGGCGATGTCATCAACCAGCGCATAGGCAAGCATGTGCGGCAGATGGCTGATGGCGGCAAACACCGCATCGTGCGCCGCCGCATCCATCTCGGATACTTTTGCGCCGCACGCCAACCATGTCTGACGCACGCGCTCCACGCTTTGTGGCGTGTTTTCGGCAAGCGGCGTCAAAACGACATTGCGTTCGACATACAGATCGGCCTGCGCGGCGCTCACGCCAGATTTTTCGCGCCCGGCGATAGGATGGCCGGGAACAAACTGTGCGATGCGCGCGTCCAGCGCGGCACGCGCTGCCGCCACCACATCCTGCTTGGTGCTGCCCGCATCGGTGAGCACCGCGTTGGCGGCAAGATGCGGCGCCAATGCGCTCAGCACGCTTTGCATCTGCCGCACTGGCGTGGCGACCAGCACGAAATCCGCGCCACGCACCGCGTTGCCTACGTCAGCAGCGATTTCATCAATGACGCCAAGCTCGACAGCCTTGCGCAGATTGCCCGCATTGCGTCCCACACCAACAATGCGCTCCACGCACGCGGCGCGTTTTAACGCCAGCGCAAACGAGCCGCCGATCAAGCCGACGCCGATGATGGCGACGCGCTTTAGCATCAGGTGCGCACTGCGCCGTCAAGCGCGGCGAGGAAGCGTTGGTTCTGCGCCTGCGTGCCGACGGTAACGCGCAAATGCTGCGGCATGCCGTAAGCGGCGATGGAGCGCACGATGACGCCTTGCAACAGTAGCGCTTTGAACACCGCGTCGGCGCGGTCTATCTTGAAGGTGATGAAATTGCCGTACGAGGGAATATAGGTAATGCCGCGCTTGTCAAATTCGGCGCAAAGAAACTTGAGGCCGTTGCGATTGGTCTCGCGGCTTTGTTTAATAAAGGCGTCATCATCCAGCGCTGCAGTTGCCGCCACCAGCGCGAGATGATTGACATTGAAAGGCTGGCGCACGCGGTTCATCAAATCAATCAGTTCAGGTGCGGCGAAGCCGAAGCCGATGCGCAGCCCCGCCAGTCCATACGCTTTGGAGAGCGTGTGTGCAATCAGCAGATTGGGAAATTCCTTCAACCACGGCACGCTGTTGTACGCAACCTCGGCAGGAAGATATTCGCAATAGGCCTCGTCCATCATCACCAGCACCTTGCTCGGAACGCGCTTGAGAAAAGCGTGCAGCGCACTTGCGGGTACAAAAGTGCCGGTGGGATTGTTGGGATTGGCGAGGAAAACAATTTTCGTGTCCGGCTCAATCGCAGCCAGCATGGCCTCGAGATCATTGCCATATCCCTTCGCCGCCACTTCAATGCCGCGCGCGCCGACTGCCTGGGTCGCCAGAGCGTACACGGCGAATGCGTGTTGCGAGTACAGCGCTGAATCGCCCGCTTTCAAAAAAGTGCGCGCCGCCAGCTCGAGCACATCGTTGGAGCCATTGCCCAGCAAGATCTGCTGCATACCGACAGCAAATTTGCGCGCGATCACCTGCTTGAGCGCAAAGCCATTGCCGTCTGGATAGAGCGCCAGCTCGGGCAACGCTTTGGCGATGGCGGCGAGCGCTTTGGGAGAGGGGCCGAGCGGGTTCTCGTTGGAAGCGAGCTTGATAATGTCGGCTTCGGCCATGCCCAACTCGCGCGCTAAATCAGAGATGGGTTTGCCGGGTTGATAGGCCGCGATGTCGCGGATATAGGCGGGGGCCAGGTCACGCAGGTTCATATATTTTTGGTCGCTGTTTGATTTAGGGAATCTCTGAACAAGTCCTGATTTGTCATTCCCGTGAAAACGGGAATCCATGTTCTGTTAGCAAAAAATGGATTCCCGTTTTCACGGGAACGACAAAACTGGGTGATAAATCCTATTATTTATGATGCACTGCATTAGCTACAAAACCGCCTGTGGATACGATCCCAGCACCTTGACATATCCGGCGATGGTCTCGAGCTGCGTCAGCGCCGCGGCGACATGCGCGTCGTTGCGATGGCCTTCTATATCCACGAAAAACAGATACTCCCAGATCGCCACGCGCGACGGACGCGATTCGAATTTGGTCATGGACACACCACGCTGCGCGAAGGGCGTGAGCATTTCATACACCGCACCAGCTTTGTTCTTGGCCGACAGCACCAGCGAAGTTTTGTCCCTGCCCGACTGCTGCGGCTGGTACTCGCCGATGACCAGAAAGCGCGTGGTGTTGTTAGGCTCGTCCTCGACATTGCTGGCGAGCAGCGTCAAGCCATAATGCTCGGCCGCCATCCCGCCTGCTACCGCTGCGCTGTCCGGCTCTTCGGCTGCGCGCCGCGCCGCCTCGGCATTGGACGCCACCGCAATGCGTTCGACATGCGGCAGATTTTTGTTAAGCCACTCGTGGCACTGTGCTAGCGATTGGCCGTGAGAGAATACGCGCTTGATCGACTTAAAATCGGTCGCGTCCTTGCTCATCAAGTGATGATGTATGCGCATCAGCACCTCGCCGCAAATATTCAGCGGCGATTGCGGCATCAAATCGAGCGAGCGTCCTACCGCGCCTTCAGTTGAATTTTCAATCGGAACAATGCCGAAATCGGCAGCACCCGATTCCACCGCGCGGTAAACCTCGTCGATGCTGGAACAAGGAAGCGTCACCGCGCCTTCACCAAAATGTTTCAGCGCCGCCTTTTCGCTGAAGGTGCCGACCGGCCCGAGGTAGGAAACAGTGATGGGTCTTTCGAGCGCCAGGCAGGCCGACATGATTTCTCGAAACAGGCGCGCTACAGTTTCGTTCGACAGCGGTCCCGCGTTGAGTTTTTGAATGCGCCGCAACACCTGCGCTTCGCGCTCGGGACGATAGGCTGTACCGCTCTTGAGCGCGCCGATTTCGCGCGCTAAGGCGGCGCGCTCGTTGAGGCGCTTGAGGATTTCGGCGTCGAGCGCGTCAATTTGGTCGCGCAGCTTGGTTAGTTCGTCAGCCATGAAAAAATCAAGCGCGCCGCGCGGCAAAGTCATTCATAAAATTCACCAACGCCTTTACTGCGTCAAGCGATACGGCGTTGAAAATCGACGCACGCATGCCGCCTACTGACTTGTGTCCCTTTAGTCCGGCCAGTCCCGCAGCCTGCGCCTCTTCCAGAAACGCCGCGTCAAGCGCCTTGTCGCGCAGCACAAACGGCACATTCATGCGTGAACGGTCCGCGTGCGCGACAGGATTGGTATAAAACCCGGCAGACGAATCAATGCAGGCGTATAGCAATTTTGCCTTTTCAATATTGACTTTTTCTATGCCCGCCACCCCGCCCTGCTTCTTCAACCACTTGAAAGTCAGCCCCGCAAGGTAAACGGCAAAGGTCGGTGGCGTGTTGAGCATCCACTCGTTGTTGACTTGCTGGGTAAAGTCAAACACCGAAGGCGTATGCACATGCGCGCCACCTAGCAGGTCTTCGCGCACCACCACAAATGTCAGCCCCGATGGGCCGATGTTTTTTTGCGCACCGCCGTAGATGCAGCCAAATTTTGCTACATCGAGCGGTCGCGACAGGATGTTTGACGACATGTCGGCCACCAGCGGCACATTCCCCGTTGCCGGTGTCCAGAAATACTCGACGCCGTGTATGGTCTCATTGCTGCAAATATGCACGTAGGCCGCGTCGGCGGAAAGGCGCCATTCACTTTGCGCGGGAATGTAGGTGAAACGGCGATCTTCGCTCGATGCCGCCACATTTACTTCGCAATATTTGCGCGCTTCCTTGATGGCGCCTGAAGACCAGCTCCCGGTGTTCACATAGTCGGCAGTGGATTTTCCGCGCAGCAAGTTAAGGGGAACAAAAGCAAACTCGCCCTTGCCGCCGCCTTGTAAAAAAAGCACTTTGTAATTCGTCGGAATGGAAAGCAAGGCGCGGAAATCCGCCTCAACTTCGTGTGCAACCTCTAAAAACATTTTTCCGCGGTGACTCATTTCCATCACTGACATGCCGCTGCCGCGGAAATCCAGCAATTCTTCTTTGGCCTGCTCCAGCACCTCCGTCGGGAGGGCTGATGGGCCGGCTGAAAAATTATAAACGCGCTTCATTTTTATTCCCCTTCTTCGCCATCGGTTTCAACAATTTTTTGCAAGCCGGAAAGCTTCTGGCCAGCATCCAGATTAATCAATGTCACACCTTGTGTCGAACGGCCCATTTCGCGAATCTGTTTGACCTTGGTGCGGATCAACACGCCGCCGGTGGTAATCATCATGATCTCATCATCGCTGCGCACCAGCGTCGCCGCGACCACCTTGCCGTTGCGTGCACTGGTCTGGATGGCTATCATGCCTTGCGTGCCGCGACCGTGGCGCGTGTATTCGACGATCGAGGTGCGCTTGCCAAAACCGTTCTCTGTTGCGGTAAGCACCGATTGCTGCTCGTCTTCAGCGACCAGCATGGAAATCACTTTGCCGCCTTTGCTGAGATTCATGCCGCGCACGCCGCGCGTATCGCGCCCCACTGCCCGCACGTCGTTCTCATCAAAGCGCACCGCCTTGCCTTCATCGGAAAACAGCATCACGTCATGCTTGCCGTCGGTGAGCGCCACGCCGATGAGGTTGTCGCCAGCGTCGAGCGCAATGGAAATAATGCCTGCCTTACGCGGATTGGAGAATTCGGCCAAAGCGGTTTTCTTTACCGTGCCGTCCGAGGTGGCGAAAAACACATACTGGTCTTGCGAAAACTCTTTGACCGGCAACACCGCGCTGATTTTTTCGCCATCGGCAAGCTGGAGCAGATTGACAATCGGCTTGCCGCGCGAGGCGCGCGAGCCCTGCGGCATTTCATACACCTTGACCCAATAAACACGTCCTTTATTGGAAAAACACAGCACGTAGTCATGCGTGTTCGCCATGAACAGGGTTTCGATAAAGTCGTCTTCCTTGGTGGCGGTGGCCTGCTTGCCGCGCCCGCCGCGCTTCTGCGTGCGGTATTCATCGAGCGACTGGTATTTGATATAGCCGCTGTGCGACAGGGTCACGACCACTTCTTCGGAAGCGATCAGATCCTCCATGGACATTTCCTGACCATTGACCACAATTTCGCTGCGGCGCTTGTCACCAAACTGTTGCTTCACTTCCGTCAGCTCATCGCCAATGATTTGTGTCACACGCTCGGGTTTGGCGAGAATGTCGAGCAGGTCCTCGATGCGCGCGATGACTTCTTTGTACTCGGCGACGATCTTGTCCTGCTCCATATTGGTGAGACGCTGCAACTGCATTTCGAGAATACGCTGCGCCTGAACTTCAGAAAGCCGGTAACCCTGTGCGGAAAGCCCGAATTCCTTGGGAAGATTATCGGGACGAAACGCATCAGCCGAGGCGCGCATAAGCATTTCTTCGACCAGAGTGGAGCGCCATACCTTGCCCATCAATTGTTCTTTGGCGACCGCAGGCGTTGCGGCGGCCTTTATCAGCGCAATGATTTCATCCACATTGGACAACGCAACCGCCAGACCTTCAAGAATGTGGCCGCGGTCACGCGATTTGCGCAATTCGAAAGCGGTGCGGCGCGTGACCACTTCACGCCGGTGGCGCAGGAAGGCATCGAGGCATTGCTTGAGATTGAGCAGGCGCGGCTGGCCGTCAACCAGCGCCACCATGTTCATGCCAAAGGTGTCCTGCATCTGCGTCATCTTGTAGAGATTGTTGAGCACAATCTCCGCGACTTCGCCGCGCTTGAGTTCGATCACAGCGCGCATGCCGGACTTGTCAGATTCATCACGCAAATCTGAAATGCCTTCAAGTTTTTTGTCACGCACCAGCTCGGCGATTTTTATCAGCAGCGTCGCCTTGTTCACTTGATAAGGCAGCTCGTCGATGATGATGGCTTGACGCCCGCCTTTTTCGAGATCCTCGAAATGAGTACGCGCGCGCATGATGACGCGCCCGCGACCAGTACGATAACCATCGCGTACGCCTTCGAGGCCGTAAATGATTCCAGCCGTGGGGAAATCCGGCGCTTGAACCAGCTTGATTAATTCTTCAATGTCGATAGCAGGGTTGTGCAGCGTCGCCAGGCAAGCATCGATCACCTCGTTGAGATTGTGCGGCGGAATGTTGGTTGCCATACCCACGGCGATACCTGATGAACCATTGACCAGTAGGTTGGGAAACTTCGCCGGTAGAATCAGCGGTTCGTGCTCGCTGCCATCATAGTTGGGGCCAAAGTCGATAGTTTCAGAATCAATATCGGCCAGCAACTCGTGCGCAATTTTGGTCATGCGGATTTCGGTATAACGGTCCGCTGCTGCGTTGTCTCCGTCCACTGAGCCAAAGTTGCCTTGACCATCTATAAGCGGATAGCGCAGCGAAAAATCCTGCACCATACGCACGATGGTGTCGTAGATCGCAAGGTTTCCGTGCGGATGATATTTACCCATCACATCACCCACCACGCGTGCGGATTTCTTGTACGCTTTGTTCCAATGGTTTGATAGTTCGTGCATACCCCATAAGACACGCCGATGTACTGGCTTTAAGCCGTCACGCACGTCCGGCAACGCCCGTCCCACAATCACACTCATGGCGTAATCGAGGTAGGAAGTGCGCATTTCCTCTTCTATGCTGATGGGAATAGTTTCTTTGGCGAACTGATCCATAAATGGTTAACATCCTGATTTAAAATGATTATTGTTGCGGAATAACATTCGATTTTAGCACAATGATGAGGCCAAAACCACTGGAGATTAGGCAGGAAGTCATGTTGCGGTTTCACAACATGGCGCCCCTATTTGTTGTAAAAACGCGAAACCCTGTTGTGCAGAAAATCTTCTATCGTGTATGATTTGTTTGGTTTTAAAAGCTTGCCTAGGCACAATCAGTTTTCGCAATGACATAAATCTTTTTTTCTCTTGGGAGTACGACATGAAAATTTCCGCGATCAGCAAACTCGCTTTTGGTATCGCTGCATTCGCTCTGGGCACGGGACTTGCCGTTGCCGTTGATTATCCGGTGTTAACCGATTCGGCTGGCACCCCGGTTCGTGATGCTTCCGGCAACTGTGTTCAGACCTCGGGCATTATGCATCCCGACTGTTCGGAGAAAAAGGCAGAACCAAAACCCGCTACCCCGGCAGCGCCCGCCACACCAGCAGAGCCTGCACCGCCCGCAACCCCTGCCAAGCCTGCACCTGAATCAGTGAAACAATCGATCACCATCCAGGCCGAAGCGCTGTTCGACTTCGACAAATCGGTGGTGAAACCTGAT
The DNA here is from genome assembly GCA_043782425.1 of Betaproteobacteria bacterium. Lineage (GTDB taxonomy): Bacteria > Pseudomonadota > Gammaproteobacteria > Burkholderiales > Usitatibacteraceae > JAYWAM01. Next base: position 8,808 of record JAYWAM010000146.1, read on the forward strand.
GGCAAGAAGAGTCTTGATGACGCCATCGCCAAGATGAAGGGCGTGGACGTGGATATGATTATCGCCACCGGCCATACCGATTCGATCGGCACCGATGCATATAACCAGAAACTTTCTGAGCGCCGCGCTAACGCCGTGAAAGATTATCTGGTCAGCAAAGGCGTGCCGGGTAACAAGATCACGACTCTGGGCAAAGGTGAAACCCAGCCAGTCGCGAGCAACAAGACTAAAGATGGCCGCGCTAAGAACCGTCGCGTTGATGTCGAGTTCAAAGGCGTCAGACAGTAACTTTGTCGCAAGTCAGTAATGGCAAAAAAGCCCCGCAACGGGGCTTTTTTGTTTTTGAGTGCGATGAAAAGTGAATGATCTACAGATGTCACAGAGGAACACAGAGGGGAAATCGTTTATTAAATCATGCAGACCATAGACACCCTCATCGCCGCGCGTTGGATAGTGCCGGTCGAGCCCGCAGGCGTGGTTCTTGAACACCATGCTATCGCCGTCAATCTGGGTAAAATCATCGATGTTTTGCCTGAGAGCGTGGCGCGCGAAAAATTCGCGGCCAAACATCATGTCTCACTTGCCGATCATGTTTTGATTCCCGGGCTGATCAATCTGCACACCCACGCCGCCATGACCTTGATGCGCGGCCTGGCCGATGATCTGCCGCTCATGAACTGGTTGTCAGACCACATCTGGCCTAGCGAAGGCAAGCATGTCAGCGACGAATTTGTCTACGACGGCAGCCTGCTGGCGTGCGCAGAAATGTTGCGTGGCGGCGTGACCTGCTTTAACGACATGTATTTTTTTCCCGAAGCCACAGCGCGCGCGGCTCTGGCGGCGCGCATGCGCGCCATGCTGGGCGTGGTCGTCTTAGAGTTCCCCTCAACCTATGCGGCCGATGCTGACAGCTATATCAACAAGGGTCTGGCGACACGTGATCAGTTTAGCGGCGCAGCGTTATTGGGTTTTACGCTGGCGCCGCATGCGCCTTACACCGTGTCAGATCGCAGCTTTGAGCATATCGTGACGTTGGCGGGCGAACTGGATATTCCCGTCAACATCCACTTGCACGAAACGCTGGACGAAATCGCACAAAGCGAAAAACAATATGGCATGCGCCCCCTGGCGCGCATGGAACGCCTCGGCCTGCTCGGCCCCAATCTCATCGCAGTGCATGCAGTGCATCTGACGCCGCATGAAATCGCGCTGCTGGCGCAACACGGCGCACACGTTGCCCACTGCCCTGCTTCCAATCTCAAGTTGGCGAGCGGCTTTGCGCCTATTCAAGCGCTGCTACAGGCCGGTGTAAACGTCGGTATCGGCAGCGACGGTGCAGCCAGCAACAACCGCCTCGACATGCTGGCTGAAATGCGCCTCGCTGCACTGCTCGCTAAGGGCGTATCGGGCGATGCCGCTGCGCTTCCCGCCGCCCAGGCGCTAGCCATGTCAACGCTCAACGCGGCACGCGCACTCGGCCTGGATGAGCAGATTGGATCGATTGTGGCGGGCAAGCGCGCCGATCTGACCGCCATTGATTTATCATCTATCGAATGCGCGCCGTGCTTCGATGTCATTTCACACATTGTTTATGCATGCGCGCGTGAAAACGTCAGCCATGTCTGGGTCGATGGGGAACTGCTGCTAGACAACGGGACTCTCACCGGTATGGACGAACTGGAAATTAAAGCCAAGGCGAGATTATGGAAAGCACGCATCAAACCCTGAATGCCGATCCGGCCGAGCTGGAAAAATTTGGCGCGCTCGCCGCGCGCTGGTGGGACCCCAACAGCGAATTCAAGCCGTTGCACGACATCAACCCGCTGCGTTTGGCCCATGTAGAGAAAAAAACCGGCGGCATCAAGGGCAAGAAAATTATCGACGTGGGATGCGGTGGAGGCATCTTCGCCGAAAGCATGGCGGCGCGCGGCGCCAGTGTCACCGGCATTGATCTTTCCGAAAAACCGCTCAAGGTGGCGCAACTGCATTTACTGGAAAGTGGTCAGCAGGTCGAATACCAACTGATCTCGGCAGAGGACATGGCGCAGGTGCAGCCCGCCAGTTTCGATATTGTCACCTGCATGGAAATGCTCGAGCACGTTCCCGACCCGGCAAGCACGGTGCGCGCCTGCGCTGCGCTAGCCAAACCGGGGGGATGGGTGTATTGCTCCACGCTCAACCGCAATCCCAAGTCGTATCTGCTCGCCATTATCGGCGCGGAATATGTTCTGAATCTGCTGCCCAAAGGCACGCACGACTATGCGCGTTTTATCCAGCCCGCCGAACTCGCGCGCATGTGCCGTGATGCGGGCCTTGAGGCAGCGGACATCATCGGCATGACCTACAATCCCCTCACCAAGATTTATTCTCTTAACGCTAATGTGAGCGTGAATTACATCATGGGTTTTCGCAAACCGACAGAGCTTTCAGGCGCCTGATGACGGGTAATTTAGCTCACGGCGCAACGCCGCGAAAAACGCGCGCGGTACTGTTTGATCTCGACGGCACCTTTGCCGATACAGCGCCAGACATGGCGCGTGCGCTCAATCATGTGCGTGCCCTGAACGGACTACCCGACCTACCCCAGACCGACATCCGCCCCTATGTTTCGGGCGGCGCGCGCGGCATGCTAGGCGTGGGATTTGGCATCGCCCCCGAAGAGCCACGTTTTGATACGCTACGCGACGCTTTCCTCGATTTTTACGAGCAGCATGTGTGCGTTGAAAGCGTTATTTTCCCTGGCATGATGCAACTGGTTGCAGAGCTTGAACGACGCGCAATCCTGTGGGGCATAGTCACCAATAAGGCGGCGCGCTTCACCCTGCCCTTAGTGCGTCAATTAAACATCGATCAACGCGCCGCCTGCATCGTTTGCGGCGATAGTGTGGCGCGCGCCAAACCCCACCCGGATTCACTACTACACGCCATGACACTGCTCGGCATGCCGCCGCACACCGGGCTTTACGTCGGCGACGATGAACGCGACATTCAGGCCGCCACTGCGGCTGGCATGCGCTCCGTAGCCGTGCAATATGGCTATCTGGGTGTCACATCCCATCCCAGAGACTGGGGTGCAGATGGCGTCGTAGAGACACCAGGAGAAGTATTGCGCTACCTGTAGCCATCCCGCGCTTTTTTTGCCAACGAAAAAAACTATGTGCTACTCTTTCACCAAAATGACCGGAGAGCCACGCATGGCGGACATCAAATTAAATCGTAAGCATCAACTTGGCCTGAAGGCAGCCCACGCCGCCGCAGATAAAATGGCGGACAAGCTGGGCCAGCAGTTCGGCCTGTCGGGCGATTGGGATGGCGACACGCTGCATTTTGACCGGCCTGGCGTTTCCGGGCATGTGACCATTAGCGAAACGGATGTAACGCTTGAGGTGACTCTTGGCTTTCTGCTCAAAGCCATGAAGGGTCCCATTGAAAGAGCCGTGAACGAACAACTGGACGCGGCGCTCGCCGCAACACCCAAGGCCACGGCTAAACGCCGCAGTTAGAGGCTAAAGCAGAGAAAAAGGCGAACGGTGGCCGGAAAAAATCCTCTTGATGATTTGGCTCTCGCGCTGCACGATGGTCGCAAGAAATTCCTGCGCGCCGTTCATGTGACGAAATGCGGTAAATCCGTGCTCAAGGAATTGTTGCAGTTCCCCCAGGCCTGAAAGCTTTGCAGGTCGGCGCAAAAGTTTAAGCGTTGAATAAATAAAGGGCTTGCCGACCGCTGCGTCCAGTCTTTTACCCACCTCATCAACCAACTTCACCTGGCGTAGGCGCTGTACTTCGCTGCTGCAGCGCCGAAAAGCCTCAAGGTAACGCGCCTCGGTAAAGCTGTTACCTTGCGCGAACACCTGCCGCGTTAGCTCCTGATCCAGCTCTTCGGTCAGCGCATCGAGTTCCAGCGCCAACCCGACCGTTTCAACCATGGATTGCGGTAGCAATTTTTTCAGCGTGGGATAAATGCGGATCATTTCTGCATCGCGTTGTGCGAAATCTTTTGCAGCATAGAGATCATTGAGGAAGTAATCCACCGCCGGTGCATAGCGTGTCTGCGCCGATAAATCGGCATAGGTGTGCGCCAGGCGCTCGCTCTGCCAATGCTTTAGAGTCAGCAACTGCGAGCGGAATGCGGCATCCTGTACGCCAGCACCGCGCAAAGACTGTAGTTTTGATAAATGCGCGAGCATTCCGTCTTGTAAGTGATCCGGCATATTGAAGATTTTTTCTGAGAGAACGAGTCCCGAAGAGGGTATTTTAGAGGCAATGCTCTAAACTGTTCATTTATTCTCCATCGTTCTCCACCGCTCACCTACTGGATAGCGCAATTGGATCTCGCCTCCCCTCCCCTCGAAACTTCCAAAGCGCAGCTCGAAAGCATTTTTCTTGCGCATCAATCCGCGCTAGCCGCCGCGCCTGCGCCTGATTGCGCGCTGCGCAGCACGCATCTCAAGGTATTGCAACGTTTGCTGTGCGAAAACGTGAGCGTCATCGCAGCGGCCATCAGCAAGGATTTTGGCCATCGTTCTGCACATGAAACGCAGTTATTGGAGTTGTTCCCTGCGCTGCAAGCCATCAAGCACGCGCTGAAACACATCAAGACTTGGATGAAGCCACAACGTGCCTGGGCTGCACTGTGGTTCATACCCGCGCGCACCGAATTGCGCTCTCAGCCGCTGGGCGTAGTTGGTATTATCGCGCCGTGGAATTATCCCATCTTACTTGCCGTGGGCCCGCTAGTATCGGCGCTCGCTGCGGGAAATCGCGTAATGCTGAAGATGTCCGAGTTCACGCCGCATACCGCTGAGCTGTTCGCCCAATTGATCGCCAGGTATTTCCCTTCCGGCCCGATCAGCGTGATTAATGGCGGGCCAGAAACCGGCAAAGCTTTCACCGCCCTGCCCTTCGATCATTTATTGTTTACCGGCGCCACGCAAGTGGGCCGCCAGGTGATGCGCGCTGCCGCCGAGAACCTCACGCCGCTAACGCTTGAACTGGGCGGCAAATCCCCCGCAATAGTCGGCACTGATTTCCCTATTGCGCTGGCGGCGCAACGTATCCTATTCGGCAAATGCCTGAACGCCGGACAAACCTGCATCGCGCCCGATTATGTGTTGCTGCCGCGCGGTTGCGAGGATGAATTTATCGCTGCGGCAAAAGCTGCGGTAGCCCAGCTCTATCCCACCCTTAAAGACAACGCGGATTACACCGCGATCGTCAACCTACGCCATAAGCAAAGACTAGCGAGCTATCTGGAAGACGCACGCGACCAGGGCGCGGTCGTGGTGGAGCTGAACCCGGCAAACGAAATTTTTTCTAGTAGCAATAAACTTCCTCCCACAATTGTGACGCAGGTCAACGACACTATGCGCCTCATGCAGGAGGAGATTTTCGGGCCGCTGCTGCCAGTGCTGAGTTACCAATCGCTTGACGAAGCAATCGGCTATGTAAAGCGCCATGCGCGCCCGCTGGCGCTTTATTATTTCGGCTATGAGCCCAGCGCCATTGAGCGCGTGCTCAACGAAACTATTTCCGGCGGCGTGAGCATCAACGAAACCATCATGCACATCGCGCAAGACCATTTGCCTTTTGGCGGCGTCGGCGCAAGCGGCATGGGCCACTATCACGGGCGCTTCGGCTTCGAGACTTTTTCCAAGTTAAAACCGGTATTCCGTCAAAGCCGTTATAACGGTTTGAAACTATTTCACCCGCCCTTCGGCAAGCGCTTTGCAGCGCTCATCAAGATGATGCTGCGCTGATGATGGATTCGTCCTCCCGCCGCCGTTTCCTGAAAGCGGGCGTTGCTGGCGCCGCTTTGCTGACCTTTGCGCGTTTTGCGCAGCAGCCCTTGGGCGCCTCACAGGGTTTGCTGGAATTGCGTGTACTGGACAGCAAATCCGCGCAATTGATTAGTGCGCTCGCGCCGGTGATGCTCGCGGGCAGCCTGCCTGATGAGCCGACCGCGCGCGCCATAGCGATTGACGAAGTCGTCGCTGCTATGGATCGCGCCATCGCCGGGCTTTCACCCGCCGTGCAAGAGGAAGTGCAGCAGCTTTTGAGCCTGCTCACTTTCGCCCCCACGCGCGCGCTGTTTGCGGGAGTGTGGAAGCCCTGGCCCGAGGCCAGCAGTGTAGAGATCACTGCATTTCTTGAAAACTGGCGCAACAGCCGCTTGGATCTGCTGCAAAGCGGCTATCAGGCTCTTAAGCAATTGCTTCAAGCGTGCTGGTTTGGTAATCCGCTGGCATGGGAAAAGATTGGCTACCCCGGTCCGCCGTTCACCATTGAGACGTGAAAAGTGTTAATCGTTGTGCAGCCACCCCTCACCCTAACCCTCTCCCCGAAAACGGGGAGAGGGGATGACTTTCTCTTTGATATGAAATTGATATTTGCATGCTGAAATTTCCCGACCCCATCAAAATCGGTCTCGATCAAGGCTGGAAAATCATCGACGGTGCGCGCTTGACGAACGATCTTGTGCTACAGGCCGATGTGGTGATTGTCGGCAGCGGCGCAGGCGGCGCGACGGCGGCGGAGATACTGACCAAAGCCGGGCTTAGCGTCATTATTGTGGAAGAAGGTCCGCTAAAAAGTTCTGCGGATTTTCGCATGCTGGAACGCGAAGCCTATCCGCAGCTTTACCAGGAATCGGCCGGCAGGAAAACCCAGGACAAAGCGATCACCATTTTGCAGGGGCGCTGTGTAGGCGGATCGACCACAGTGAACTGGACTTCGAGTTTTCGCACACCGCCGCCGACACTCGCTCACTGGCAAGCGCTGCACGGCCTGGCTGACTATACGCAAGCGGCGCTGGCGCCGTGGTTTGCCATGATGGAGCGCCGCCTCAACATCGCGCCCTGGCCGATAGCGCCGAACGAGAATAACGACATCTTACGGCGCGGCTGCGAAAAACTCGGCATCCCATCCGCCGCCATCAAGCGCAACGTAAAAGACTGTCTGAACCTGGGCTATTGCGGCGTGGGTTGCCCGATCAACGCCAAGCTGTCGATGCTGGTCACCACTATTCCCGCCGCGCTCACGGGCGGCGCCACGTTGCTGCACCGCGTGCGTGTGGAACGGCTGCTGCATAGCAAAGACAAAATCAGCGGATTAATCGGCGTCGGGCTAGATGCCGCCGGAATTTACGCGGGCCAATATCAAGTGAAGATTGCCGC
>JAYWAM010000147.1:0-5971 GCA_043782425.1 Betaproteobacteria bacterium
CCAAACCAGTCTTTGGCGTCGACAGGGTTCAACGCCGTAGTCATGGTGTTGCCGATCTTGTCGGTGGTGAACATCAGATTGTCTTTAATCTGCTGTTCGTTCAATCCCAGGTCTTGCAGTCTGCTGTAGCGCATGTAGGCGGCAGCGTGGCAGTTCAGACAGTAATTCACGAAATATTTGGCGCCTCTCTGTAACGAAACCTGGTTATTCAGATTGACCGGGGCACGATCAAGCCGCACTTCGCCGCCCGAGGCCAATGCCATTGATGGCAGGGTTGCTAGCAGCAATTTCAGGATAATATTTTTCATTACCATGTCAGCCTCTCCGGCACAGGTTTTTCCTTATCGCTTTTGGTATACCAAGGCATGAGGATAAAAAACAGGAAGTAGATAAGAGTCAAAATTCGCGCCACCAGGGTTGCCACGTCTATGCCGTTAAAAGGCCAGACTTTGGGCATCTGCCCCCACACCGTTGTGGGAACCACACCGAGGTAGCCGAGAACCAGGAAACTGATAACAAAAGCGGTAAGCCACATTTTGTACTTCGGCCCGCGGTAGCGCACTGACTTCACCTTGCCGCGATCCAGCCAGGGCAGAAGGAACAGAATCATGGTGGCCGCCCCCATGACGCACACGCCATAGAACTGCGACACCGGAAGAAAACTCGCCAGCTCCGACGGTACGGCGCGCAGCATCGCGTAATAGGGGGTGAAATACCACACCGGCGCGATGTGTTCAGGCGTCTTGAGCGGATCGGCGGGGACGAAGTTGTTGTACTCGAGAAAGTAGCCGCCCAACTCAGGAAGGAAAAAAATGATTACGGTAAACACGATAAGAAATACCGCCACGCCCAAAATATCCTTGATAGTGTAATAGGGGTGCATGGGGATGCCGTCCAGCGGCGTGCCGGTGTTGGGGTCGAGCTTGTCTCGAATTTCTATGCCATCGGGATTGCTGGAGCCGACTTCATGCAACGCCACCAGATGCGCCGCAACCAGACCGAGCAGCACCAACGGCAAAGCGATCACATGGAAAGCAAAAAAACGGTTCAGGGTCGCATCGCCAATGTTGTAATCGCCGCGAATCCACAGCGACAGGTCGTCGCCAATGAAGGGAATAGTGGAAAACAAGTTGATAATGACCTGTGCGCCCCAGAATGACATCTGCCCCCAGGGAAGAAGATAGCCGAAGAACGCCTCGGCCATAAGCGCCAGATAAATCATGCAACCGAAAATCCATAGCAGTTCGCGCGGCTTGCGATACGAGCCATACATCAGCCCGCGCATCATGTGCAGATACACGACGATAAAAAACATCGAGGCGCCGGTGGAATGCATGTAACGTATCAGCCAGCCTCCAGATACGTCACGCATGATGTATTCGACCGAGGCAAAGGCTTGCGCGACATCGGGCTTGTAGTTCATGGTGAGCAAAATGCCGGTGGCTATCTGTAGCACCAGAACCAGCAGGGCGAGCGAGCCAAAGTAGTACCAGAAATTGAAATTCTTCGGCGCGTAATACTCCGACATGGAGGCCTTCCACACGGCGCTCAGCGGGAAGCGCGCGTCAGTCCAGGCAAGCAACTGGCCGAGTACGCCGGTGGCCGGCGCGGTTTTCACAGGGGATGACATAGCTCAGGCACCTCTAGGCTTGGGATTCGTCGCCGATAACCAGCGTCGTGCCGGTGATCGTGTAGGGAGGGACTTCCAGGTTCTTGGGCGCTGGCATGCCCTTGAAAACACGCGCTGACAAGTCAAATTTGGATTGGTGGCACGGGCAAAAATAGCCGCCTGGCCATTCGGCGCCCAGATCGGCAGCGGCAATTTCCTTGCGCAGCGTCGGCGAGCACCCCAGATGCGTGCAAACTCCTTTTACAACCAAAAATTTAGCATCACGCGAGCGATGCAGGTTTTTCGCGTAGGCGGGTTGTTTTGAAATGTCTGATTGAGGATCGGCAAGCAGCGCGTCATTCTTGCTAAGGCGATCCAACATTTCCTGCGTGCGATACAGCACCCATACCGGTGCGCCGCGCCATTCAATCGTAATCTGCATACCTGGTTCGATTTTGGACAAATCATATTCGACAGGTGCACCGGCCGCCTTTGCCCTGGCGCTGGGAAAGAAACTGCCGACAAGCGGAACTGCCACTGCCACGCCTGCTGCGCCGCCTACCAGCGCAGTGGCGCCAACCAAAAAACGACGCTTTTTTTCATCCACATTGTGTTTAACCACCGCGCTCATTAATATCTCCAACAAAGGTGCAAAAATGGATCACTGCGCATTTTACCGATTGCGTACCAAAACTTAAAGCACAACATGAAATAATCCATTAAAATTAATTGCTTATGTTGGCTCTGTTGTTTTTTGTCAGCGCCATCCCCATACTCAACGCTTACTTCAAGAGATCAACTATGCGCAAACTTTGGCTCCTATTTGCTGAATTCGTCACGATCACGCTGGCCATCGTGTTTGTGGTCACACTCGCTCGCCCCGACTGGAACCCGTGGCGGCGCAATGTCGTGGAGATTCGCGAATCGGCCGCATCGGGCTCGTTGCTGCCGGTAAGCGCCGCAGCGCACTCCACTGGCTACAGCGAGGCCGCCAGGAAAGCCATGGTGTCGGTGGTCAATATATCGACCAGCAAGCAATCTCAGGTAGCGCGCAATCACCCGTTTCTCAACGACCCGCTGCTGGGCCGCTTGTTTGGCATTCCTGACGATGTTGTACAGCCGCAAGCCAGCCTGGGATCGGGTGTCATCGTCAGCAACCAGGGGCATATCCTCACCAACGAGCATGTCGTCGCGGCGGCAGATGAAATCCGCGTAGCCCTTGCCGATGGTAGAGTGGCGCCCGCTAAACTGGTCGGAATCGATCCGGATACTGATCTTGCGGTATTAAAAATCGAGGCTTCCAACCTCAGCCCGCTCACCTTTGGTCAATCCGAAAAGGCGCAGGTGGGCGACGTGGTGCTCGCCATCGGCGATCCCTTCGGCGTGGGGCAGACGGTCACCATGGGCATTATCAGCGCATTGGGCAGGAATCGGCTGGGCATCAATAACTATGAGAACTTTATCCAGACCGACGCCGCCATCAATCCCGGAAATTCGGGAGGCGCGCTGGTGGATATCAACGGCAATCTGATTGGCATCAACAGCGTCATTTATTCACAATCCGGCGGTTCACTGGGTATCGGTTTCGCCATTCCCGTTTCAATGGCCAAAAATGTCATGGAGCAGATTATCGCCAGCGGTTCGGTGACGCGCGGCTGGATTGGGGTAGAGGTGCAGGACGTTACGCCCGATTTGGCTGACTCTCTCAAGATAGACAGTGCGCACGGCGCCATGGTCGCGGGGTTGCGGCGCAACGGCCCAGCCGAAAAAGGCGGCGTCAAACTGGGCGATGTCATCACCCAGATCAACGGTAAAGCAACCAACGATTCGGTCATCGCCAGCCGCTTGATTTCCGAGCTCGCGCCGGGGACAAACGCGAGTTTCACCGTTATCCGCAAACAAGCAGAAACAGTGCTGCAAGTCCCGATAGCCCGCCGCCCGAAAGAGCAGAACCGAAAATAGCCGCTGTGACTTGAAAACGCAGGCGATTCCGTAGGGTGTGCTTGCGCACCGTTACCAATGGTGCGCAAGCGCACCCTACGACACTGTGCTACAAAACTTTCTCGCGCCAAGACGCAAAGGCGCAAAGTTATAAACCCATTCTACATTTCGATTTTCTTGGCGTCTTTGCGTCTTAGCGCGAGTCGCTTTCTCTTTCTTGCGTAATACCGGGTGCGCAGTTCTAGTTTGGCGCCTCCGTCTGTGGCGGCGATCTCCCGATCAGGCGTGCGCTGAAAATTCCTAGTTCGTAAAGCAGCCACAGCGGCAGCATCATTGCCAGCATTGATACAGCATCGGGCGGCGTCACCGCTGCGGCAACGATGGCAGCGCCGACATACACATAGCGACGAATCTCAACCAGTGTGTCCACAGACACGATCCCAGTTCGCACCAGCACCACCACGGCGACAGGTGTCTCGAAAGCCACACCGAACGCCATGAACATGCCCAGTACAAAATTGAAATAGTTCTCGATGTCAGGCGCGACAGTAATGCTCGCCGGCGCGAACTTGGCGATAAACGCAAATACGCCTTTAAAAACGAAAAAATAACAAAACGACATGCCAGCGAAAAACAGCACCGTGCTGCTGAAAATCAGCGGCAATACAAAGCGTTTTTCGTGTACGTACAAGCCAGGCGCCACAAATGCCCAAACCTGGTAAAGCAAGTACGGTAGCGTCAAAATAAACGCCACTAACCCCGCCACTTTCAAGGGGATAAAAAATGGCGCAATCACCCCAGTGGCGATCATTTTCGAACCTTGCGGCAGCGCCTGCATCATGGGGTAGGCCAGCAAGTCATACAGGTCGCCGGCAAAGTACATCAACCCCAAAAACACCGGCACAAAAACATAAATACACCTGAGCAGGCGATTGCGTAGCTCGATGAGGTGGGAAATGAAGCTATCTTCGGCGGACATCGGGTGGCGAGGAACGGGAGGGTGCTAACCGGCCAGTTTTTGCGGCGCGGAAGGCGGTGAATAAGGGTCTTCGATTTCCAGATCAAGCTGTTGTTGGACAGGTATTGCCTCTGCGGCTTTGACGGCGGGTTCGGGCTGGGGTGTCGCGGGATCTGCCGCGCTCTGTGTTGACGATTCGCCGGAAGCAGGCAGATCAAACTCATCATGCAAGGAACGCGCTTGCGATTCAACGCTTTGCATTTGCGCATTGACGTTCATTTCCAGGGAGCGCGCCGCTTCCTGCACTTCATTCTTGAGCTTGCCCAATTCAGCCGTGTCCATTTCACGCTGTAGATCAGCCTTGACATTCGACACATAACGCTGGAAACGACCAAACAAAAGTCCCGCCGTGCGCGCCACCTTGGGCAGACGTTCAGGACCTATCACCACCAACGCGACAATACCAATGATGAGCAACTCAGTAAAACTAATACCAAACATAATGGCAGGCGCTTAAAGGAAGTACGGCAGAAAAGGCTGCGCATGTTTGCGCACGCCTCACGATTTACTCTTCTCCTTGATTTCACCTTCTATGGTGTGGCCGGATAATTGATCCGTCTTCTTGTCTACTTCCTTAGCATCCCCCTCAGTGCCGCTTTTCATACCATCCTTGAAACCCTTGACCGCGCCGCCGAGGTCGCCGCCAATGTTGCGCAGCTTCTTCGTGCCGAATATCAGCAGGACGATAACCAGCACAATCAACCAATGCCAAATACTGAATGAACCCATGACTTTCTCCTAACTTCCTCAATAACGATATGTCGGTGAAAACCCGCTACGCTTACTTCCCAATCATGGAAGGAAGTCGATCGGGCCCGCCGATAACATGAATATGCAAATGATACACGTCCTGACGCCCTACCTTGCCGGTATTGATAACGGTGCGAAAGCCATCTTTCAAACCCAGTTCTCTGGTCAACTGCGGAATCAAAGCCATTAATTTTCCGAGTAGGGCGGCATCGTCAGCAGTGCAATCGGCCAATGAAGCGATATGGCGCTTGGGGATCAGCATGAAATGCACTGGCGCCACCGGTGCAATATCGTGAAACGCCAGAACGTCGTCATCTTCATAAATTTTTCGACCGGGAATTTCCCCGGTGATGATTTTGCAAAAAATGCAGTCTGTCATCAGTCCTCCAGCTAGTCCGTTTTGCCGCGCGCCGCTTTTTCAACGTGCCCTGACACACCCTCGCGCCGCGCCAGCTCGTCCAATACTTCGGCAAACTTGATGTCCTTGGCCGCCAGCATCACCAGGGTGTGAAACAGCAGATCGGCGCTTTCGCGTATCAGCGCGTCACGATCATCACCTTTGGCGGCGATGATGGTCTCAGTCGCCTCTTCACCAATTTTTTTCAGAATGCTATCGATGCCTTTAGCGTAAAGCGCAGCGACATAGGATGTGG
>JAYWAM010000148.1:0-2256 GCA_043782425.1 Betaproteobacteria bacterium
CCGACCAGAATCAAGTGACCGGTAGAAGACACCGGCAAAAACTCGGTCAAACCCTCAACCACGCCCAGAATGAGCGCCGACAGCAAAAGATGGATATCCATGAACGCACGCAACCAAATCCAAAGTGCGAAGACTAACACTCCCGCTCAAGCTCCGCCATTTTGCGCCGCTAAAGCGCCTTAATCATTGATTTTTATTGATTTTTACGGTTACCTGCTGTAAGGTGGCGGGTGGAATTGTCCGAATATCAAGGAACCTACATGCAATTAGGCTTGCTGGATTTACCGTGGTGGGGCTATGTGGTTGTGGCCCTGGGTTTGACCCACATCACCATCGCTGCCGTCACCATTTTTCTGCATCGCTCGCAGGCGCATCGCGCCGTCGATCTGCACCCCGTTGTCAGTCATTTTTTCCGATTCTGGTTGTGGCTCACCACCGGCATGGTGACCAAGGATTGGGTTTCGATCCATCGCAAACACCACGCCAAATGCGAAACCGCCGAAGATCCGCACAGCCCGCAGACGCGCGGCATCAAAACCGTGTTCTGGCAAGGCTCTGAGCTATATCGCGCAGAAGCAAAAAATGCCGAGACGCTGGAGAAATACGGTCACGGCACGCCCGACGACTGGATCGAGCGCAATGTATACAGCCCTCACTCGGCCAAAGGCATCGCGCTGATGATGATCATCAATGTGATCTTATTCGGGCCACTGGGTTTGACGATCTGGGCCGTGCAAATGGCGTGGATTCCCATCACTGCTGCCGGCATCATCAATGGTATCGGCCATTACTGGGGCTACCGCAACTTTGCCTGCGAAGACGCCAGCACCAACGTCATTCCCTGGGGCATTCTGATTGGCGGCGAAGAGCTGCATAACAATCATCACGCTTACGGCACCTCGGCGCGTTTGTCGAACAAGTGGTACGAGTTCGACATCGGCTGGCTGTATATCAAATTACTGTCTTACGCGGGACTTGCGACCATTCGCAAAGTGGCACCCACGGTGAAATGGCAGACCGCCAAGCCTTTGTGCGATCTGGATTCGCTGCAGGCGATCATTACGCATCGTTATGATGTGATGACCCGTTATGTGCGCAGCACCCGTCAGGAATACGCCGCAGAGCTCGCCAAACTGAAAGCCGGCGCGCATTTGCCGCAGGGCTTGAATCTCACTATGTTCCGACGCTGGCTGCATCTCGAGCCCGCGGAACTGGGTATGGCGGACAAGGCGGGCCTCGATCAAGTGCTGGGTAAAAGCGAGCGCATGCAAACGCTTTATGGCATGCGTCAGGAGCTGGCGGCCATTTGGAGCCGCTCGACTGCGAGTCGCGAGCAATTGCTCGAGCAATTGCAAACCTGGTGCAAACGCGCGGAAACCAGCGGCATCCAGTCGCTGCAGGATTTTTCGATACGCTTGCGGCGTTACGCGTGATCCCGTAAATTGCCCAATAAAAACCCGCTGCTAGCGGGTTTTTATTGGGCAGAAACGCCAGCTTATTTCAGCTTGGTTTCCTTGTAAGCTACATGCTTGCGCGCCACGGGATCAAACTTGCTGATCTCCATTTTCTCGGGCATGGTTTTTTTGTTTTTGGTGGTGGTGTAGAAGTGCCCGGTGCCCGCCGAGGACTCCAGTTTGATTTTTTCGCGTCCGCCTTTAGCCATGAGTTTGCTCCTTAGATCTGTTCGCCACGGGCGCGCAGTTCGGCCAGTACGACGTCAATGCCGTTCTTGTCGATGGTACGCAGGGCCGCATTGGACAAGCGCATCCGCACCCAGCGATTCTCACTCTCGACCCAGAAACGACGGTACTGCAGGTTGGGTAGAAAACGCCGCTTGGTTCGGTTGTTGGCGTGAGAAACGTTGTTCCCCACCATCGGCTTCTTGCCGGTAACGATGCATACGCGTGCCATGATGCTATTCCGTGATTTCGAAAGCCGGGAAGTATACCGCAGCTCACGCCAGGCCGGCAAGTCAAAGCACGCTATAACTGGCCAGCCTCTCTGAAAGACAACGAAGCCGCGCCCGCGACGATGAAGTGGTCGAGCACACGAATGTCGACCAAAGCCAACGCTTCGGCCAGATGGCGCGTCAATTGCCGGTCGGCCTGGCTTGGTTCAGCGACGCCGCTGGGGTGGTTGTGCGCAAGAATCAAAGCGGCGGCATTGTGAAACAGCGCGCGTTTGACGATTTCGCGCGGATAGACGCTGGTTTGCGTGAGCGTGCCGCGAAACAACTCTTCGACTGCCAGCACCCGG
>JAYWAM010000149.1:0-2244 GCA_043782425.1 Betaproteobacteria bacterium
ATTTTGTAAAGAAACCAGATCGCGACTGGCAGGACGACCTGAAATCGCGCATGCCGACGGCGATACACGCTGCAGCGAAGGGTGGCGCAGAAGTTTTCATTAGAATTAATCGTGATAGCGCTGCTGCTGAACTTGACGCAATCGTGTTCTCCGGCATTTCGGGCGTGGTGCTGAAAGGCGTAACCGCGCCCGAGGATATTGTGGTCGCGGCAGAGTGCCTGAATGCGCTGGAAGTAAGCCGGGGCATCAAAATCGGCACTCTGGAAATTGATGTCGAAGTTGATACCGCCGGCGGCGTATGGCATGCGCTGGAAATAGCCCGCGCCAATGAGCGGTTTGGTGCCTTCCTGATCAATGAGCAGGCGCTGTGCAAAAATCTTGGGATACAGTCCGCGCCCACGCTGGATTTTGATCCGCTGGAGTACATCAAATCCCAGTTGATTACGGTTGCCATTTCTGTAGGCGGGCAGGCGCTGGGCATGAGTTATCCGCTGGGCCTGACGCACGAAAATGTTGACGACGAAACCGTAAAGCAGGCAGTGCGGCGTGCCAGAGATACAGGATTTAAGGGCACCGTCTGTGCGCATGCCTCATGGATCAAGTTCAGCAACGAGGGATTCCGTCCCACTGCTGAAGAGGCCGCCTATTACGTGAAAGTCATAGCCGTGTTTGCCGAGGGCTTGAAGCGCGGCATGGCGTCCGTGCCCATAGACGGCAAGATGATCGACGTGCCGGTGGATTTGCGCGCGAAGCTTTACCTCAAATGGGCCAACAGGGTAAAGGCCCGCGATGATGCAAAAGCCAAGGCGCATCAATAGTCGGCTACACGGCATCTACTGCGAAAAATAAAGGTATCTGTTCAGCCTGAGTGACGAACCAACTTCTTTCCCTCACCCCTAACCCCTCTCCCGGAGGGAGAGGGGAACAAACCCTCGCCCTCCGGGAGAGGGTGGCGCGTAGCGCCGGGTGAGGGAGGCTTTTGATTTTTCGTTCACTCTGAATAGAGACAAATATAGTTTGTTTTCACTGGAACTAAAAAAATGAATAACAGAGTCTCCCGTTGCTCGATGTTCGTTACCCCGACCAATCCGCGCTTCATCGATAAAGCTTGGACGAGAGGAGGGGACGTCTACATCCTTGATATAGAAGATTCCATCGCGCCTGCGGAAAAGCAGCGTTGCCGCACATTGATTCGCGAATCGATACAAAAAGCCAACAAAGGCGGCGCTTCGATCTACGTCAGGATCAACAAGCCTTTTGTGGATGCCGATCTGCCGTACGCCGTGTGGCCCGGCGTGGACCGCATCATGCTGCCCAAAACGGAATCAGCGGCGGAATTTAAGCGCGTGCATGAAATCATCCTGCGGCTGGAAAAAGAACGCGGCATTGCGCCGGGAACGATCGAGCTGTACCCGATGATCGAATCCACGCTCGGTACGGTGAACATTCATGAAATTCTGACCGCAACGCCGCGAAAATTGCGCTCGATGGGCGGCGCCGGCGGCTATGACATGGCAGTCAATCTCGGGATTGAAATGTTTGCGAGTTTTGACCAATACGCTTTTCCGGTGGCCTACGTCGCGCTTGCGGCGATGTCGCTGGGCATAGAGGCTACCGGCGGAGTTTTCGTTCCCAACACCTCAGGGCGCGTCGATCAGGAAGATCAGGCAGCGATGCAAGCTGCAGCGCTGCACGCGGCAGGCGTTCATCACGCCGGTGCCTTACACCCCAATTTTATTCAGCCGCTGGTTGCGGGTCTGTCGCCGACGCAGGATGAAATTGCATGGGCGCACAAAGCCATCGACGCATTTGACAAGCTGTCGGATGCCGGTGAATCGGTAGGAATGATTGATGGCAAAGTCATTGATAAATATGAATTCGACATGGCCCAGCGCACGCTCGACTGGGCGGCGGCCTGTGCTGCCAAAGATGCCTATAAGGCACGGGCACTGCGCCATACCCAAGGCGAACAGGCCGCCCAAGCCGCTTCGTAAGTAATTGTTTTTATTGAAATAAATTAGATCTATCACAAAAATTAAACAGCAATAAAAACAACAGCTTACGAGGCGTACAACCGCCGCGTACGTTCCGACGGAGAGGCGTAATGAACAAACAGCGTTGCCGCTATGGGGCGGCATGCAATGCCTCTTTGGTTGCCATTCGTGCCGTACAAGGGCGGCGGGCCCGCCATCGTGGCGTTGCTCAGTAGCGAGGTGACCTTTAATTTATTTTCAACTTTGCAAG
>JAYWAM010000150.1:0-5917 GCA_043782425.1 Betaproteobacteria bacterium
CAATAAGGAACCCCTGAACAAGTGTCTTCCCCGCGAAAGCGGGGATCCATTTTCTCTTAACATGGATTCCCGCTGCTGCTTGCCCTCGAATGTTTGTGCGGGGGCGGGAATGACAAGATTGGACTTGTTCAGAGGTTTCCTAACTCAGACGAGACGCTATTCGTGCCCAATTCACTTCCGCTTTCTGCACTCACGGCCCTTTCCCCGCTCGACGGGCGTTATGAAAAAAAGGCCGCCGCGCTGCGCGAATTTTTCAGCGAGTATGCGTTGATTCGCTACCGCATTCATGTCGAGGTGGAGTGGTTGATTTTGCTGGCGCTTGAGCCGGGAATCGCCGAGCTGGCGCCGTTCTCTAGCGCAACAACGCAGGCGTTGCGCGCGCGCATTGCGGCGTTTTCCGTTAAAGATGGCGAGCGCGTCAAGGAAATCGAATCCAAAACCAATCACGATGTAAAAGCGGTCGAGTATTGGCTGCGCGAAACTTTCGCGGCTAACCCCGAGATACAAAAAACCGGTGAGTTCATTCATTTCGCCTGCACCTCGGAGGACATCAACAACCTGTCGCATGGTTTGATGCTCAATGCGGCGCGCGAGCAGGTATTGCTTCCTGCCCTGGACACCACAATAGAGCGCTTGACGGGGATTGCTCACGCGCAGGCTGATTTACCGATGCTATCGCGCACCCACGGGCAACCGGCCACGCCGACCACGCTCGGCAAGGAAATGGCCAATGTCGTTTATCGCCTGCGCCGCGCCAGGATGCAGATTGCAGAAGTCGCGCTGCCCGGTAAGATCAATGGTGCAGTCGGCAATTACAATGCCCACCTGGCTGCCTATCCGCAAATCGATTGGGAAGCGCTGGCGCAGCGCTTCGTCGAAAGCCTTGGCCTGAAATTTAATCCCTATACAACGCAGATTGAGCCGCATGACGGCATGGCCGAGTTGTTCGACGCCATCGCACGCGCCAATACCATCGCCATCGACCTCAACCGTGACCTGTGGGGTTATATTTCGCTGGGATATTTCAAACAGAAAGTGAATACGGGGGAAATTGGTTCTTCGACAATGCCGCACAAAGTTAACCCCATCGATTTTGAAAACTCGGAAGGCAACCTCGGGCTCGCCAATGCACTGTTGCGCCACCTCGCCGAAAAACTTCCCATCTCGCGCTGGCAGCGCGACCTCAGCGATTCGACCGTGCTGCGCAACATGGGCGTGACCTTCGGCTATAGCGTGCTCGCCTACGATTCGTGTACGCGCGGGCTGGACAAACTTGAAGCGAATCCTGCGCGCCTGGCCGAAGATCTGGATGCCTGCTGGGAGGTGCTGGCCGAGCCGATTCAAACCGTGATGCGCCGCTATGCTGTGCCGAACGCTTACGAGCACTTGAAAGACCTCACGCGCGGCAAGGGCGGTATTACCAAGGAGACCGTGCATGCGCTCATCCGGAACCTGACTATTCCTGAAGCGGAAAAAACCCGCCTGCTCGCCATGACGCCCGCGAGCTATTGTGGTAAAGCGGCGCAGCTTGCTAAACGCATTCACTAACCTGTCATGCAACTGTGGCACACTGATTGCTCCTAACAACAATAAACAATACTCGGAGGAGTCACTAGAAAAGCAACTATGCAACTACCAGAGAATCATCCGCTACGCTACGTTTTAAACAACGAGATACACGCCCGCCCGCCGGAAGAATTCACTGCACCGGCGCAGATTTCTTATCTCGCCCTTATCTATCCGCCAAGCGAGAATGAGAACGCCTTTAGCGATCTGGAGAAATTGTGTGAAATGGCGGGCATACACCCGCCGCGCCCCGAGACGAGTCATTTCCGCACGGAAATGGGGCAGATTTTTCTCAAGTGGGAACGGCATACCGAATTTGTCACCTACACTTTCTCTCGCCAAGCTGCTTTCGATTCGCCCTTTGAAAAACCGGTGATTGCGCAAGTCCCGAAAGACTGGCTTGCCGGTGTTCGAGGTCAAGTCCTGGTGGCCACGCATCTTGCGATTCGCGATCACAGACTTTTTATTCCCGACCTGAAAGATGTCGCCAAAGATTTTTCCGACAACTATCTGGTCGGCGCCAAGGTGGGGGGCGGGAAAGCAATAGCCTTGACCGATTTTCGTATTCACGAGAACGGCTTCAGCCGCATGCTGTTGATGGACATTCAGCTCGGCAAGCGTCAATGCGGACGCACCATTCAGCGCCTGGTGGAAATCGAGACCTATCGCATGATGGCTTTGATCGCCCTGCCGGTTGCGCGCGAAGCCAGCGCCATGCTGTCAAACTCCGAGCAAGAGCTGGCAGCCATTACCTCTTCCCTGGCAAGCGTCGGCCCCGAGCAAGAGCCGGAGCTGCTCTACAAGCTGTCTCGCCTGGCTGCCAGCGTTGAGAATAAGGTCGCCACAACGAGCTTTCGCTTTGGCGCTGCGCGCGCCTACTACGCCTTGGTGAAGCGACGTATTGCGGAATTGCGTGAAGAGCGCTTGGTAGGCGTACAAACCGTGGAAGAATTCATGGAACGCCGCCTCGCGCCCGCGATGAATACCTGCGAATCCATCGCGCTGCGGCTGTTCGATCTTTCCGAGCGCATCGCGCGCGCCAGCGATCTGCTGCGCACGCGCGTCGATATTGAACGCGAGCAACAGAATCTGGCGTTACTCGCTTCCATGGACCGACGCGCAAAATTGCAACTGCGACTCCAGCAGACTGTGGAAGGGCTATCGGTCGCCGCCATTACTTATTACGTGGTGGGCTTGATCGGCTATCTGGTCAAGGCAGTGGCTTCCCTGGGCGTAGCGGTGCATGCGGAATTGCTGACCGGCGCCTCTATCCCGATTGTAGCCTTGGGCGTCTGGTGGGGCGTGCGGCGCTTGCGAAAAAAAATAACCGCTCACCCTACTTGACTGATGATCTCGTCGTCCCAGTCCCCGATTAAAGCATTCGAGGACAGGCTGCGGCTGGGACCCAGTAGGTGTAGGATGGGTTGAGCGCAGCGATACCCATCGCCTGCATGCGCCCATGACACGCCGCAACCGCCTCGCCAACGTCAGTTGCCACCCTTGATCTCGCCGAAAGAATAGGCAGGAGACGCAGAGCGGGAGGGGAGGTGATTGATGGGTATCGCTACGCTCAACCCATCCTACGCGAGCTGTCACCCCTCACTTGCAGTCCGCTGCATCGGACTGCCGCTTCGCAGGCAGTCGGCATGCCGACTGAAACCCCTGCAAAGCCCCTAACCCTCTCCCCTAAAAACGGGGAGAGGGGATGACTTACTTGCTTGAAGCGGAAATGGAATTAGGGCTACTGAACTAAGGCTCGCGCCTTGTCGAAGGGACGTGGTGCAGAAAACTCCACTCGTGCATATCGTCCGCGTTCATCTACTGCAGTCAAGGCATAGCGCCCTTCCTGCGCGAGATTGACAATCAACGCTTTGCTGGCGGGCTGCGTCGCCAATATTTGGCCATTCAAAAGCCAGTAAATATTGCTGCCCTGCGCCGCGCCGATAATGCTCACCGGAACGGAAGCGATACTGGTTCTATCACTGTGCTTGCTCCGCTGTTTGTCGTTTTGCTGCGACGTGTGCATTGCGGCGGTGCGTATGACACTGCCGTTTTCGATGCCGCGAATCACCAAGCCTTGTGCACTTTGCGCGCCTGCGGACGCGGCGCTGCAACCTGCCCGCCAGTCGGGCGGTCGCGCTTTGCTCAGGATATCTGCTGTCAACCACGCTTCGAGATGCGCCGGCCAGCGGGCAATTTCGAGTTCTTCTGTTTGTACGCCTGGCGTGGTCTGGCAGAGTGGCGATACGCGCTTGCCGCTCATCGATTCAACCAGCACCACCTCGCGCAGGCTGCCGCTGCGTGCGCGGTCCGGCAGCGTAGGTGGTGCAGATTGATTGAGGGTCCACGCCTGACGGGTGGTGTGGCAAAGTGCTTGGGGGGTGGAATCGGCGCGCAGACCCAGCGGCCAGCAAATGGCCTGAGGCGCGACGCTTGCAGGTTGCGGCGTGCGCTGTAGGAGGGCCAGCGGCAGGATGGCGGCAATGTCCTTCGCCAGCGGGGCCGCGCTATTGGCGCCGAAGAAGCCGGGGTTGGGTGTGCCGTCCGGGCGGCCGATCCAGATGCCGAGTGTGTAACGATCTGTCACACCGATGGCCCAGGCGTCGCGAAAGCCGAAACTGGTGCCGGTTTTCCACGCCAGAGCGGCGCGTGATCCGCCCTCGTCAAATGGCCGCTCCGGGCGGCCCCCGGCTTCCAGAATGTCGCGGATGATCCATGCGGCGCCTTCGCTCATAAGACGCGCCTCGAGAATAGGCGTGTCGCTCGTCAAGCGCGGTTTGCCGGCCATGCCGCCCGCCGCGAAGGCGCGGTATGCGCCGACCAGTTCCTCCAGAGTGGTTCCGCCGCCGCCTAAAATCAGACTGAGATTAGGCGCAGCGCCTTGATCCATGCGCAGTTTCAAACCTCCGGCGCGTAAGGAACTAGCGAAACGCGCCGAGCCGTAACGCTCAAGCAGATCAACCGCCGGGACATTCAACGAGCGCTGCAATGCTTCGGATACGCTCACCGCGCCGGAGAATGCCGCCTGGAAATTGCCCGGTGCGTAGCCGCCGAAACTCTGTGGCGCATCGACCATCAGGCTTTCGGAATGGATCAGACCATCATCCAATGCCAGGCCGTACAAGAATGGTTTGAGCGCCGAACCGGGGGAGCGCACCGCGCGCGTCATATCGACATGGGCGGCGCGCTCGTCGTCGCTGAAGTCTGCCGATCCCACATAGGCGCGAATAGCGAGCGTATCGTTTTCCATCACAATCGCCGCCATGGAAACTTTTGGCGGCAACGAGCGGACGCGGTCTTGCAGCATGGCTTCGATGCGCGCTTGCAGCTCGATATCGATGGTGGAGTGGATGACGCCATTTGCGCCCTTATCCGGGTTGCCGCTGCGCGCGTCGCTGTGTGCATCAAGGCGCACCGCGTCGCTTGCCTTGTAGGCGCTTTTCAATCGTTGCGCGGCTAACGGCGCCACCCACCCCGCGCTGACATTGCGCAACGGCTGTGCAATGACGCGCTCGATTTTCGCATCGGCCGCCAGCTCTGCGCTCCAGCGGTGCAACGTGACCATGCGATCCAGTATCTTGTCGCGCGCCGCCTGGGCGCGCGCTGCTTGGGTGTCGGGGCGAAGCCTGGTGGGAGATTGCGGCAAAGCGGCCAACATCGCCGCCTCGGCGCGGGTGAGAGATTTCGCCGACTTGCCCAGATAGGTGCGCGACGCCATTTCCACGCCTTCGACAATTCCGCCCATCGGCGCGTGATTCAGGTAAAGGGTGAGAATTTCGCGCTTCGACAGGTGCGCTTCGAGTTGCAACGCACGCAGAATCTGGCGCACTTTCGCCGACACTGTGCGTTCGGCGGGGCCATCCAGAATTCGCGCCACTTGCATCGTGAGCGTCGAACCGCCCGAGACAATGCGGCCATTGCTCACCCACTGCCACAGCCCGCGCACCAGGGAAAGCGGATTGACTCCCACATGATGAAAGAAATACTGATCTTCATAGCCAATGAGCGCATCCAGATAATGTGGCGACACGTCATCGGGCGTAATGCGATAGCGCCACACGCCATCCGCCGCGGGAAAAGCGCGCAGCGGCGTGCCGTCAGAGGCGACAACGACAACGCCATCGCCTTCATCGGGAACAGGGATGGGATAAAAGCGGTCAAGCAAGACAAGAGTGATTGACATCAAAAAGCCCAACGCCAATAAAACCCTGGTTGCGCGCTTGAAGCGCAGCACTTTTTGGGCTAAGCCGCTGACCACCCCACCTCTCAATCTTAATTCCATTTCTCAACCATTAAATAAGGACTCCTCAAAATCACAAATTTTCGTCGTCCCAGCGGAGGCTGGGACCCA
>JAYWAM010000151.1:0-15789 GCA_043782425.1 Betaproteobacteria bacterium
ACATTGGCATTGGATATCGCGCAGCAAACGGTTGCGCTGGCACGGCGAGCATTGGCGCGCGATGGCAAGACCCCCGAGCGGTTGCGCGACCTGTCGGTACCTATGGACAAACTGGGTAACGTGGCCCGTGCGCTGGGCCGGCTCGACGAAGCGCAAAGCGCATATGCTGAAGGTGAGCGGCTTCGGCGAGAACTGCTAAGGGAATCGGCCGGGCCGTTATTTTGCGGCGGGGTGACGGTGTTCAATCCGCTGGTTCAGTTCGATATTCAGCCGACCGATAAGGTTGCAGTGATCGGCATCGGCGGACTGGGGCATATGGCGCTGCAATTTCTGAATGCCTGGGGCTGCGAGGTTACCGCGTTTACATCCAGTGAAAACAAAAAGAAGGAAGCCCTGGATATGGGCGCGCATCACACCTTAAATTCCCGTGACGCGAAAGCAATCAAGGCGGCGGCAGGGCGCTTTGATCTGATCTTATCAACGGTCAACGTCAAACTGGACTGGAATGTTTATCTTGGCGCCTTGAGGCCGCGCGGACGCTTGCATTTTGTCGGCGCAACACTTGATCCGCTGGAGATCAATGTGTTTTCACTTATGATGGCGCAGCGTACGCTATCCGGCTCACCGGTAGGCAGCCCGGCAACCATCGCCAAGATGCTGGAATTTGCCAAGCGCCATGACATCAAACCGGTGATTGAAAAATTCAGCTTTGACAGAATTAACGAGGCTCTCGAGCGATTACGCAGCGGCAATGTGCACTATCGTATTGTGCTGCAGCGTTGAAATGCCTGGTGCAAATTTCGGTTCTCAGCCGCCGCCTCTCCAACACTCACTGCTACTCCACTGTCAGATTCGGCATTCACTTTTGCTTCCCGCTGCGTTGATCTAAGGCCTCAAACCTCTGCAAGCGGCTAATCGCGGTTTGACCCTCTATGCTGCGCCGCGCTATAATCCGCAGGATTTGTCGGCTTCCGGGAGTGCAGTTTTGCGTCATAAATATGTAATGGGTAACTGGAAGCTCAATGGCGACCTGAAAAGTAACGAAGCGCTGATTTCCGCTCTCAAGGCGGGTGTGCAAGCTAAGGCAGGAGCGACGTGCGCGGTGTGCGTGCCGACGCCCTATCTGGCTCAGACTCAGAAGCTTCTTGCGGGCAGCATAGTGAGTTGGGGTGCGCAAGACGCCAGCCGCTTTGAAAAGGGCGCTTATACGGGTGAAGTTGCGGCGGCCATGGTGGCGGAATTCGGCGCGACTTTTTGTCTGGCGGGGCACTCCGAGCGCCGCGCGCTGTTCGGTGATGCTGATGCAGTGGTTGCCGAAAAGCTCGGGCGCATCAAGGCAGCAGGTTTGACGCCCGTGGTCTGTGTAGGTGAAACGCTCGCTGAGCGTGATGCCGGGCAGACCGAAAAAGTCATCGCGCGCCAGATCGACGCGCTAATTGCAGCGCATGGCGTGGGTGGGTTGAGAGGCGGATTGATTGCTTATGAACCGGTGTGGGCAATTGGCACCGGCAAAACCGCGACGCCGCAACAGGCGCAGGATGTGCATGCATTTATACGCCGCAAGATAGCGGGCTTGGATGCGGGAATTGCCGCGAGTCTGCCGATTCTTTATGGTGGTAGCGTCAAGGCCTCGAATGCGGCAGAGTTATTTGGCATGGCGGATATCGATGGCGGCTTGGTTGGTGGTGCGTCACTGCTGGCGCAGGAATTTATCGGCATCTGGCACGGGTTAAAAACTTCGTGATATAGCAGGGTGGATGTTACACAAAGGAATAGAAAATGATTGAGCAGTTACTTTTGATAGTGCATGTGCTTGTCGCGTTGAGCCTGATCGGTTTGGTGTTGCTACAGCACGGCAAGGGCGCCGACATGGGCGCGGCCTTCGGTAGCGGATCGGCCGGCAGCCTGTTCGGGTCGAGCGGCGCGGCCAACTTCCTGTCGCGTTCCACAGCGGTTTGCGCCACGATATTTTTCGTCACCAGCCTGGGGCTTACATATTTTTCCGCGCCGCGAGCACAGCCCGGCGTGATGCAGCGCATTGATCCGGCCAAGATCGAGCAGAACATACCGGCGATTCCAGGAACGGCGGCGCCGGTCAAGGCCGATGACTCCAAGTCGCAGGAAATTCCCAAGTAATTTTTGGGGTGGAACAGTTGCAGCCGACGTGGTGGAATTGGTAGACACGCTGTCTTGAGGGGGCAGTGGCGAAAGTCGTGAGAGTTCGAGTCTCTCCGTCGGCACCAGGATTGCAGGAACGAGGGTTAAAAATATCTTAGGGCGGGACTAGTCCGCTGTATGATGATGGTTTGGCGGGCAAGTTCGTCCTAACTGCCGCACTTCGATTTTTGTGAAAGCATTTTGCTTGATGACTAAGCCATCCTCGATTTTCTATCCGCGATCCTGACGAGCCATGCTCGAAAACTACTTTCCCATTCTGTTATTTATTATCGTCGGCCTGGCCATCGGCGTGGCGCCGCAGATCCTCAGCAAAGGCCTCACCGTGCTGCTGCGCGACGACAATCCCGACAGCGAAAAGCTTTCGCCCTACGAGTGCGGCTTCGAGGCCTTCGAGGATGCGCGCATGAAGTTTGACGTGCGCTATTATCTGGTCGCCATTCTGTTCATTTTGTTCGATCTCGAAATTGCGTTTCTCTTCCCCTGGGCGGTGGTGCTCCAGGAAATCGGCTGGTTCGGTTTCAGCGCCATGTTTATTTTTCTCGCCATACTGGTTATCGGATTTATCTATGAGTGGAAAAAAGGAGCGCTGGAATGGGATTGAGCGCACAGCAGACGCGCGTGTCTGAAGCCCCCGTCGGCCTCTCTAATCAAGGTTTCGTCACCACTTCGCTCGATACGGTGCTCAACTGGGCGCGTACCGGCTCGCTTTGGCCCATGACGTTCGGGCTGGCTTGTTGCGCGGTGGAAATGATGCATGCCTACTCAGCACGTTACGACCTGGATCGCTTCGGTATCGTACCTCGCCCCAGCCCGCGCCAGTCGGATGTGATGATCGTCGCAGGCACTCTGTGCAATAAAATGGCGCCTGCCTTGCGCAAGGTCTACGACCAGATGGCCGAACCGCGCTGGGTGATTTCCATGGGTTCGTGCGCCAATGGCGGCGGTTATTACCACTATTCCTACTCGGTGGTGCGCGGCTGCGACCGCATCGTTCCGGTGGATGTCTATGTGCCCGGTTGCCCGCCCACGGCGGAAGCGCTGATTTATGGCCTTATCCAGTTGCAAAACAAGATCAAGCGCACCAACACCATCGCGCGCTAACCATGTCCGACAAACTCGATAGTCTGCAAGCCGCGCTACGCGCCGCACTCGGCGACAAGCTCAAGAAACTCATCGTAGACCGCGAACAGATCATCGTCGAGGTTGACGCCAGCGATGTGTTGCCGGTAGCAACCATGCTGCGTGATGAGAGCACGCTGGCGTTTTCGCAATTGATCGATTTGCTCGGCGTCGATTACGCCGACTACGGCGATGGCGCATGGGACGGACCGCGTTTTGCGGTGGTCTACATTCTGCTTTCAATCAAACACAACTGGCGCGTGCGCCTGCGTTGCTTTGCCGCGCAGGACGATCTGCCGATTATAGATTCGGTGATATCGGTGTGGCCTTCAAGCAACTGGTACGAGCGCGAGGCCTTCGATCTTTACGGCATTATTTTCGAGGGCCACCCCGATCTGCGCCGCATTCTCACCGACTATGGCTTCGTCGGCCATCCGTTCCGCAAGGATTTCCCCATTTTCGGCAACGTCGAAATGCGCTACGACGCCGAACAGGGGCGCGTGGTGTACCAGCCCGTCACCATAGAGCCGCGCGAAATTGTGCCGCGCGTCATCCGCGAAGAAAAATACGCGGGGCGGGAATGAACTATGGCTGAGATTAGAAACTACACCATGAACTTCGGGCCGCAACATCCCGCGGCGCACGGCGTGTTGCGCCTGGTGCTCGAGCTGGACGGCGAGGTCATCCAGCGCGCCGATCCGCATATCGGCCTGCTGCATCGCGCCACGGAAAAGCTCGCCGAGACGCGCACCTATATTCAATCACTGCCTTACATGGATCGTCTCGACTACGTGTCTATGATGGTCAACGAGCATGCCTACGTGATGGCGATTGAAAAGCTCATGGGCATAGAAGTGCCTGAGCGCGCGCAATATATCCGCGTCATGTTCGACGAGATCACGCGCATCCTCAATCACCTGCTGTGGCTCGGCGCGCATGCGCTCGATGTCGGCGCCATGACGGTGTTTTTGTATGCCTTCCGCGAACGCGAAGATCTGATGGATTGTTACGAGGCAGTGAGCGGCGCGCGCATGCACGCCGCCTATTACCGCCCGGGCGGCGTGTACCGCGATCTGCCGCAAACCATGCCGCGATATGAAATCACGCAAGGACGCAGCACCGAACAAATCCGCAAAATGAACGAGAACCGCCAGGGCTCGTTGCTCGATTTTATCGACGACTTCACCGCGCGTTTTCCCAAATACGTTGACGATTACGAAACCCTGCTCACCGACAATCGCATCTGGAAGCAGCGCCTGGTCGGCATCGGCGTGGTGTCGCCGGAGCGCGCCCAGGCGCTGGGTTTCACCGGCCCCATGCTCAGAGGCTCGGGCATCGCCTGGGATTTGCGTAAAAAGCAGCCCTACGAGGTTTACTCCAAGCTTGACTTCGACATTCCCATTGGCACCAATGGCGATTCTTATGACCGTTATCTGGTGCGCATCCAGGAATTTCGCGAGTCCAACAAGATCATCAAGCAATGTGTCGACTGGTTGCGTAACAATCCCGGCCCGGTGATTAGCAGCGACCACAAAGTCGCCCCGCCGTCGCGCGTGGAAATGAAGCAGAACATGGAAGAACTGATTCACCATTTCAAGCTCTTCACCGAAGGTTTTCATGTCCCGCCCGGTGAAGTCTATGCGGCGGTTGAACACCCCAAGGGCGAGTTCGGCATTTATCTCATCTCCGACGGCGCCAACAAACCCTACCGCCTCAAAATCCGCGCCCCCGGCTACGCCCACCTTGCAGGGCTCAACGAAATGGCGCGCGGCCATATGATCGCCGACGTGGTGACGATTATCGGCTCGCAGGATATTGTGTTCGGGGAGATAGACCGGTGAGCGTCATCAATACCAAGGTGATTAATCTGGACGAGCTTGATCTCAAGCACGACGCCAATGGAGAGAGCTTCGAATGGCGCACCGCGCGCATAGGCCCCTTGCTTGGCGCCAAGGACCTTGGCTATTCTTATGATGTGGTGCCGCCCGGCAAGCGCTCGTGCCCGTTCCACAGTCATCGCGGCGAAGAGGAAATGTTTTTTATCGTCAAAGGTACGGGTAC
The DNA here is from genome assembly GCA_043782425.1 of Betaproteobacteria bacterium. Taxonomy (GTDB): domain Bacteria; phylum Pseudomonadota; class Gammaproteobacteria; order Burkholderiales; family Usitatibacteraceae; genus JAYWAM01. The sequence continues at coordinate 5,359 of JAYWAM010000151.1, forward strand.
GCTGCGTTATGGCAGCGAGAAGCGCGCGATCCGCGCGGGTGACGTCATTTGCTGTCCCACGGGCGGGCCCGAGACAGCGCACCAGATCATCAATGATTCCAGCGCGGAACTGGCTTATATTTCGGTGAGCACCATGATGCCCGCTGAAATCTGCGAGTACCCCGATTCGAAAAAGATCGGGGCGTTCAGTGAAGGGCTGCGCCATATGACACACCCCAGTGACAACATTGACTACTGGAAGGACGAGTAGCCGTGTTATCCGAAGCAGCCAAGCAAAAAATCGATCATGAGTTGACCAAGTATCCCGCCGACCAGAAGCAGTCTGCGGTGATGTCGGCGCTGGCCATTGCTCAGGATGAGCACCTCTGGTTGTCAAACGAATTGATGGACGAAGTGGCGCAGTATCTGGGCATTCCCGCGATAGCAGTTTATGAAGTCGCGACTTTTTACAACATGTACCACCTCAAACCTATCGGCAAGCATAAAGTGACGGTGTGCACCAACCTGCCGTGTGCGCTGTCGGGCGGGGTCGATGCCGCCGAATATCTCAAACGCAAGCTCGGCATTGATTTTCGTGAAACCACGACCGACGCGCAGTTCACGCTGATGGAAGGCGAGTGCATGGGGGCGTGCGGTGATGCGCCGGTGCTGCTGGTGAACAACAAGCGCATGTGCAGCTTCATGTCGCACGAAAAGCTCGATGCGTTGATAGAAGAATTGCAGACAAAATCATGAGCCTGCTTGATTACGGCCCCGACGCCATCATCATGAAAGGCCTTAACGGCGAAAACTGGCGCTTGAAGGATTACGAGCAGCGCCAAGGTTATCAGGCGCTGAAGAAAATTCTCACACAGGGCGTCAAGCCCGAGGACGTGACCAACGAAGTCAAGAAATCCGCTTTGCGCGGGCGCGGCGGAGCGGGTTTTCCGACTGGGCTCAAGTGGAGCTTCATGCCGCGCCAGTTTAGCGGCGCCAAATATCTGGTATGCAATTCCGACGAGGGCGAGCCGGGTACATTCAAAGACCGCGACATCATGCGTTACAACCCGCATGTGCTCATCGAGGGCATGATAATCGCGGGCTATGCCATGGGCAGCGCCGTCGGCTACAACTACATCCACGGCGAAATCTGGAAAGATTACGAGCGCTTCGAAGAGGCGCTGGATGAAGCGCGCGCTGCGGGCTACCTGGGCAAGAACATCCTCGGCAGCGAGTTCAGTTTTGAGTTGTACGCACACCACGGCTTTGGCGCCTACATCTGCGGCGAAGAAACTGCTTTGCTTGAATCGCTCGAAGGCAAGAAAGGCCAGCCGCGTTACAAGCCGCCGTTCCCGGCGACCTACGGTCTTTACGGCAAGCCGACCACCATCAACAACACCGAAACCTTCGCCGCCGTGCCCTATATCATTCGCGAAGGCGGCGAGGCTTTCCTCAACCTGGGCAGGCCCAACAATGGCGGCACCAAGATTTTTTCTGTGTCGGGCCATGTCAATCGCCCTGGCAACTATGAAGTCAGGCTAGGCACACCGTTCGCCAAGCTGCTGGAAATGGCGGGCGGCATGCGCGGTGGAAAAAAATTGAAAGGCGTGATCCCCGGTGGCTCGTCGATGCCGGTGCTCAGCGGCGCAGTCATGATGGAAACCGACATGGACTATGACTCGATCGCCAAGGCCGGTTCCATGCTCGGCTCGGGCGCGGTCATCGTCATGGATGAAGATACCTGCATGGTCAAGGCGGCAGAGCGCCTGGCTTATTTTTATTTTGAAGAATCGTGCGGCCAGTGCACACCGTGCCGCGAAGGCACAGGCTGGCTGTATCGCGTGATTCACCGCATCGAGCACGGCCAGGGCCGCAACGAAGACCTCGATCTGCTGCTTAACCTTGCCGACAATATTCAGGGCCGCACCATCTGCGCACTGGGCGATGCAGCGGCGATGCCGGTGCGCGCTTTCATCAACACCTACCGCGCCGAGTTCGAATATCACATCGAGCACAAGCGCTGTCAGGTGCGGGCAGGCGGGTATTCCAGCGCGCTTGAAGCGTTGGCGCTGGCGGCGGAGTAGAGCATGGGACTAATACGTACAAAACTTCGCCTCAGCAATCCGGCTAACAAGACGGTCCAGCCAATTGATGTTGAGGCCCTCGTCGATTCCGGCGCCATGCATCTGTGCGTGCCGAGTCATATTGCCGTTCAGCTCAAGCTACTGGAGCGCGAACAGCGCGAAGTGACATTGGCTGACGGTAAGAGCCAACTGGTGAGCTATCAAGGACCGCTGATTGTCGAGTTTGCGGAACGCAGTTGCTTTTCCGGTGCGCTGGTGATGGGTGACGAAGTGTTACTGGGCGCTATTCCCATGGAAGATATGGACTTGGTGATTCACCCGCTGTCGCGCACGCTGTCGGTGAATCCACTCAACCCCAACGTGCCGGCTTCGGTCGCCAAGGGTGGAGGGCCCGTTCGGGAACAAATTGCACATTTTGCTCGCCACCTTCGGGCGCGCTGCGTCGTTGCGAATCGCTTGTGTGGAGAGGCCACACGGCGCGCTTCGCGCCTAGCATCGCATCCCGAATCCGGCGGCCAAATGCACAATTTATTCCCGCACGGACCCTTGCCACCCAAGCGCAGGAAGCAACTATGATTAGCCTGGAGATAGACGGCAAACCCGTTCAAGTCGAACCCGGCGCCACGGTGATGGAGGCGGCCAACAAGGTCGGCTCTTTCGTTCCGCATTTTTGCTATCACAAAAAACTTTCCATCGCCGCCAATTGCCGCATGTGCCTGGTGCAGGTGGAAAAGGCCCCCAAGCCGTTACCGGCGTGCGCCACCCCGGCGACCGAAGGCATGATAGTGCACACCGCGTCTGATTACGCCAAGACGGCGCAAAAAGGCGTGATGGAGTTTCTGCTCATCAATCATCCGCTCGATTGCCCTATTTGCGACCAAGGTGGCGAATGCCAGTTGCAGGACCTCGCGGTGGGTTACGGCAAGTCAGCGTCGCGCTACCAGGAAGATAAGCGCGTGGTGGTCAACAAGAACCTCGGCCCGCTGATCGCCACCGATATGACGCGTTGTATTCACTGCACGCGCTGCGTGCGCTTCGGCCAGGAAGTGGCGGGCATCATGGAGCTTGGCATGGCGGGGCGCGGCGAGCATGCGGAAATTCTCGCCTTCGTCGGCAAGACGGTCGATTCCGAACTGTCGGGCAATGTCATCGACCTGTGCCCGGTGGGCGCGCTCACCAGCAAGCCGTTCCGCTATTCCGCACGCACCTGGGAATTATCGCGCCGCAAATCGATTTCACCGCACGACGGCCTGGGCGCCAATCTGGTGGTGCAGGTCATGCAGGACAAAGTCATGCGCGTACTGCCGCGCGACAACGAGGCCATCAACGAATGCTGGCTGTCGGACAAGGAGCGCTTTTCGTATGAAGGGCTGAATTCGCCAGAACGCCTCACCCAGCCCATGCTCAAGCAGGGCGGCGTGTGGCACGAAGTCGAATGGCAGGTCGCGCTCGACTATGTGGCGCATGGCCTGGACGATATCCGCAAGCTGCACGGCGGCGCGGCACTCGGCGCTTTGGCCACGCCGCATCAAACGCTGGAAGAATTGCATCTGCTGCAAAAACTCATGCGCGGCCTGGGCTGCGAAAATATCGACACGCGCCTGCGCCAAGGCGATAGCAGCGCCAAGCTGGCCGGGGCGCCGTGGCTGGGCATGAAAATCAGCGACATCGCTGCGCTGCAAAGCGTGCTCATTGTTGGCTCGACGTTGCGCAAGGATCATGCGCTGCTCGCCACGCGCTTTCGCAGCGCAGCGAAGAATGGCCAGCAGGTCAATATCGTGCACGTGGCCGATGACGAGTTGTTGCTGCCGCTGGCCAATAAACTCATCGTCGCGCCGAGCGCAATGCTCGATGCGCTGGCGCAAATCGCCAAGGCGCTGGCTGAAATCAAATCTGCGCCGCTGTCCCCAGCCGTTGCGGCGGCGTGCGCCAATGTGCAAATCAGCGAGGCGGCGCGAGCCATTGCGCAAAGCCTCGCCTCAAAAGAAAAAACCGCTGTGTTCCTCGGCAATCTGGCGCAACATCACCCGGCTTACGCTGCATTGCACGCCATCTCGCAGGACATCGCGCGCCTGTGTGGCGCGACGTTAGGTTTTCTGGGAGAAGCCGCCAACAGCGTCGGCGCGGCAGTGGTCAATGCGCAACCGGGCTCTAGCGCGCTAGGCGCGCAAGACATGCTGAGCCAGCCGCGCAAAGCCTATGTGCTGTTGGGTGTGGAAGCCGAACTCGATTGCTACGATGCGCAAGCCGCGCGTGCGGCCCTGAGCGCCGCTGATTTTGTGGTGGTGCTTTCTGCCTACAAACACGGCGCTAGCGACTACGCCGACGTAATGCTGCCGATTGCGCCTTTTACCGAAACCGCTGGAACGTTCGTCAATACCGAAGGCCGCGTGCAAGCGTTCAACGGCGTAGTGAAGCCGCTGGGTGAAGCGCGCCCCGCATGGAAAATATTGCGCATGCTCGGCACACTGCTCGGCATAGCGGGTTTTGAATTCGATTCAATTGAAGATGTGCGCAACGACATCGGCATTGATATTCAAGCTTTGGCAGCAGGCAAGCTCAACAACGCTATCGGCGCTGTACAGATTGCGCCGCGCGCGCCATCCGCTGCGCTGGAACGCATCGGCGAAGTGCCCATCTATGCGGCAGACGCCATCGTGCGCCGCGCCGCCAGCCTGCAAAAAAGCGCGGACGCCAAGGCGGCGTTGTGCGCGGGCTTGCCGGGAGCGTTGATGGAAAAACTCGGCGTGAGCGAAGGGGGCGTGGTGCGCATCACCCAGGGCACAGGCTCTGCCCAGCTCAAGGTCAGACGCGATGATGGCTTGCCGCCCGGCTGCGTGCGCGTGGCAGCAGGGCTTCCTGCTACTTCAGCGCTGGGCGCAATGTTTGGCGCCGTGACGCTTGAGCGCGTGGTGGCGGCAGACACGCAACAACAGGCGGCGGAATAGTCATGATCGAATCCTTTACCAACACGCTCACTAGCACTTTAGACGGTTACCTCGGTCCGCTATGGGGCGGCTACGCCTGGGTGTTTTCCAAGTCGCTGTTCTTCATTATTTTGATTGTCTCGCCACTACTGCTGTTCGTGCTGTATTTCCAGATCATAGAGCGCTGGGTGCTCGGCTGGATACAGGTGCGGCGCGGGCCGATGCGCGTTGGCCCGTGGGGCATGGGGCAGCCGTTTGCGGATGCGATCAAGTTGTTGCTCAAGGAACGCATTGTTCCGGCTGAAGCGGACAAGGTGTTGTTCGCGCTGGCGCCGGTGGTGGCGGTCGCGCCCGCGCTGGCGGTATGGGCGCTGGTGCCGTTTGCACCCGAGGTGGTGCTTGCCGATGTCGATGCCGGCCTGCTGGTGGTGCTCGCCATGACTTCAATGGGCGTGTACGGCGTTATCCTGGCCGGCTGGGCGTCCAATTCCAAATACGCTTTTCTCGGCGCGGTACGTTCTGCCGCGCAGGTGGTGTCGTACGAAATCGCCATGGGCTTCGCGCTCATCGGCCCGCTGCTCGCGGCGCAAAGCATGAACCTCACGCAAATCGTCAACCGTCAGGCGGGCAACGGCCTGGGGTTTCTCGAATGGTTCTGGATACCCTTGTTCCCGCTGTTTCTGATTCACTTCATCGCCGGTGTGGCCGAAACCAACCGCGCGCCGTTTGATATGGCGGAGAGCGAATCCGAATTGGTGGCGGGTTTTCACGTGGAGTATTCGGGCATGACCTGGGCGCTGTTTTTCCTCGCCGAATACGCCAACATGATATTGGTCTCTGCATTGTCTTCGCTGATGTTCCTCGGCGGCTGGTTATCACCTTTTGATTTCCCCTTGCTGCGTGAAATACCTGTGCTGAAATGGGTGACGCTAGGCGGATTCCACTGGCTGGCGCTGAAAATGTCGTTCCTGCTGTTCGTGTTCCTGTGGCTGCGCGCGTCTTTTCCGCGTTACCGCTACGACCAGATCATGCGCCTTGGCTGGAAAGTGTTCATTCCCATCACCATCGTGTGGCTGCTGCTGGTTGCCGCGGCGCTGCTCGAACCCTTCAATAACCTGCCTGTGTTAAGTTGGTGGTTCGCCAAGTGAGCCGATGATTATGTTCAGCCGCGCCAAAGAATATGTTTCGAGTTTGATGCTGATGGAGCTACTCAAGGGATTGAGGCTCACCGGAAGGCATTTATTCGCGCGCAAAATCACGGTTTTGTTCCCCGAGGAAAAAACCCCGCAGTCGGGGCGCTTCCGCGGCCTGCACGCGCTGCGCCGCTATCCCAATGGCGAAGAACGCTGCATCGCCTGCAAGCTGTGCGAAGCGGTGTGCCCGGCGCTGGCCATCACCATAGAATCCGAGCAGCGCGACGACGGCTCGCGCCGCACCACGCGCTATGACATTGATCTGACCAAGTGTATTTTCTGCGGCTTCTGCGAAGAGTCGTGCCCGGTTGATTCCATCGTCGAAACGCGCATCCTCGAATACCACGGCGAGAAACGCGGCGACCTGTATTACACCAAACCGATGCTGCTCGCCATCGGCGACAAGTATGAAGCGCAGATTGCCCAGGATCGCGCCGACGACGCGGCTTATCGGTGAACAAACCTAACTACTCAGCGCTAACAAATATTATGGAACGCAGATGACGCGGATGAATATGATGAACGCAGATAAATGACATATTCAGAATTCAAACCTTACTATTCATCATTGAATAGGCAGTTGTTTAGTCCACGAAAAACACGAAAGGCACGAAATTCGTGTATTTTTTTCGTGTCTTTCGTGTTTTTCGTGGACGGTGTGTAACATCAATTTAATCATACACTCAGCGTCATTAGCGTTCTATTTTTGACTGCTGAGTAGCTGCGAACAAACACAAGTTGAAGCAGGATATTTATGACTTTTTCAACCCTCATTTTTTACTTTTTCGCCAGCGTCCTGGTGGTCTCTGGCCTGTGCGTCATCACCATGCGCAACGCGGTTCACGCGGCGCTGTTTTTGATACTGGCGTTCTTTACCGCCGCTGCGCTGTGGCTGCTTTTGTTTGCGGAATTTCTCGCCATCACCCTGGTGCTGGTGTATGTCGGCGCGGTGATGGTGTTGTTCCTGTTCGTCATCATGATGCTCGACATTAACTTCGCCAAGCTGCGTGAGGGTTTCTGGAAATACCTGCCGCTGGCCGCAGTGGTTGCCCTGGTCATGGCGGCAGAAATGGTGACGCTGCTCATCAGTAAAAGTTTTGGCCTGGGTGGCGTGATGCCAGGCGCGCCCGCGCCTGGGGTGAGCAACGTCAAGGAATTGGGCCGCGTGCTGTACACCGATTATGTATTGCCCTTTGAGCTGGCTGCCGTGATCCTGTTGATTGCTATAGTTGCCGCCATCGCGCTGACGCTGCGTTCACGTAAGGAATCGAAGTACCAGAACGTGTCGGAGCAGGTGCGCGTCAAAAGCAGCGATCGCCTTAAAATCATCAAAATGCCGTCCGAAGTTGAAGCGCCGCCTGCGGCCAAACAACCATGATTACGCTATCACACTATCTGGTGCTCTCGGCCATCCTGTTTTCCATCAGTGTGGCTGGCATATTCCTGAACCGCAAAAATCTCATTGTGCTGCTCATGGCTATCGAGCTCATGCTGCTGGCCGTCAACATGAACTTCATCGCCTTCTCGCATCACCTTGGCGACAGTGCAGGGCAGGTGTTCGTGTTCTTCATCCTCACCGTCGCTGCGGCAGAATCGGCCATCGGCCTGGCGATTCTTGTGGTGCTGTTCCGCAATCTGAACTCCATCAATGTCGAGGATCTCGACAAGCTGAAGGGGTAATGTTGGAGCCTGATCATGTCAGATCAGGAAGCACTGCCCAACGTTGAAGACGCGCAGGCGCGGCTGGCGCGCCAGCAAAAACTGCGCATGCGCCTGGTTTCGCGCACCGCCGCCACTTATGCGATTGATTCTTTCACATTGCTATTGTTCGCGGCAGCCAATGTCACCAGCTATGCCGTGGCTCTTTGGTGTGCGTTGCTTGGAGTGGTTTTTTGGGGATGGGCAGCGCTGACTATCCGGCGCGGTTGGAATCTGCGTTTTAGGGACCCCAGTCTCACCCTACAGCAGATGTCCGTCGGCATGGCGGGGCAAATCGCTTTTATCGCCTGGGCGCCAGAGGTGGGTTTTTTCTTTCTCCTCGGGCTGTTTAACACCTTGAGCATCGGGGCGCTGCAACTGACGCTGCGGCAATTTATCATTTTGTCGACTGTCTGCGTGTTGAGCTGCGGCGGCGCGATATTTATCGCAGGTGAGCGCCTGGTCTTTCCGGTTGCGACACCGATTCAACAAGGTCTGGTGTGGCTGGGTTTCACCGCAGTGCTGTTTCGCTTTACCTATGTGTATGCCTACGTCAGCCGCCTGCGTGAAGCTTTGCACCAGCGCAATAGGCAACTGGCCAGCTCCAACGAGCAGATTTCGCTTATGGCCGGGGTGGATGAGCTGACCAAAGTCTATAACCGACGTCGTATGACGACTTTGCTTCTTGAAGAAAAAAAACGCATGGAACGCAATGGGCCGGGGTTTTGCATCGCCATGCTCGATGTGGATCATTTCAAGAATGTCAACGATAGCTTTGGCCACTTGAAAGGCGACGAAGTGCTCAAGGAATTTGCCGAAATCATCCAGGCCAGTTTACGCACCACCGACAAACTGAGCCGTTACGGCGGTGAAGAGTTTCTGGTCCTGCTTACCTCTACCACCCCTGAAGTTGCCCCCCTCGTGGCCGAGCGCCTGCGCGCCGCAGTGGCGAACCATGCTTGGGGAAGTATCGCCCCAGGGTTGAAACTGACGGTGTCCATCGGGCTAGCAGCCTTTTACAAAGGCGAAACCATCGAGCAAATGGTAGGCAGGGCCGACGCCTCCCTGTATGCTGCCAAGAAAGCAGGCCGCAATCGCGTGGTGCAGGCTTGAAATTGTGGGATAGTTTTTGCAACTAAACCTGCGGCTTTGCCGCAGACCTCTCATTCCATTTCCAATTCATTAGTGCATTAATAATGACCTCAAACAGGAAAGTCGTATTGAGTAATGAGGCAACCCGTCGTCCCAGCGGAGGCTGGGATCCAGTCCAGTACACGATCTGATTATTGTTTCATAGTGATGTTGATGGGACTGGGTCCCAGCCTCCGCTGGGACGACGAAAATTTTAGATTTCGAGTGGTCCTTTAATAGCCTAATGGTTGAGAAATGGAATCAAGTATGCACTTTACGATGGTCACATTAATTTCCAGATCATAATGAACTAACAATGGAACCAGTCGAAGCAGACCAATCAAGCGCTGAAGAAGCACAGGCGCAGCAAAAGCTGGCGCGTCAGCAAAAGCTGCGCTTGCGCCTGGTGTGGCAGGTCGCTATCACCTATGCATTAGATGTTTTTATGCTGTCGCTTTTCGCCGCCGCCGGCATGACGCATTTTCTCGTGCCCCTGGGCTCTGCTTCCCTGGGAGTGGTGTTCTGCGGCGGCGCTGCACTGGCCATATGGCGTGGTTGGAATCTGCGCTTTAAGGACCCCAGCCTCACCCTGCCGCAAATGGTTGCGGCAATGGCGGCGCAGGTGACCTTTCTTGCCTGGGCACCCGAAGTGGGTTTTTTCTTTCTGCTTGGGTTGTTTATCACCCTGAGCGTTGGAGCACTACAGCTTACCTTGCGGCAATTTATCGGCTTATCGAGTTTCTGCGCGTTGACCTGCGCTGTGGCGATTTTCGTTGCAGGTGAGCGTCTGTCGTTTCCAGTGGCCACGCCGCTACAGCGAGGCTTGGTGTGGATGGGGGTCGCCGCCGTATTGTTTCGCTACAGCTATGTGCACGCCTACGTCAGCCGCCTGCGTGATGCCCTGCACCAGCGCAACAAGCAACTCGCCCTCTCCAACGAGCAGATCGCGATCATGGCGGATGTGGACGAGCTGACCAAGGTCTATAACCGGCGTCGCATGACGGCTTTGCTGTTCGATGAAAAAAAGCGCGTCGAACGCAATGGGCCGGGGTTTTGCATCGCCATGCTGGATGTCGATCACTTTAAGCAAGTTAACGATAGCTTTGGCCACTTGAAGGGCGACGAAGTGCTCAAGGAATTTGCCGAAATCGTCCAGGCCAAGCTGCGCGCCACCGACAAGCTGAGCCGTTACGGCGGTGAGGAGTTTCTCGCCTTGTTGACCGCCACACCCCCCGAAGTCGCCCCCATGGTGGCCGAACGTTTGCGCGCCGCAGTGGCGCAGCATGCTTGGGGCATGATCGCGACTGATCTGAAATTGACGGTATCCATTGGACTTACAGCCTTTTGCAAAGGCGAAACCATAGAGCAACTGGTGGGCAGGGCCGACATGGCGCTGTATGCCGCCAAGCACGCCGGGCG
>JAYWAM010000152.1:0-2229 GCA_043782425.1 Betaproteobacteria bacterium
GTAAAAAACCCGGTGGGCCCCCACGATGCTGGATGTACGGCTGACCGGCTGCATTGGCCGTGCCCAGAAACACGCTGGTTTGCTCTGCCAGCAATGCAGCCAGGTCGGGTGTGATTTCGGTTTTCCAACCGCTCCCAGCCTCCATCTTCGCATAGGCCGCGCGGGAACCTTTCCGCGTCTGAATCGCCTTGACGGCCGGCGTAAATGCTAGATCGCTGGCACGGTGAGTGTTTTGAGTCATGAATGCACCTTAATTATGGGCCGCGAGGCAGTAACCGCAGCGGTTGATCTCAGCAATGGCCAATGCAATCCGTTCGCCGGTTTTGGCACCGAGTGTACCCTTGCCAAGCGTGCCATTTAGGCTCAGGTAGCCGCCCAGAGCAGCAGGGCTGTTGCTGAGCACTTTCATCAAGTTGGGAACAACTCCCAGTTGCTTGTTGACCGCTTCCAGCAGCGAGCGAGAAGCGGCGGGCGTCAGTTCGGCGGGAGGTATCGCAATACGGTTCATGGCAGTTCTCCTTAAAGGGGTTTGGCATCCGTTCGCAACGCCTCATGCGCCGCGAATCACCGACATCTTGCCAAGTTCCACTTAAAAGAAGAATATCTAATAATCACAATTTATTATTCCATTTATAGGAATAGTTCGCGGAATAGCCTATGGATCGTTTTCATCAGATGGCCGTTTACCTCGCGGTAGCAGAAGAAGAAAGCTTCGCCGCTGGTGCGCGAAGGCTGGGAATGTCGCCTCCTGCTGTAACCCGCGCAATCTCGTCCCTTGAGAATCGCCTGGGTATCAAGCTGTTGAATCGCACTACCCGATTTGTGCGCACAACGGATGCCGGGCTGCGCTATCTGGCGCATGCACGACGCATCCTCTCTGAGGCAGATGAAGCCGACGAGGCAGCTGCGGGCATACATGCAGCTCCCCAAGGCCAACTGGCCGTCACCGCACCCGTGTTGTTCGGTCGAATGTTTGTGATGCCCAGCATCGTCGAGTATCTGCGACGGTTCCCGGACATGCATATTTCGGCAGTGCTACTTGATCGGGTGGTCAATCTGATCGAGGAAGGCATGGATGTAGGCATTCGAATAGGTGAGCTGCCTGACTCGACGATGAAGGCAATCAGCGTGGGTTATGTACGCCGCGTCGTATGCGCTTCGCCGGCTTATCTGAAAGCCCACGGTACACCAAAGGCACCTTCCGATCTTTCCGACCGCACCATAATTGCGGCTAGCGCAGTTACGGCCTCTGCCGATTGGCGATTCAATGACGGCAAAAAAATTACCAGTGTCAAAATAAAGCCCCGGCTTACGGTAACAAATAATGAGGCCGCCATTGTTGCTGCTGTTGCCGGATTTGGTATTACGAGATTGCTGTCCTATCAAATTGCGCCGTACCTGGCGTCGGGGCAACTAAAGCCCGTGCTTGTTGACTATGAGCCACCTCGCTTACCCATACATGTCCTGCATCTGGAAGGGCGGCAGGTATCCGCAAAAGTGCGGACATTTGTTGATTTACTGGTCGAACGCCTGCGAGCCGACAAGTTCTTAAGTTTGAGGTCTGCGGCCTGAGAAGGCCGCAGACGTAGCACGGCGGATGGAGCGACGGTTAGGGCTATTAGTCCCAGCCGCCCCACGTGAGCGAAGGCGGCGAAGGTTCCCACAGTGCGACTGGGTAGTGCACGAGGCCAGGATAGACGCGGCTCCAGACGAAGGCAACCACGACCAGACAAACTACACCCAAAAGAACAGGGCTTAAGAGCGCCGACCACTGTGCATGTGCATAAATCATGAGGATTGGATTGGCCCCGGCTGGCGGATGAACGGTTCGCGTAACGAGCATGAAGCCCATAGAAAGCGATACGGCGAGGGCATAAGCGACCAGTGTTGAGCCGAGAAACTGGGCACACGTGATGCCGATGAGCGCGCCGGCTAGGTGACCACCGAAAAGGGCTCGCGGCTGCGCAGCCGGCGCTCGCGTGAGGCCAAAGAGAAAGACAGAACTTCCGCCCAGCGAAGCCAAAACGAAAGGTGTATGGGGTGGCGCGACGAAGAACAAGGCGAGCGAGATGCCAATGCCAAGGGCAGCACCAAGAAGGCACCAAGCGAGGCGAACGACAGGGAGGCGATGCATGTGATGTCCAACTTTTTGGTAATCGGCGAGCCAGCAGCGATTATTGATTGATTATAAACAACCATCCTTAATAATTTTGAATTTTTGGTTGTGAA
>JAYWAM010000153.1:0-2221 GCA_043782425.1 Betaproteobacteria bacterium
GCGCGTTCATCCAGCAATTTCTCACGCCGCTTTCGGGCATCGTGCGTCTGCCTATCCGCTCGGCGCTCGGGCGCGTTCTCGCACAAGACCTGACTTCGCCGGTCAATGTTCCGGCGCACCGCAATTCCGCCATGGATGGCTGGGCGCTGCGCTGCGCAGATCTTGAAGCAAACGGCACAGCCACGCTCACTGAAATCGGCGCGAGCTTTGCCGGAGAGCCGTTTGCAGGAAATGTCGCTAAAGGACAATGCGTGCGCATCTTCACCGGCGGTGTAGTGCCCGAAGGCGCAGACAGCATCGTGATGCAGGAACGCGCCACGGCCAGCGGAAAAAACATCAGCATCGCGCCGGGCGTGAAAAAAGGCCAGCATGTGCGCCATCCGGGTGAGGATTTACAGCAAGGCGCCATCGCGCTCGCCAAGGGCCGCATACTGCGTCCGGCGGAATTGGGATTGCTCGCTTCGTTAGGCATTGGCGATGTCGCGGTTTACCGCCCGTTGCGCGTGGCGTTTTTTTCCACCGGCGATGAGTTGCGCTCCATCGGATCGACACTGGGCGCGGGGCAAATCTACGACTCCAATCGCTACACGCTCTACGGCATGCTGGTGCGCCTGGGTTGCGAAGTGATGGACATGGGCGTAGTGCGCGATGAGCCAGGGCTACTCGAACAGGCATTCAAGGACGCGGCAGCCAATGCCGATGTGGTCATCACCAGTGGCGGCGTTTCTGTGGGTGAAGCAGATTTCGTCAAGCAGCTCATGGAGAAGCTCGGTGAAGTGGTGTTCTGGAAAATCGCCATGAAACCCGGTCGCCCTCTCGCCTATGGCAAGATCGGCGGTGCGCATTTCTTTGGCCTGCCCGGCAACCCGGTGTCGGTGATGGTGACGTTTTATCAATTCGTACGCGAAGCTTTGCTCACACTGCAAGGGGTTGCGCCCGTGCCGCCACTGCCGATGTTAAAAGCGGTGTGTACCTCGGCTATCAAAAAAGCTCCAGGCCGCACCGAGTTTCAGCGCGGCGTGTTGAGCGCCGATACCAACGGCGTGTGGAGCGTGCGCACCACTGGCGAACAAGGCTCGGGCATACTCAAGTCTATGTCGGACGCCAATTGCTTCATCATTCTCGACGATCATGTGGGTAATGTAGCCGCCGGCGCGGTGGTGGATGTGCAGGTGCTTGAAGGCGTGTTTTGATGGTATTGGAACCAAACAGGTTTGCGATGGTCTGCATTAAATCATGAAAATCATTCGCAAAATCTTTCTCGCCTGGATGTTTGCCTGGCTGCCGATTTCCGGCGTCATGGCGACTACCATGCCTTATTGCTCGCAGGGCATCATGGGCAAGGCTGCCGCCGCCCAACAGCATCAGGCGCAGGCGACAGAAGTGAGCCATACCAACCATGCCAGCGCGGAACATTGCAGTGGCGGCAAATCTACCACCAGCGTTTGCGAACACTGCGACCTTTGCCATATCGTCGGCGCAATGGTTCCCCCCGCGCTGTTCATACAAAACGGCAGCGTCGAAAACGATTCCCATGTCGTGCCGCAAGTCGCGCATTTCTCCACGCTTTATCCCGAAACTCCGCAGCACCCTCCCCTCTCCGCACGCGCCTGATTCGCCGGGAAAATTGCGCAACGGCACTCTGTCATCGTGTTGATTGCTTTATGCGTGGCAATATGCAAGTGCGCGGCTTCTCCCCAAGAATCTCTGAACAAGTGTCGTCCCCGCCCCCCGATCAGGTCGAGGGCAAGCTTCGCGGGAATGACAAATCAGGACTTATTCAGAGATTCCCTAAGCTGGGCGAGCCGGAACCAAAAACGTTTCTCGCGCCAAGACGCAAAGGCGCAAAGAAAATCAACCCCGGTTTTTTTTCTTCGCGCCGTTGCGTCTTGGCGCGAAAATTCTTCTCACAAATTGCGAAGATTTAACTGATAAAAGACTAATGCCATTGCATACCAAGAGAGGAAAACATGCGCTATTTGTCCGTGACTGCATTAACGATAGTATTAACCGTCAGCGCCAGCGGCTCTGCGGCTGAAGCTGGCAGTAAAGCTGCCGACCCCGCAAGCCCATCAGCGCCCGTTCCTGCCATCAAATACGAATCGGCGTTTTCCGGCTATCGCCCCTTCGGTGACGAGCAGATGATTCCCTGGAAAAGCACCAACGATGAGGTGGGCCGCATCGGCGGCTGGCAAGTTTATGCGCGTGAGGCACGCCAGCC
>JAYWAM010000154.1:0-5840 GCA_043782425.1 Betaproteobacteria bacterium
CGCTGCTGATCGAAAACCCTGCGGTTCTGGAGAGCGTGGCGCGCCTTGCCATGCGCAGCGCGTGGGCGGCGGACTTGTTGAAACGCCATCCGATTCTGCTCGACGAATTGCTCCAGGCGCGAGCGCAGTCTACCAGCATTAATTGGCAACAAGAACGCACCCGGCTCGAAGAAGAACTGGTGGCGGCGCACGACGATACCGAGCAGCATTACGAACTGCTGCGCCACTTCAAACAAGTGCACACGCTGCGCCTCAATATCGCCGATGTCGATGGCAGACTTTCCGTCATGCAACTGGGCGATGAACTCTCCGCCTTGGCCGACTTGCTACTCGAAGTAGCTTTGACCCTCGCCTGGCGCAGCGTAAGCAAGGAGCGGGAACTTAACCTGGCGCCGGGATTTGCCGTCATCGGCTACGGCAAACTGGGCAGCAAAGAGCTGGGATATGCTTCGGACCTTGACCTGATTTTTCTTTATGATGAAGCGCTCTCCCCTCCCGCAGACGCCTGTGCGCGACTGGCGCAGCGCCTCAACCAGTGGCTCAATGCTGCAACTGCGGGCGGCGTGCTGTACGAAACGGATTTGCGCTTGCGCCCCGACGGCGCCAGCGGAACACTGGTAAGCAGTGTCGAGGCGTTCCGTGAATATCAATTGCAGCGCGCCTGGACCTGGGAACACCAGGCCCTGACGCGCGCGCGCTTTTGCGCCGGTGACCGCCGCCTGGCAGCGCGTTTCGCTGCGGTGCGCGAGGAGGTTCTCACCACGGCGCGCGACAACAGCGTATTGCGCGATGAAATCCTCGACATGCGCAGCAAGATGCGCACCGAACACCCCGCGCGCGCATCCTACGCCGGACGCCTCAATCTCAAACAAACCCAGGGCGGCATCATTGATCTGGAATTCATCGTGCAGTTTTTAGTGCTGACGCATGCACGCGAACATCCCGCGCTGGTGCGCAACAGCGGCAATTTTGCTTTGCTACAGTTGGCGGGAGAATTGGGGCTGGTGCGCCGGCAAGACGCCGCCGCAGCCGCACAAGCCTATCTCGCCTTCCGCGCGCGGCACCACCTGGCGCGCAACAACAACGAGACTGAAACTCTGATAGAAAAACACGAATTGCTCGCCGAGCGGCAAGCGGTGCAAGCGTTGTGGGGAGCGGTTTTTGACGCCTCTTCCCGCGCCTCATGAGCCTGGATGCTTAGCATAGACGGCGGGTTACGTCGCTGCGTTCCTAACCCGCCCTACAGTATCGTAGGGTGGATAAAGCGCAGCGTATCCACCAACCACCATCCGCACGAAATTTTAGCGTTGCGGTGGATCCGGCCTTCGGCCTTGATCCACCCTACTTCACTGGTGCGCAAGGTGAGTTTTGTCATTACCCCACGCTTTCACCTGCAACAAGCTCGCCACGCAGGATATAGACCTGCATCACGCCCTTGCCCTTGACTTGAATCTGATGCACATCGTCAAAGCGGTAGCGATTGTGCAGGCGGCGGAAAGTCACGGCGTCGGCCTGGATGCTGCCGGGCTGCGCCTCGGAAGCGACACGGCTGGCGATGTTAACGGTATCGCCCCACAGGTCGTAACTGAATTTGCGCTTGCCGATTACGCCAGCAACGATGGGGCCGGTCGCCATGCCAATGCGCAACTTCAGCGGCTCGCCGTTGGGCGCGATGTAGCGCACCACGAATGCCTGCATGTCCAGCGCCATTTTCGCCATAGCATCGACATACATGCCGTCACTGTTTTTGCGCAGACCGCCCGCGACCATATAGGCATCGCCTATGGTTTTAATTTTCTCGAGATCGTACTTTTCCGCAAGCAGATCGAACTCCGAAAAAATATCGTTCAGCAGGTGCACGGTTTCGTTGGGCGACATTTCCTCCGACATGTGCGTGAAGTTCACAATGTCGGCAAACATCACGGTCACGTCGGCATGCCCGTCGGCAATATTGGTTTCCTGGCGCTTGAGACGCTCCGCGATTGCGCTTGGCAAAATGTTGAGCAACAAGCGATCAGAAAGCTCACGCTCCATTTCAATGGCGCGCGTCTGGGTTTCAATCTTGCTCGCGAGCTTGGCTTTCTCGCGTGAAAAATACCACAGCAGCACATACACCATCGCCGAAATGGAAATGAAGTTGAGGGCAAAAAACACCGTCACAGTCTGTGTGTCCATCTGCCGCGTATCCCATTGCAGCAAATAGTCGAACATACCGGACATGGTTTGCATGAACAGGTAAGCGATAAACCACGGCACCGATTCCTTGGTGCCCAGCACCACGATCGCGCCCACCGGCGCAAGCAACGCCCACAAACTGACGCCGCTGGAATTGACAAAATTTCCGATCGCCCATTGCAAAATGAAGGGCGTGAAAAGGAACAGCGAGAGCTGCATAATGCAAAACAAATGCAGCTTCTTGGTCTTCAGGTAAAAAAGAATGGCGCACACCGATAAGCCCTGAAAAACCAGCGGGATCAGGGTGGAGTAGCGTTGCCCGAAGCTCCAGTAAATCGCCAGCCAAAGCACAGAGGCAAAGACCATCAGCCCGGTGCTGAAAAGCAGCATATCCCCGGAGAGTTTTTCTTCGGGGGTTTGCCCGGACTGCGGAGCAGTCAAAAAAGTCAGACCAGCCATATTTTATTGCGCCGTGTTGTGCTGCTGTGTTGTCATTCTTGACGCTAGAGAATAACGAGCATTTCTCTACACAAAACCGGTCTTGATTATGACATAGGTTTACACGCAACAAAGGGCTTTGTGCCGAGTGCCGAGTGTCTATTGGCTGACTGCGGGGCGTTGGCGCTCGGGCGCGATTCAAACTGATGTGGCGTATTTCCAATTCTCGATAGAAGCATGAATAAATTCGCCTGATTTGTCATTCCCGCGAAAGCGGGAATCCATGTTCTGCCAGCAAAAAATGGTTCCCCGCTACAGCCTGCCCTCGAATGCTTTAATCGGGGGCGGGGATGACAGTTGTTTGGAGGTTCTTGAATTTGTTTCGCATCAGTTTGAATCAGCGCCTAGGAGCTCTCAGCGTCCGAGGCTAAACCTCATTTGCGCTACAATCGGCGTTTGCTTTGGAAGATTCGGAGAAGCACGATGTCGATGGCAGACCGCGATGGTTTTATCTGGTACGACGGCAAGCTGGTTCCATGGCGCGAGGCCAACACCCACGTGCTCACGCACTCGCTGCACTATGGCCTCGCAGTATTTGAAGGATTGCGCGCCTATAAAACCGACGCTGCCGCCAATCTAGGCACGGCGATTTTTCGGCTGGACGAGCACACCCAGCGCCTGCTCAATTCGGCAAAAATCTACATGATGCAAATTCCCTATGACAAGAAAGCGCTCATGGAAGCGCAGCGCGAAGTGGTGCGCGCCAACAACCTCGAGTCGTGTTACTTGCGTCCGCTCGCCTTCTACGGTTCGGAAAAAATGGGGATATCGCCGCTGGGCGCCAAGGTGCACGTTGCTATTGCCGCCTGGCCGTGGGGCGCCTACCTCGGTGAAGATGGGATGACCAAGGGTATCCGCGTCAAGACTTCTTCGTTCGCCCGCCACCACGTCAACGTAACGATGGCGCGCGCCAAGGTTTCCAGCACCTATGCCAATTCCATCCTCGCCAATCATGAAGCCACCTCGCACGGCTACGACGAAGCGTTGCTGCTCGATGTCGAAGGCTATGTGGCCGAAGGCGCCGGGGAGAACATCTTCATCGTGCGTGACGGCAAGCTCTACACGCCGGAACTCACCTCCGCGCTCGATGGCATCACCTGGCGTTCCATCCAAAGTTTATGTGCCGATCTCGGCCTGCAAGTTGAGCGGCGCAAAATGACGCGCGACGACATCTATATTGCCGATGAAGCTTTCTTCACCGGCACCGCCGCCGAAGTCACACCCATCCGCGAACTCGATGGCCGCATTATCGCTACAGGCAGTCGCGGCCCTATCACAGAAAAAATTCAGAAAGCGTTCTTCGATATCGTCAACGGACGCAATCCCAAATACCACCATTGGCTCACTGCGGTGAAATAAGGCGAAACCATCATGGCGCTTCCCACAGAACTTAACCAGAAATTTGTCGAAGTCAGCGCCGCTGATCTGCCGCTGCATTGCCCGCTGTCCTCACAAAAATTGTGGAACACCCACCCGCGCGTCTTCCTTCCCATCGAATCTACCGGCGAAGCGCGCTGCCCATACTGCGGCACGCTTTATAAACTGCATGGCGGCGTGCGCAAGGGCGGGCACTGATTTTTTTACCACCAAGCACACAAAGATCACTAAGAAACCCTTTGTGATCTTTGTGTGCTTAGTGGTCATCGCTTTTTTCACCTGGTGATGTAATGACCCGTGTTCTAGTTGTCGCACCCTCGTGGATCGGTGACGCGGTGCTGGCGCAACCGTTGTTTATGCGGCTGCATGAGCGTATTGACAAACTGCAACTCGATGTCCTCGCACCAGCCTGGACGTTGCCGGTATTCAAACGCATGCCAGAAGTGTCGGGCACGCTGGCCAACCCCTTCGAGCATGGTGATCTCAAGCTTTTTGCGCGACGCAAGTTCGCGCACCAGATCGCAACGCGGCATTACGAGCGCGCTTTCGTGCTGCCCAACAGTTTCAAATCAGCACTGTTGCCGTGGTTCGCGGGCATTCGCGCCATCACCGGTTATCGCGGCGAAAAGCGCGGCTGGATACTTTCCGATTGTCGTGATCTCGATGCCATTGCTTTGCCGCTGATGGCAGAGCGCTTCGTCTGGCTGGCCCAGCCGCGCACCACGCCGCTGGAACGCCCTATTCCCTATCCGCGCTTGAAAATCAACACCGAGGCGCGCGCCAAACTGCTCGCCACACTGGACTTGAACACCAGTAAACCCATTGTGGCCTTTTGTCCAGGTGCGGAATTTGGCCCCGCCAAACGCTGGCCGGTGCGCCACTTCGCCACGCTGGCGCAGATGCTGGCGCAACAAGGCAAACAAGTGTGGCTGTTTGGCTCGACAAAAGATACAGAGATTACGCGCGCAATCATGCGCGAGTGTGGTGATGTTTCTGGTGATGTTTGTCGCGATTTGGCAGGCAAAACCGGGCTAGACGACGCTATCGATCTGCTGAGCCTCGCGAGCCATGTCGTCACCAACGACTCCGGCCTGATGCACATCGCCTGCGCCGTCGGCGTGCCGGTCAGCGCGCTTTACGGCTCAAGCAGCCCGGGCTTTACGCCGCCGCTATCCGACTCAGCGCGCACCTTGTGGCTCAAAGACGAACTCAAACTCGATTGCAGCCCGTGCTTCAAGCGTGAGTGCCCGCTGGGGCATTTCAAGTGCATGAACCTGATGACACCTGAGCACGTCATGGCGACTATGGCGCCGAAATCGAACCGTGGCGACAAAACGCCGAGAACAGCCTGCGCGCCGACAACGGCTGGCTCACCCTTGCCGGGCGCTATGTGATGAAACCCGGCATCAATCGCATCGGCACGGCAAGCGACAACGACATCGTGCTGCCGCCTGGCCTGGCCCCAGAAAAGCTCGGCGCAATCAACTTGAAAAATGGCAAGGCGACGCTGATCCTCGCCGCTGACGTGACCATGACTGCCGCTGGCAAACCCTTTAGCGGCAAACGCGTAATGAAAACCCAGAGCGACAAGCGTGACTGGGTTGCACTGGGGCGCATGGCGATGCACGTTATCAAAAACGAAAATAAATTTATCCTGCGCCGTGCGCCTTCAGTGACTTCACCACCTGTCCCCTGCCGCCCGAGCAGAACAGGCTCAAGGTGCGCATCGAGGCGGGTGAAAAATATCAATCCAAAAAAGCATCTTAAGAATTGTGACTTACACCACAGAA
>JAYWAM010000155.1:0-15607 GCA_043782425.1 Betaproteobacteria bacterium
AACCTGCAAAGGTTCGCGACTGGTGGCGAGTATGGTTACCTCCTTGCATGCCCCCAGCAGCGCTTCGGCAAGCTTGGCGCAAGCTTCCAGCAGATGCTCACAGTTATCGAGGATGAGCAGCAACTCGCTTGACTTGAGCTGTCTTGCCAGAGCATCGGTAGGCGGTTTGCCGCTGGCTTCCTGCACCCCCAGTACCTGTGCCACAGCGCTCGCGACCAATGCGGGATCAGTCAGAGGGGCCAGATCGACAAACCACACGCCATCGCGAAAGGTATCGGCCAGTTCGCGTGCGGCATGCAGCGCGAGACGCGTCTTGCCGATGCCGCCGATGCCGACGAGGGTGAGAAGGCGCGCTCCGGGCAACAGCAGCCGGATGCGCGCCAACTCCTCTTCACGACCGATGAAGGAGGTGAGCGAGGCGGGGAGGTTCGAAGCCTTGCCCCCGTCAGCGGTGTCCTCAATAAAGGCAGTCTCGACAGCCGTGACCGGCCCGGCAAAACGATAACCGCGCTTGGCGAGGGTCTCTATCCAGCCCGCGCCGCCGGGTGCTTGAGCGAGGGCGCGCCTGAGCATGGTGATCTGCACGGCGAGGTTGCCTTCCTCAACGATCACCCCCGGCCAGGCGATTTCCATGATGTCGGCCTTGCCGATGAATTCGCCTGCACGCGCGACCAGCGCGGCAAGCACCGCTACTGCGCGCGCGCCTAGCGCCACCGGAACACCGTCGCGCATGAGCACGCCCGCAGCGGGGTCGAGGCGGAAGGGGCCGAGGTGATAGAGGGTGGTCATAAGACGCGGTCAGACTTCAAGGTAAAGCGCACAAAAAAACGTCATACCTGCCTAAGAAAAAAATCTAAGCCAAGCGTCGGCACGAAACCAGTTGTTATCACCTCATTCCTACCCCGATCAGGTCAAGGTCAAGCTTTGACGGAACAATGCAATACCGTTGTACAGCGACGCCTGCCATGATCTTTGCCGCTATATGCATAAGAGTCTGAATGTGCAGCATTTTAACCGATGCTGCCGTGCGAATGTGTGGGAAATTAAGGAACATTTAAGAGATTTTAAGAGTTTCTTAAGGACTGCAAGCGCCGCGCTATCCTAAGATTTGCACCGTGTTCCGCGAAAAGGGGCATGAGTAATGTGGCCCGATTGGGAAAACAGGTAGCAAGGTGAATTGCGGAATCTTCCGCCCGTGAGTCGTCGGACATCGACTCGATTAGCACGAGGAGTACCAACATGAACAAACTGCTTGCAATACTTATGGCAATACAATTCAGCTCCGCCTTTGCAACACCACAAACCGTTGACGACAGCGCTTGCGCTTATTACGGCGTCGATATCGCTTCCTTTGCAACCTGCGAGGGTAATAAGGTAGTCAAGCCGGCGCCTGAAGATAGGTCCAACCTCCCCGTTGGCAACAAAAACAATCCTGTTGCCGTAAAGAAAGATGCCATGCCGCGCGAAACGCACGCTATCGCAAAGGGGGATGCACAGAAAGTCGTGCAGCCGATTCCTGTGAAAGTCGATTCCATCTCGAGGCAATGATGATTTTTCATCAAAGCGGCCTGCCGCAGTTTGGCGCAGCGCTACGGATTTATCAAGCGGAATTCGAGAGTTGCGTATTGATTGCTGACATATGCATACTGTCAGCGAAAATGGTGTTGGCTTCGAGTGTTTCGGTGGGCTTGTGAGCGCGGGTAACAACGCAGTACGCAACAATGGTTACTATACTTGCGACACCAGCACCACCATCGTTACGAAGTAAGGTATGGGTACAATTTACTCACATGCGCGCTCTAGCGTGCATCCTATCCTGGCGTTCCCCTTCTCCAGGGGCGATGGAGAGGCGTTAAAGTGAGGTTTGCCGGATGACATTACCACACCGCCTTTGGTCTACGCACACGGGAAGGGGATTACAACGGCGGCGCACGCTTCTCGAGGAAGGTGCCCATACTTTCAAGTGTGACAGGTTCTTTGAGCGCGATTCACCAGCCCCCATGCGAGCGTCTGCTCCAATTCACCGGTAAAAATATTTGCGCCGCGCGTTAATAAAACACTAACGCGGTTCAGCGATAGTTATTCTTTATATTCCGTTACCCGATTCCGGCAAATTCTTGCATAGGAAATTTACTCACTTTTAATAGTTTTTTAATAGTTTTTAAAGGACGGGGGATATTGCCTAACCCCAAAATTCGTACCGTAATGTTTGAAAAGAAGGTGCTTGGTGCATCACGCTCAGACTGGGGAAATTCCAGATTTGATATTGGCTTCACACTTACTTAGGAGAATAAGTCATGGAACATCGTACCTTTTTACGTAGCGCGTTTGCCCTTACGGCACTATCGCTTCTTTCCGCCACGGCGCATGCCGGGCTATTTCGCTCATACATTTCGGTGGCGGGAAACGACGCCAACCCCTGCACCGTGCAACAGCCTTGCCGTTTACTTCCTGCAGCACTCGCCGCGGTCAACGACGGCGGCGAAATCTGGATGCTCGATTCGGCCAACTACAACACCGGGACTGTCAGTATTACCAAATCGGTGAGCATCCTTGCGGTTCCCGGTGTGGTGGGGAGTGTGGTGGCCCAAGGAGGCAATGCCATCGAGATCCCCACGGCGAGTGTCAATGTGTCGCTGCGTAATCTGGTGTTTGTTCCCGGACCGGCGGGGGGCGGCTTAAGCGGTATTTATATGTTCGGCTCAGGTGCCCAATTGACGGTCGAGGGGTGTCTGTTCGCCAACCTGCCGGGGGACGGCATCGCGGTTGTCGGGCTCTCGAAAGTGCGGGTAACCGACACGATTATTCGAGGGAATACCTTACATGGTATGCAGCTTCTCAACGGCGTGAACGCCACCATCTCGCGCGCCACGATCAGCGGGAACGGCCAAGTCGGCATTCTGGTGGAGGAAAACACCGCTGGCAGCTTGACTGAAGCCAAAATCTCCGACTCAATAATAGACGGCAACAGCGCGGCGGTCGAGGCGCATTCGAACAACGCGACCGGCCAAGTGCTTGTTTCAGTCGATAGCAGCCAAATTGTAAATAATAGCGATGGTCTGTGGGCGTTTAACACGGCGGGGGCCTCTTTTCTATCGGCTACCCAAAATCTGATCTCGCGGAACACCTTTGGCATTGAGTCTCAGGGCGCGGGCGCACAGGTATGGGCGGCCGCCAACAGAGTAATCCAAAATAACGTCGGCATGGGCAATTATGCTGGTGGCCTGTTTGAATCCGATACCGGTAACAATTTGCGCCAGAACATCAACAATACAACCGGAACCATCTCTACCCCGGCTTCTTACTATTGAGGGAAGCAGATGCAGGCCGGGTTAGCCCGCAAGGGCGTAACCCAGCTTACAGAATAACAAGGAGTAATGGGGGACAAGTAAGGGGCCACGTTTTCTCCTTCGCGGATGTGGCGCGCAAGGGCGTAACTCGGATGGAGAGGCAGCCACAGAGATGTCGGGTTACGCTGCGCTAATCCGATGCTGTTCTTCAAACTCATTCGGGGGAGTTAGTCATGACTCATCGCACCGTTTTGCGTAGCACATTTGCTTTTATAGTGATGTCGTTCCTTTCTGCCACGGCGCAGGCTGGGTTGTTCCGGTCTTACATTTCATCGACGGGCAACGACGCAAACCCATGTACCTTGCCACAGCCGTGCAGGCTGCTTCCGGCGGCGCTCACCGCGGTCAACGACGGCGGAGAAATCTGGATGCTCGATTCGGCCAACTACAACACAGGGCCGGTCAACATTACCAAGTCGGTGACTATTCTCGCGGTTCCCGGCGTGCTGGGAAGTGTGCTGGCCAATGGAGGTAACGCGATCGATATCGCCACGGTGGGCGTCAAGGTCGCGCTACGCAACCTGGTGATCGTCCCCTTTTCGGGAGGGGGTGGCGCCAATGGCATCAATATGACCAACGGCGCTGCGCTTACGGTCGAGGGTTGCCTTTTTTCCAATTTGCCGGGAACCGGCATTATCGTGAGCACCGCAGCCGAGGCGCGCGTCACGGATACGACGATTCGCGACAACGTGGGCGGTGGCCTGGCGCTACAAAACGGGGCGAGCGCCACTGTTTCGCGCGCCACGATCAGTGGAAATGGCGGAAGTGGCGGCGCTGGTGTCTATGCCGATGGCAGTGTTGCCGGCACCGCGACGAGCGCCGACATCGCCGACTCGACAATCGATGGTGGCTTTAACGGAGTGTTCGCGTATTCGACCAACGCAACTGCTGTGGTGAGAGTCTCCGTCCGCGACAGTCGGGTTTATAGAAATACAGGGGATGGCGTGGGTGCGCGATCCGATGCCGGGGCTTCGGTCATCGTGTCGGCCAGTAACAACATGATTTCGAAGAACGGTATTGGAATCAGGTCACTTTACGCGGGCAGCAGCGTGTTGGCGGTCGGCAATACCATAAGCGACAACGCTTATGGTTTCCGGAATACCAGTGGTTTGTTGAAAAGCGCGGGCAACAACGCGGTAAGCAACAACACCGTGGCGGATTCAAGCGGAACCATCACGCCAATCGCTTCGATGTGAGGTGTCGCGCGCTATAAGGGACAGGCCACACCGTCTGGCAAGTCAATTCGAGCATCGCATTTTTTTTGACTGGATCAGGAGAGTGAAATGAACAAACTGCTTTTTGTTATGGCTGCAATACTGTTGCCATTCCACGCCTTTGCCGATGAAAGCGGCATACTCGATTAACACTCTGGCCTTGTCGCCAAGCAGAGCAAGTATCCCGTGGCCGAGACCATGGACCGCATAGAGGCAGCCGCCAAGGGCGTCGGCGCGCACATCTTCGCGCGCGTTGACTATCAGGAACTGTCAAAAAAGGTCAAGGTCGAAATCCGCCCCAACCAGTTGCTCATCTTCGGGCGCGGCGCGGGCGGCCCGTACATTATCAAGGAAGCGCCGCTCGCTGGCATCGACATTCCGTTCAAGGCGCTGGTCTGGGAAGACTCGCAGGGCAAGCTGGGTACACCACACCAACGGGTCTTATCTCGGCATGCGCTACGCGGTGAAGGGTGCCAAGAAGTACGTCAAGAACATCGACGAAACCATCGAGAAAATCATGGCGGAAGCGCTTCAATAAGGAAAATGGAATGTGTACATCTCTAAAAATCCCTTTACTGTCATTCCCGTGCAAACGGGAATCCATTCCAACCATGAACTTGGATTATTAGAGGTGCCCATGTGTTGTCAAAATCAACCATGACTACCCCGATGGCACGGGATACGCGCCCCGTTCTTCACGATCAGTCAGCCTGCGCCATGAGTGCGGGATATGAGTCAAATTTAACTGAGGGAAGGTAACAACAATGGGATCATTCCTCGATGTGCTCTCGAATGCCGAACTCGACAAGGTCAAGGCGCGCGCATCGCGTAGATCGCTCGTGGCGGGCGAACTGGTGTTTTCCGAAGGTGATGCAGCCGACTACATCTATTTCATCGAGTCGGGCTGCATCTCGATTTTTATCGAGAAATTCAACTCGCGCCAGGAAATTCAGACCCTGGGGGCGCGCGCATGCTTCGGCGAAATGGCGGTGTTCTTCAAGGACAAGCGCACCGCCTCAGCCTGCGCGCTGGACGACTCGACCCTGCTGAGCATTCGCAAAGAGGTGTTTCTCGAACTGATGGAGAGCGAGCGCGCCATCGCCGACAAAATCCACCGTCTGCTCGCCAGACGCAACGAGGAACTGGTGCTCAAAGAAAAGCTGATCGAAACCATGGGACTTCCCAGCCACCACCTGCACATAGGCATCAAGGGGGACCAATCGCTGCGCGAAACGGCTATATCACGCAAACGTTACCAGAGCGTGGTGGATGGCATTCTTCCCGAACTGATTCCTCATCTCGAAGAATTGCTTCTCAGGCGCTGCGTATTCCGTGTTTTCATTGGATTTAATAGCGGCGAAATCCGCATTTCCTCGCTCATGGATCCCTTCACCGAGGAGTTTCATCCGGCAAAACGTTTGCTCGACGATGGCTATCTCGACCGGCATTTTTCGGTGATGGACTACACGAGCAAGGCGGCGATGGTGCGCAGCCTGTATGCGACGCTACAGGAGCGCACTTGTTTCAATACCATGCCAGCGGGGCTACAGGCCATCTTCGGCAACATTTACCGCAACTGGCTGCCGGTTCCCGAGCAGGATGTGGCGCGCACCATTCTCAACCTGCCTGCGCTGCGCAGCATCGAAAATTACTACGTGCGCAATGTCACCATCAGTACTATCCGCGACGCCATACACATGCAGTTCAACTGCGACGGGGCGCATATCGTCAGCTCAGATGACTATGCAAGGTTTCTCAGGGAGTATGTGTGACAGAGACAAGGTAGGCTATTCTTCCAACGCCAGTCGGCAAGCTTCTTCTTCGCTGAGCTTGGCGCCCTCGGCGAGCAGGCGCGTGAGCTCGCAGGCAGAGAGCTTGGCGCGCAGCAGCGCGTGTAGTTTTTCGCGAGCGCGGGCTTCGTTGGGTTGGCGGAACATTTTTTTCGCCGTGTGAGCTGCATCGGCAAAACCGGCGAAAAGTGCCGCGTTGCTGTCCTTGCCGGCCAAGGCGCAGCGCAATGCAAAGTGATCCATGAAGATCCAGGCATAGCCCGCGTCAACGAGCAAGGGGATGGCGTCGCGCATTGATTGGAGTGCGGCATCGATGTCGCCATATTCAGTGAGCGCGCCCGCGAGATTGCCCAGGGTGATTCCCAAGTGATTGTTGATGTTGCGGGTGCTTGAGTGTGACTGGCGCAGCAGTGTAGCTGCTGCGTAAAACCCTGCCACGGCGGCGTCCAGATCGCCTTGCGACCAGGTGAGGTCGGTGATGTTGGCAAGCGTGCGTAGCGCTTCGCGCTCGGCGCCAATGCTGCGGTGAAGCGCAAGCGCTTTTTCAAAGAGTAACCTGGCATTTGCCTTTTCGCCGACGCCGACCTTGAAGTGGGCAAATGTTTCATAGTAACGGGCAAGCGCTCTATTGGCGTCGGATTGTTGCAGCAGCGCTTGCGCCTCGGAAAATACGGGTAGCGCAGCGTCGAAATGTCCCATGAGCGTCATCGCCGCGCCCTTCTGCGCAAGCGAAAAACCGCGCCAGATTGTGTTCTGTAGCCGCCGGTAGAGACTAATGGAAGATTCCAGTGACGCCGCCGCTTCGGCAGGCGCTGGTGTGGTCAACATTATTCCCAACCATACGTGTAAACGCGCCTGATCGATTTCCGCAGTATTCGCGCTGATATGCGCGATGGCGGTGTCGATGCGCCTTCGGCCTTCGGCATGCAGCGCCATTTCCAGCCACAGCGGCCCGGAAGCCGCCGCGAGCCCGATGCCCAGGTTGTGATCGCCATTTGGGCCAAATGCCCAGTCAAGCGCTGCGCGTACGTTATCGCATTCGTGCGCATAGGCTGTGCGCCACGCGGCGTCGGAAAGGTGCAGCCAGTCGTCTGGCGCGCGCTCGAAGTAATCGCAGAAATACTGCGCATGGCGGTGTTCGAGAACGGCGGTCTCACCCGCTGCTTCAAGTTTTTCACGTGCATAGGCGCGTGGTGTTTCGAGCAAATGGTAGCGCGCACCCGAAGCAGTGGTGTCGACCACCAGCAGTGAACGCGCCACCAGTTGCGAGATGAGATCAGTCACGGCGAATTGGCCGATGGTGTCGGTGGCGGCTATAGTCATGGCCGCATCGAGCGTGAAGCTGCCATGAAAGATGGAAAGGTGTCTGAGCACCATGCGCTCTTCCTCGGTCAAAAGGTCATAGCTCCAGTCGAGCGCCGCGCGCAACGTTTGTTGACGCGGCAGCGCCGTGCGCGCCCCGCCGGTGAGAAACGCGAAGCGGTCGTCGAGCCGGGTATGAATTTCCTCGACCGTGAACGAGCATACCCTGGCCGCGGCCAACTCTATCGCCAGCGCAATGCCATCCAGCCGGACGCAGATTTGCGCGACCGCTTGAGCGCGCGCGGGAATGAGTGCGAAGTCGAGTCGATGCAGTCGGGCGCGTTCGACAAATAGCTGTACCGCTTCCGACCGCGCGATGGTCATCATGTCGGCTGCTGGGTCGGGCAACGACAGTGTTGGTAGCAGCCAGGTCTGCTCGCCGGAAATGTTAAGCGCTTCGCGGCTGGTGGCGAGGATGGTGACTTTCGGACACGACCCCAGCAGCGTCTCGGCGAGCCTGGCGCACGTTTCGAGAAGGTGCTCGCAGTTGTCGAGGATGAGTAGCAGCTGGCTTCCCTTGATCTGCCGGGCGAGCGTATCGACAAGCGGCTTGCCGGTGGCTTCCTGTATGCCGAGCACCTGCGCCACCGCACTCGCGACCAATGCAGGATCGGTCAAGGGGGCGAGATCGACAAACCACACGCCATCGCGAAAGGAAGAGGCCATCTCCCTTGCCGCATGCAGCGCAAGGCGCGTTTTACCGATGCCGCCGATGCCGGCAAGAGTCAACAGGCGCGTCTTGGGCAACAGCTCGGCGATGCGGGCAAGCTCCGCTTCGCGGCCGATGAACGAGGTCAGCGACTCGCGAAGGTTGGAACCTCCGTTCCGGTCGTCAATGTCTTTCGAAACCGCCGCCTCGACCGCCACAACCGGACCGGCAAAGCGATAGCCGCGACGGGCGAGCGTTTCGATCCAGTCCGCGCCGTCTGGCGCCTGCGCGAGCACACGTCGGATGGCAACAATCTGAAAGGCAAGGTTACCCTCTTCGACGACCATACCTT
This sequence comes from Betaproteobacteria bacterium, assembly GCA_043782425.1. GTDB lineage: Bacteria > Pseudomonadota > Gammaproteobacteria > Burkholderiales > Usitatibacteraceae > JAYWAM01. The sequence continues at coordinate 8,718 of JAYWAM010000155.1, forward strand.
GCCAGGCGACCTTCAGAATTTCCGCCTTGCTGACAAATTCCCCCGCATGCGCAACCAGCGCAGAAAGAACGGCAACTGCGCGGGCGCCTAGGGACACCGGTACGCCTTCGCGCATGAGCATCCCGGCGGCAGGGTCGAGACGGAAGGGGCCAAGATCGTAAAGCACGGTCATCTGTCGTTCGCGGTTCGGCTTAAGAATAGGAAAGCGTTGTAGTACAGCGGGTTCTTTCAACAAGGCAGCGAGAAGGCTGAATTGACTGGCATTTTATCCGATGGCGTTGGCCCTAGCGGGATTTTTGCTATCGACAAAGAATTTTCTAAGAATATTTAAAGGACTTCCTAAAGACAGCGCCTAGCCCGTCCCCTAAGATTCAAGCCGTGATAGGGGGTATGCAATCCCTTTTCCAAAAAAAGGAAGGATGGGGTTGAGAATGCAACTGCCTTCCTTCTATGAGTCGCAACGAGGTGAAACACAAAAACTCTGCTTATGCGGCGCGAATTAATCTAACTATTACGAAAGGATTCGCAATGAAAAAACTGCCTGCTTTTCCGAGCATAATCGCTATTATTTCCTTACTGCTCCTTTCCGCCAGCGCCCACGCCGGGTTGTTCCGCGCTTACGTATCATCGACCGGCAACGACGCCAACGCGTGCAGCCTGCAGGCGCCTTGCCGCCTGCTTCCTGCCGCCCTTGCCGCGATAAGCGACGGCGGCGAAATCTGGATGCTCGACTCGGCCAATTACAACACCGGGCCGGTCAATATCGCCAAGTCGGTGACCATCCTCGCCATTCCCGGCATGGTCGGGAGTGTACTGGCGGTCAATGGGCCGGCAGTCAGCATTACTGCATCCGGCCTCTCGATTGCGTTGCGCAATTTGGCGATCATTCCATTGACCGGCGGGGGTGGATCATACGGAGTCTATATGACGGGCGCTTCAACTCTCACCATCGAAAATAGCCTGCTCGCCAACCTTCCCAATCATGGGGTGGTTGTTTCTGGAACGGGTACAGTGGAAATCGATAACACGACCATTCGCAACAACAGCGGCTATGCCTTAAGTTTGCAAAATGGGGCTTCTGCTGACATTCATGGCACGAAAATGTTGAATAACTCGATGGGTGGAATACAAGCCTATTCCGGTGCTTCGCTAAACACAACAGCAACGGTCAGCGATTCACTTATCTCGGGCGGAACTGAAGGCGTTTACGCCTATGCCCCCACCGATGGGAACGGCGCCTCACGCATTTTCGTGACACGCAGCACTATTCAAAAAACCGCCTTTGCACTCGACAGCGAAGCCAACGGCACAGGTTCGTCATTGATCGCCGCAAGCAACAGCATGATCGTGAACAACTACTGTTCCTATTATCAGGGTGGCACTGGTTCGCCTATCATCCGTTCGTTAGGCAACAATCACATCGCCGACAACACAACCAGTTTCGGTTCGCTAACCACGACATTGCTTCAGTAAGACGTGCGTGTCAAAGGCCACCATGAACGCCCGAACAATGCAAATTACTCAGGAGAAAACGCCATGGCTTCTCGCACCATTTTACGCAACACCTTGGCTATCGTTGTAATATCGCGCCTCCACTGCGGTGCACTTTTCCCAGGCACGTCTGACTGTTTATCTTAACGTTAACGGTGCAAAAACGCAGTGATAAGATCAAGTATGTTGTATTCAAACAGGAGAATTGATGACATGGAAGCGATAAGACAGTGCCTGAAATGCGGTATGGAAAGTGATCTATCCAATAGTGTGTGCGCAAATTGCGGTGCAGCCGCTTTCTCGAAAAGGCCCTCCCGAACGCTCGGTTGGTATATGACAATAGCCGGCGGAGTGATCGCTTGCCTGATCGGTGCGGCCATACTTTTTGCGCCATCAGGTGCACGTGCGGATGGACATTTGATGCACAGCCTGTATGGTTTTTTGCTAGTTTGTATATTGACACTCTTGCAGGGGGTCCATGTACTCCGAAAAGGCAAAGTCAGTCAATTATTGGTGTGGATGACTATCGGCGCCGTGGCTGGGTTCGTGGGTGTTTTTCGATGACTGCGGGCGCCTTTGCGGGTGAGCCTGAACTCGGAGTCAAGCCACTAGCTTTGACGGTGATATCTGTGACTACTCTTCAAGTGCGAGTTGACACGCTTCTTCTTCGCTCAGTTTAGCGCCTTCCGCAAGCAAGCGATCGAGTTCGTCCGGTACAAGTTTTTCCCGCAGAACAGAGAGCAACTTGTTGCGTAGCCGCACTTCGTTAGGCTCTCGCGACACTTCCTTGGCTGCGAACATGCTGTCAGCATAACTCGCAAGCCGCGCGGCATTCGCGATCTTTCCGGCAAGTGCAGCCCTGAGCGCGTAGTGATCCATGTCTAGCCACGCCTGGCCCATTTCCATCATCAAGGGGAGGCCTTCGCGCAGGGCCACGAGGGCGGCATTCAGTTCCCCGCGTTCAGTATGCACTCCCGCGAGGTTGGAAAGATTGAAGCCAAGCATGGTCTTTGTCGTATATGCAGATGTGCGCAAGAGTGCGATGTTCTCCTGATAGCCAAGCAGCGCGGCATCAAGATCGCCTAACGCCCAGGTCAGGTAAGCGTAGTTACCGAGCATGCGTAACAACTCGCGTTGCGCGCTAATTTTTCGACAAAGTGTAATCGCACTTTCGAAGTGCGGACGGGCACCTGGCGCGTTTCCACTACGCATCTTCAGATAACCGGCCACTTCGGCATGACGCGCGAGCGCTCGAGGCACATTCAAGTTTTCCAGCAGGGGATACGCCTCGTCAAGCGCAGCTTGCGCCTCTGCAAGCCGATCAAGACGCGGTAATACAAGTGCGCTCTGTACGAGAGAAAAACCCAATCCCAGCGCATCCCCCAAGCGCCGATATATTTCGACCGCACGCAATTTGGCATACACCGACTCCGCCGGTGATGAATCGCCGCATAACATGCCCTGCCACAGATACAATCGCGCCAGTTCCGGATCCGGGGTGTTTCTTATTAGCGAATCGGCAATCTCGAATCTTTTCCGTCCTTCCGGAACAAGCGATAACTCAAGCCAGATAGGGCCGGTGGCGCTGCATAAGCCGATGCCGATATCCCGATCCCCCTCAGACCCGAATGCCCAGTCGAGCGCCGCGCGCACATTGTCGCACTCGTGCGCATAAGCAGCGCGCCACGCCGCGTCGGGCAGACGCAGCCAGTCGTCGGGCGCGCGCTCGAAGTAGTCGCGGTAATACTGCGCATGGCAGCGTTCGAGGTCGGCCTTCTCGTGCGCCTGTTCGAGCTTCTCGCGCGCATAGGCACGCGGGGTTTCGAGCAGGTGATAACGCGCCCCCGATGTCGTGGTATCGACCACCAGCAGCGAACGCGCCACCAGTTGCGAAATCAGCTCGGCCACGGCGAATTGGCCGATCGTGTCGGTCGCGGCTACGTCCGTGGCGGCATCGAGGGTGAAGCTGCCATGGAAGACCGAAAGATGTCTGAATACGGCGCGCTCTTCCTCGGTGAGGAGGTCATGGCTCCAGTCGAGCGTTGCGCGCAATGTCTGCTGGCGCGGCAGCGCCGTGCGTGTCCCGCCGGTAAGCAGAGCGAAACGGTCGTTAAGTCTCCCGTGAATTTCCTCAATAGTGTACGAGCGCACTCTTGCCGCGGCCAGTTCGATCGCCAGCGCAATGCCGTCAAGCCGGATGCAGATTTGCGCCACCACCCTGGATTGCGCAGGCGATAGCGCGAAATCCAGCAGGTGCTGCCTGGCGCGTGCTACAAAGAGTTGCACCGCCTCGGACTGCGCTATGGCATCCATGTTCGCATCGGGCTCGGGGAGCGACAGCGTCGGCAGCAGCCAGGTCTGCTCGCCTGCAACCTGCAAAGGTTCGCGGCTCGTGGCCAGTATCGTCACTCCCGCGCATGCGCCCAGCAGTGCCTCGGCCAGCCTGGCGCACGCCTCAAGCAGATGCTCGCAGTTATCGAGGATGAGGAGCAACTGGCTACCCTTGAGCTGTCGGGCGAGCGTATCGACAAGCGGCTTGCCGCTGGCTTCCTGTATGCCAAGCACCTGCGCGACCGCGCTGGGAACGAGGGCCGGATCCGTCAGGGGGGCCAGATCGACAAACCATATTCCGTCGAGAAAAGAGTCAGTCAGCCCCCCTGCCGCATGCAGCGCAAAGCGTGTCTTGCCGATGCCGCCGATGCCGGCAAGGGTGAGAAGGCGCGTTTTGGGCAACATCTTCCGGATGCGCGCAAGTTCCGCTTCGCGACCGATGAACGAGGTGAACGGCTCGCGCAGGTTGGATCTTTTGCTGGTGCCAGCGGCTTCTTGTGTCGCAGCCGTTTCAACCTTTACGACCGGCCCGGCAAAGCGGTAGCCGCGCTTGGGAAGCGTTTCTATCCAGGCATCGCCTCCCGGCGCCTGGGCCAACGCCCGTCTCAGCAAAGTCATCTGGTAAGCGATGTTGCCCTCTTCGACGAATACTCCCTGCCACACAGCCTCCATGATCTCGGCCTTGCCGATGAACTCGCCTGCACGTGCCACCAGAACGGAAAGTACTGCGACAGTACGCGCGCCAAGCGCTACCGGAACACCGTCGCGCGTGAGCATACCCGCAGTTGGGGCAAGCCTAAAAGGGCCGATATCGTAAAGAGAGGCCATGCAACGTGCTCAGTTTTGCGGGTTCAAACGGGGTTGCGGGAAATGAGCGGACGCGTTGTCGAACAACATGCGGGTTCTTTCAGACGGACAGCATGGGGATTGAATAGATTGGTATTTTAACCGATGCCGCTCTCCAACTGCGGCGTCTTCGCGATCATCCAATAATGCTCAAATAATTTTCAAATAATTTTCTATTGGCTTGCACAGGACGGCAAATGCCAAGCCGCCCCAAGATGCGCGGCATGATCGGAAGTGCGCAAATTAAATGCCAAGCATGGATAGAAGGACAGGGCTGGTGGAAGCCGCGAATATGCCCGTTCCGCCCGTGCGCCGCAGCGGGGCGAAGCGAAAAAATCCCTGCCTATGTTGCGCAGACTGATCCAACCGCCACGAAGGAGATTCGTCATGAACAAATTGCCTGCCATATTCTTTGCACTACCGCTCTTTTGCGCTTACGCCGAACCGCAAACCGTAGACGATAGCGCGTGTCCTCATTACGCCGCCGATATCGCCTCCTTCGCCACCTGCGAGGGAGACCAGGTTGTCAAGCCGACAGCAACGAAAAAGCCCGATGCATCTGTCACTGCGCCTGACAAAAAGAACACCAAAGTCGACCACCAGAAAAACCATACCAAAGCAACGAATACCACACAGCAAACCACACAGCAAACCACCCCGGCCGGTTTGGGCCTTGATGCCGATTCGGTGCCGTGCTGCATTTCCTCGAAGTGAGGGTGTTTCTGATGACAACCAAGCGCCGGGGTATTGACTCCCGGCTTGGCAGGAATGCAAGGGATACGCAAAACGTAACGATGGTACTACCGATCAAGATTTTTTAATTATGGGGCTAAACATGACCACTACACACACTCGCCTATTCGGGATTTTCGCTTCGCAATTGTTGGGCTTCGCGCTGCTGGTCGGCGCCGCCAGCGCCGCGCCATTTGCCTACATCAGCAATTTCAACAGCGCCAACGTTTCGGTGATCGACATCGCGACCAATACCGTGGTCGCTACTATTCCGGTCGGCGGCACCCAGCCGGGGGGCGTCGCCGTCAGTCCGCTCAGTCCGCGCGTCTATGTGACAAACGGGAACGCATATGTTTCGGTGATCGATACCACCAGCAATACCGTGATTACTACCGTGCCGGTTGGATCAGGTCCGACAGGTGTTGCCGTCAACCCCGCCGGTACACGCGCCTATGTAACGAACTTCAGCAGCAACACCGTCTCGGTCATCGACACCGCCAGTAACACCGTGACCGGCACCGTGGCGGTGGGAAGCGGCCCGAGAGGCGTGGTTGTCAACCCCGCCGGCACGCGCGTCTATGTGGCGAATGGCAACAGCAGCGGGGCTACCAACACTGTCTCGGTGATCGACACCACCAGCAACACCGTAGTCGCCACTATTCCGGTTGGCACCCTGCCATGGGGCGTCGCCATCAACCCCGCGGGTACGCGCGTCTATGTGACGAACAGCAGCAGTAACGATGTCTCGGTGATCGATACTGCCAGCAACACCGTGGTCGACACCGTGCCCTTGGTAGCGAATGGCAACGCGTATAACGTCGCCGTCAACCCTGCCGGGACGCGCGCCTATGTGACGAACTTCCGAAACACTGTTTCGGTGATCGACACGGCAACCAATACCGTGACCGCCAGCGTGGCGCTCCCAGGCCCTGCTTACGGTATCGCCGTCAACCCAGCCGGCACCTTTGCCTATGTGACACACGACAGGAGCAACTCTGTTTCGGTCATCGACACCGCGACCAACGCCGTGACCACCACGGTGACGGTGGGGAACAACCCTGCCTCAATGGGCCTTTTCATCGGCGGAACCGCTACTGCCACCGTTCCCGGCGCACCCACCATCGGCGCCGCGACACCCGGCAACGCCCATGCGACGATTGCCTTCACACCACCCGCTTTTAACGGCGGCTCGGCCATCACCGGCTATACCGCCACCTGCACGGCGGGTGCTGCAAGCTTCACAGGCACAGGCGCCGCCTCGCCGATCACCGTGATGGGACTCACCAACGGCACGGCCTACACCTGCTCGGTGACCGCCACCAACGCCGTCGGTACCGGCCCCGCCTCGGCAGCATCGAACAGCGTCATACCTATATCGTCTGCTATTCAAAACGACTTCAACGCCGACGGCAAGAGCGACCTCATGCTGCGCAACGCCGATGGCTCGGTATCCGTGTGGCTCATGAATGGGCTGACGCCTGTGTCGATGA
>JAYWAM010000156.1:0-2202 GCA_043782425.1 Betaproteobacteria bacterium
CCATCCTACCTTAGGCTGCCACTCCTTTTAACTTCCAAGGCGCATAGAAATCCTCAGGCCCCTTCCCGAGCCGCGACATATGCACCCTGTCGCTCACGCCGTAAAAGTTGCGGAAGCTCATGATGAGGGGCCGCCATTTGTCGGGGTCGATACGTTGCAATTCGGGGGGCATGAGTATGCTTTCGTCAACGTGCGCCCTGGCGATATTCACTTCGATTGCGCAGGTCGGAATGGCCATGCGCGCATCCTTGGCGGCGAAAGGCCGCATGTCTTTTACCACTGCTTCTAACTGTACCAGGCACTCTTTTACGCGCGGCGGGCTGACGTTTAAGGAAGACTCAGGTGTAAGACCGGCTGCCTGAAACTTGTCGGCAACGTAGGCGTAGCCGAGCATTTTCTTATGTAGCGGAATCTCTGCGCGACCGGTCAGCAACGCCAGGCGATCCACTGCCTGCACGTTTTCCACGCAGGCGAGATTCAGCACGCATTCGCCATTACGTTTCAGATTTTCGGTAGTCTGGGAACTCGCATCGAGTCCCAACATGCAGCTCCAGCCCAGCCACCAGGCAGAGGACATGGGCGAGAGGTTAGGCGTGCCGTCTTCGTTCAAGGTGCTGATAAGAACAACCGGCGTGCCCCAGTAGTGTATGGCGGGTTCTACAATTTTGTGCATGGCGAAGGCGCCTCGGTGAGTTAGGGTGACGCTCACGAGAATAGCTTTCGCTGGAGCTCAGCGCGCCTCGATTCTTGCTCTCAATTCTATTGATTCTCGTGCTGCGGAATTCAAAAGCAAGAGTCGGAGTGCGGCCGGGTGAATCATGGCTAAAATGGGCGCATGCTTACAAAGCGCCGACAAGGATTACAACCATGCAAGCCATGATGATGAATAAGCGTGTGGCCCCGAAGCCGCTGACTGGCGACGATGAGCGCTGGGCGGCGGTGGTCAGGCGCGATGCTGCCGCTGACGAGCAGTTTTATTATTCCGTATCGACCACGGGGGTTTACTGCCGCCCCTCTTGCCCCTCGCGCTTGGCGCGGCGTGAGAATGTGCGCTTTCACGCCACTTGCGCAGAGGCACAGCGCGCCGGTTTTCGCCCCTGCAAGCGCTGCAAACCCGATCAGCCATCGCTTGCCAAGCAGTATGCGAACATGGTCGCCGAGACCTGTCGCTTGATCGAAGCGGCGGAAACGCCGCCCGATCTAGCCGACTTGGCGCAAGCTGCTGGTATGAGCCGCTATCATTTTCATCGCATTTTCAAAGCTGTCACCGGTGTGACGCCGAAAGCCTATGCCGCTGCGCATCGCGCCCAGCGCGTCAGGGAAACCCTCGCGCGCAGCGATACAGTGACCGAAGCCATCTATGACGCAGGCTTTAATTCCAACGGGCGTTTTTACGCCACCTCGACGCAGATGTTGGGTATGACACCGGCCAATTTTCGCGCAGGCGGCGCGCATGCGGTGATTCGTTTTGCCGTGGGTGAGTGTTCGCTGGGCGCCATTTTAGTGGCTGCTACGGATAAAGGTGTGTGTGCGATTTTGCTGGGCGATGAGGCGGATGCCCTGGTGCGCGATCTTCAGGATCGATTTCCGCGTGCCGAGTTGATTGGCGGTGAGGGAGAGTTTGAACAGATGGTTGCCCGAGTGGTCGGATTTGTAGAGGCGCCTGAGCTGGGGCTTGATCTGCCGCTGGATGTGCGCGGCAGCGCTTTCCAGCAGCGGGTTTGGCAGGCGCTGCGCGCTATTCCATCAGGCGCAACCGTCAGCTACGCCGAGATCGCCGCGCGCATCGGATCACCCAAAGCAGTGCGTGCGGTGGCGCATGCCTGCGCCGCCAATGCCATCGCCGTCGCCATTCCCTGCCATCGCGTAGTGCGCAGCGATGGCGCGCTTTCGGGTTACCGTTGGGGAGTGGAACGCAAGCGCGCTTTGCTGGAGCGCGAGGCGGCAAAATGAGAAGTCAGGATCTTGAAAATGACTGCTGGCCTGTTTTTATTTCTTTTTCAAAGGCGCAATAGTGACCTCGAACATGAAGTCGTGATGAGCAAGGAGAGGACCCGTCGTCCCAGCGGAGGCTGGGAGCCAGTCCCGCCAACATCACTTTAAGCTGAAGTTCCCTGACTCCGATCCTTTTTTTCAACGTGTCCGCTAGAGCGAAGGCGAAGGAAATATCGCCAGTATTTAAATGCAATATGTAGCCATGTA
>JAYWAM010000157.1:0-2196 GCA_043782425.1 Betaproteobacteria bacterium
CCCGAACTCCATCACCATGTAAAGCAACGTCACGCCATTTACTACCTCAAACTGCTGGCCTCGCAGGAAAGTCAGTTGCAAGGCTCACAGATGAGCCAGGCCGTAGTTGCAATCGATACGGAATTATCGAATATCCAAAAAGCCTGGCGTTGGTGCAGCAAGCGTGATCGCTTTGACCTATTGCTGCCGGCCTTGTTTGCGGCCTACCAATACTATTTGGCCAGCGGTAGGTTTGCCGATGGCGCAACCGCATTTGGCTTTAGCGCCGAACGACTCACATCGCCGGCTGCCGCACCATTCCGCGCTCAGGTCCTTGCCATGCTTGCGCACTTTCTCGCAACGCTCAGCCGCTACGAAGAGGGTATTGCCGCGGCGCGCGAAGCGGGTTCCATCGGCTCCAATGTAACCTGCGTGGAAGCGTGCGCTCACGGTGAATTGCGCCTGGGTCAGTGTTTGCATCGTCTTGACCACTCTGATCAGGCCCGTGCCCACGTAACTCAATCCAACCAGGCGGCCAAAGTCTCCCTCACCCGTCAACCTGAAAATCCCATGATGCGCCAGGTCGAATGGGAGAGTATGTATTGGTTGGCATCAATCGATGCCTATGAAGGTCTTTACCCGGCAGCCCGCACTTCCATCGAACACGGATTACGACTGTGCCAACAATATGGTTTTTTGCGAGGCGAGGCCCTCTGCCTGGCGAACCTCGCAACCATTCACCTGGATCAACGAGAATATGAACCCGCCAGTCGCTATTATCAACAAACGCTCGCGCTGACCAATGTCGTGCAAAGCCGGCTGACCGAGTCACTCGCATGGCTCTATCTTGGAGAAATTGCCCGCCTCCAGGGTTCATACGACGAAGCCCATCGTTTGCTCGAACGTGCAGGCTCGCAGCTCGTGTCGACCGGAGATCGGTTCTACGCTACATATGCCTTGATATTTCAGGCCCGCCTGGCCGCTGATCTTGGAGATGAGACCGCGGCGCACCATGCGATTCGTTTACTTCGCGAACAAACTCACGAAATTGGTCTGCGCCGGGCGGAAACAGAAGCGCTATTCGTCCTTGTCCAACTCGCCCTGCGCTCGGGCGATCCGCATCTCGCGCTGCTCCATGCGAACCAGGCCCGGGATACAGCCGGTCTGCTGGCAGAGCCCGTGCTCCAAGCCTTGTGCAGCCTCTGGGTGGCACAGGCTCAGGCCGGCCTGGGAGATCTGGAAGCCGCCTCAGTTGGTTACATAACCTCCCGCGAAGCCTTTATTGCCGTGAAGCAAACTGCCGCTGCGCTGGATTCATATGCAGGCTTGGCGGAATTAGCGCTTGCAGAAGGTGATGCTGCCTCCGCCCTCAGCCATATTGAACCCGCACTAAAGCATCTAAAGAACCATCCAATTTACGGAGCCAACGACCCGCTCCAAGTGCTTCACACCTGTGTTCGCGTGCTACGCAAGTCAACGGATGCGCGCCTGCCCAGGTACCAAAACCTGGCAATCCGCGACGTTGAGCGGCGTGCAGATCACATATCGGATTCAAGCACGCGCAACCGCTTTCTCAATCTGCCCATCTGCCAGGCCATTTTGACGAGCAAGTGACCAATACCAAACCAAGCATGCTTCCAACCATCGCCCCGGTTCGCCTCATTGTTGCAGAAGATCACCTTGACGATCTTGCCAACACCATCCAGGTAGGCATGCGCCAGCCATGGCTGCATGACCGCGTCAATCCGGGCATGCGTATTGCAGTGGGTGTTGGCAGCCGTGGCATAGCCTGTATCGGCGATGTCGTCAGGGCGGTGCTTGCCGAACTTTTGGCGCTGGGCGCCCGGCCATTTCTTGTGCCGGCCATGGGCAGCCACGGTGCGTCTACCGCCGCCGGCCAAACCGAAGTACTCGAAGGCTACGGTCTGGGCGAGCATCAAACCGGTGTACCCATCCTCAGTAGCATGGATGTGATTGAGGTCGGCGCCACCGACACCGGCATGCCCGTCCTTTTTGATGCCAATGCGGCCGCTGCCGACGGCATCATCGTGATCAACCGCATAAAGGAACATACCTCATTTAAAGCCCGCTGGGAAAGCGGACTCATGAAAATGCTCGCAGTTGGATTCGGCAAGCCGCGTGGCGCGGCCACCATTCACAACCACGATGTCGCCACCGCCATGCCGGCCGCGGCCCGCGTTATTCTCTCCAAGCTGC
>JAYWAM010000158.1:0-5803 GCA_043782425.1 Betaproteobacteria bacterium
AGAGGGGGTTTTCTCCCTCTCCACCGGAACGGGGGAGAGGGTCGGGGTGAGGGGGTGGTGGAGCCAAGAAACTGTCGTGAATTAGGAAACGCTCAATAAGAGATAAAACGACTCGCGCAAAGACGCCAAGACGCCAAGAAAAGCTACGTGAAGCATAGGTTAAAAACTTTGCGCCTTGGCGTCTTGGCGCAAGATTGTTTTTGTGTTCGTGGATTTATGTGGATTCCGTCGCTGATTGGAACAATGTGCTCTTCAAATCGAAAGTAAAACGTGACTGAAAATATTATCGTTGCGCTGGATTTCCCCGATGAGCGCGCGGCGCTCGACATGGCGGATAAGCTCGATCCCATGTTGTGCCGCCTTAAGGTGGGAAAGGAACTGTTCACCGCTGCCGGCCCGCACCTGGTGCGCGAGTTGAACGCGCGCAACTTCGAAGTATTTCTCGATCTCAAGTTTCACGACATCCCCAACACCGTAGCCGCCGCGTGCCGCGCTAGCGCGCGCCTGAAGGTGTGGATGCTCGACGTGCATGCCAGCGGCGGCCCAGCCATGCTCAGCGCAGCGCGCAGCGCCATTGATGGCGAAAGCCACCGTCCGCTGCTGATTGCAGTAACGATACTCACCAGCTTGTCGACAGATGACATACACGCCATCGGTTTTAGCGGCAGCGCGCTGGAAAACGTCGAGCGGCTCGCCTTGATGGCGCAGGCTGCGCAGCTCGATGGCGTGGTGTGCTCGCCAGCCGAAGCGCCGCGTCTGCGCAAAATCGTCGCCCCCACATTCAAGCTGGTCACCCCCGGTATCCGCCTGCCAGACGATGACAAGGGCGATCAGGCGCGCGTGATGACGCCTGGCGCGGCGCTGGTCGGCGGCAGCGATTTTCTGGTTATCGGGCGTCCCATCACCGGCGCAAAAGATCCGCTCGCCAGACTGAAACAAATTCGACAAGAGATTGGAAACGTATGAAAGTGACTGTCATCGGCGCCGGTTACGTTGGCCTGGTCAGCGGCGCGTGTCTGGCTGATTTCGGCAACCACGTGCTGTGCTTCGACGTGGATGAAAAGAAAATTGCTCTGCTCAAGTCGGGCGCGATTCCCATTTATGAGCCGGGTCTGAAGGAGCTGGTGGCGCAGAACGTCGCAGCGGGGCGTTTGCGCTTTACCACCGATGTGCTGGAAAGCGTCGCCTATGGGCAGATGCAGATGATCGCCGTCGGCACGCCGCCGGGTGAGGACGGTTCGGCAGACCTGCAGTATGTGGTCGCTGCGGCGCGCGCCATCGGCAAGCACATGCGCGACGCCAAGGTGGTGGTGAATAAATCCACGGTGCCGGTCGGCACTGCTGATCGCGTGCGCGCGGCGATTGCCGAAGAGTTGCAGGCGCGCGCGGCGACACTGCATTTTTCCGTGGTTTCCAATCCCGAGTTTCTCAAGGAAGGCGCGGCGGTCGAAGACTTCATGCGCCCGGACCGCATTGTCATCGGCGCCGACGACGACACTGCTATTGCCGCCATGCGCCAGCTCTATGCGCCGCTACAACGCAACCACGAAAAAATCATGCTCATGGATGTGCGCTCCGCTGAGCTCACCAAATACGCCGCCAACGCCATGCTGGCGACGCGCATTTCCTTCATGAATGAGCTGGCTTTGCTGGCGGAACGTCTGGGCGCCGACATCGAGCAGGTGCGCAAAGGCATAGGCGCCGATCCGCGCATTGGCTACCATTTCCTCTATCCCGGCATAGGCTATGGCGGCTCGTGTTTTCCCAAGGACGTGCAGGCGCTGCAACGCACGGCCAAGCAAAGCGGCATGGAGCTTGCGCTGCTGGCTGCGGTGGAACAGGTAAACCGTGCACAAAAATCCGTGTTGACGCAGAAAATCGTCAAGCGTTTTGGTGAGAAGCTTGCCGGTAAAACCTTTGCGTTGTGGGGACTGGCTTTCAAACCCAATACCGACGACATGCGTGAAGCGCCCAGCCTGGTGCTGATTGACGAGCTGGCAAAGCGCGGCGCGAACATTACCGCCTTTGATCCGGTGGCGATGCAAGAGGCGAAGAAAATGCTGGCAAATTATCCCAACGTGCGCTTTGCCGCCGATGCGCATGCAGCGTTAGAAAATGCCGATGCGCTGGTAGTGGTCACCGAATGGAAGACTTTTCGCAGTCCGGATTTTGACTTCATCAGGCAGACGCTGAACAGCCCGGTAATTTTTGACGGGCGAAATTTGTTTGAGCCCGAAGCCATGCGCGCTCTGGGATTTGAGTATTATCCGATTGGTAGACAGCAAGTAGGCAAAGGCGATGGGACATCGTAATGAGCGCTGAAAAATGACGACGCTGCCGGATTTCAGCCGCTGCAAGCTGCTTGTGGTGGGCGATGTGATGCTGGATCGTTACTGGTTCGGCGATGTCAAGCGCATCTCGCCCGAAGCGCCGGTGCCCATAGTGCGTGTGCAGCGCACCGAAGAGCGCCCCGGCGGCGCGGCCAACGTGGCGCGCAACATGGCCGCACTGGGAGGCCAGGTCACGCTGCTGTCGGTGGTGGGGAAGGACGAAGCCGGCGCTGCGCTTGAAGCCTTGCTGAGCCAGGATGGTGTGCAGGCTTTCCTGCATCGCGATGCCGAGTTGTCAACTACGGTGAAGCTGCGTGTTATCGGCCAGCAGCAGCAGTTGTTGCGCATTGATTTCGAGCAGGCGCCGAGCAAGGAAGTGCTTTCCAACAAATTGCATGACTACACGCGCTGGATCACGCAGGTCGATGCCGTGGTGCTGTCCGATTACGGCAAGGGCGGGCTGGAACATATCGAGCGCATGATAGAAATGGCGCAGAAACACGGCAAGCCGGTGTTGGTGGACCCCAAGGGCAGCGACTACAGCCGCTATCGCAACGCCACGGCGATCACGCCCAACCGCAGCGAATTTCGCGATCTGGCCGGACGCTGGAAGGACGATGCCGATCTACAGGCGCGAGCGCAGAAGCTGCGTCTTGAACTCAATCTCAAAGCGCTCATCGTTACGCGCTCGGAAGAAGGCATGTCGCTGTTCACCGCAGACGGTGCGTGGCACGAGCCCACCCAGGCGCGCGAAGTGTTTGACGTGAGCGGCGCGGGCGATACGGTGATAGCCACGCTCGGCCTGATGGTGGCAAGCGGCGCCAATTTTCGTGACGCCATGCATGTGGCCAACCGCGCCGGGGGTATAGTTGTCGGTAAACTCGGCACAGCAACCGTCACGCGCGAAGAACTACTGGCTGATTTACAAACCTATTGAGAATTTCATAAGCCGGATTAGCCGGAACCAAAAAAACTATTCTCGCGCCAAGACGCAAAGGCGCAAAGAAAATCAACCCCGTTTTTTGTTTTTTCTTCGCGTCTTTGCTTCTTGCCGCGAAAATTCTTTTCCCAAATTGCGAAGATTTAACTGATAAGAGCTAAACTTCAACCCTTAATTCTGGATATTTTCCACCATGACATATATCGTTACCGGCGCAGTCGGCTTCATCGGCGCCAATCTCGTCAAAGCGCTCAATCAACGCGGCATCACGGACATCGTGGCGGTGGATAACCTGAAGCACGCCGATAAATTCAAGAATCTCGTCGATTGCGAATACAACGAGTACATCGATAAAGATGTTTTCCTCGAGATCGTGGAGGGCGGCAATCTCGATGCGGACATTGAAGCGGTGTTTCACCAGGGCGCGTGCTCCGACACCATGGAAACCGATGGGCGCTACATGATGGAGAACAACTACCGCTATTCGCTGGCATTGCTGCAATTCTGCCAGGAGCAAAGCGTGCCTTTTTTATATGCGTCGTCGGCATCGGTTTACGGCGCGGGCACGGTGTTCAAGGAGTCGCGCGAGTTCGAGGCGCCGCTGAATGTTTACGGCTATTCCAAATTCCTTTTCGACCAGGCGGTGCGGCGCAGAATGCCGGAGCAGTCGGCGCAGATTGCCGGCTTTCGCTATTTCAATGTTTATGGCCCGCGCGAAAACCACAAGGGACGCATGGCCTCGGTGGCCTACCATTTCTTCCACCAGTATCGCGCCGACGGCAAAATTAAACTGTTTTCCGGCAGCGGCGGCTATGCAGACGGCGAGCAGCGCCGTGACTTTGTTTCGATTGAAGACGTGGTCAAGGTCAATCTGTTCTTCCTCGATCATCCGGCGCTTTCCGGTATTTTCAATTTGGGAACTGGGCGTAGCCAGGCATTCAATGATGTCGCCGTCGCCGCAGTAAACGCCTGCCGCGTAAGGGAAGGAAAAGGTGCGCTCGATCTTGCAGGCCACGTGGCGGCAGGTGTCATCGAATACATCCCGTTTCCAGAGGCGTTAAAAGGTAAATACCAAAGTTTTACCCAGGCGGACATCGGAGCTTTGCGCGCCGCCGGATATGGTGCGGAATTTCTCACGGTTGAGCAGGGGGTAGAGCGTTATATTTCCTGGCTTGCAGAGTTGCCTTGATCCAAGCTTTCCTCGGAGAACAATGTTGGCGGACAAGTTCGCCCTCGATCTGCGTAGGGTGGACTTATCCACCACAGCTTCCGCAAAAATACGCATTCCTCCCGAATAGAGTTTCCCGTTTAACACAAAAACTTCCGTATAATCCAACGAGCTTATCTCGTACTGTTTGAGTTTTTATTTGCAGTCGTAATGTTGGTCAACTTTGATTCAAAGGAGAAACACATGAAAAAGTTTTTTGTAACCCTCATCGCCATATTTGCTATTTCGGGAATGGCCTACGCCGCAGTAAACATCAACAGCGCAACCAAAGAGCAGCTTGAAACTCTCAATGGCATAGGCCCGGTGAAGGCGCAAGCTATCATCGATTATCGCAAGAAAAATGGCTCGTTCAAGTCGCTAGAAGACATCAAAAAAGTGAATGGTATCGGTGACAAGACTTTCGATGCGCTAAAGAAAGATCTGGCTCTTTCGGGCGAAACCCAGGTGGCCTCTCCAAAACCTGATCCCAAGAAAGATGACACCAAGAAAGACGATATTAAGGCCGACGCCAAGAAAGCCGATATTAAGGCCGATGCCAAGAAAGCCGATATTAAGGCCGATGCCAAGAAAGCTGACATAAAGGCCGACGCCAAGAAAGCCGATATTAAGGCGGATGCCAAAAAGGCTGACATAAAGGCTGACGCCAAGAAGGCCGATATCAAAGCTGATGCCAAAAAGGCTGACATAAAGGCTGACGCGAAGAAAGACGCAGCTAAAGCAAAGAAAGACGAAGCTAAAGCCAAGAAAGAGGAGGCTAAAGCCAAGAAAGATGAAGAAAAGAAAGACGAAGCTAAGAAGTAAGCGATCCCTTGGTCTGCAAGAGCTCGCGCTACTGCGCGCGCGCGGTTTTCCTGGAGCTGGGCTAAAAGGTCACAGTTCGAATCAAGAAGGTCGCTTGTTAAAATACGAAACGGTCGCTGATGCGACCGTTTTTTTTCACTGTTGTATTGCACCCGCTGATAAGCTCCAGAATAGCGCTGTCGCCTGAGAAGCGCTGCATCAGATCGGCGCAACCGAAGCGCGCTGGTTTTGCGGTAACGGTGCTTGTTCCCCAGACGGCGCGCTGCCAGCCCAGAGAGGGTGTGATTTGTTACACTTGCAATATGTCACCCACCATCGAACAATTCATAGGCAATACGCCGCTGGTGCGCCTACAGCGCATTCCCGGCAAGACCAGCAACGTCATACTCGGCAAGCTCGAAGGCAACAACCCGGCAGGATCGGTGAAAGACCGCCCGGCGATGTCGATGATCGCGCGCGCCGAAGCGCGCGGCGACATCAAACCCGGCGATACCCTGATCGAGG
>JAYWAM010000159.1:0-2192 GCA_043782425.1 Betaproteobacteria bacterium
TGAGTGCGGTCGCAAGTTCAGCCGGGTCTTCAACGTATTCGTGAACCAGGCGATTACGCAGGTGACGCATTGCCAGCCATTGATCGGGGTTGCCGAGCAAGCCGAGCCGGTCAGCCAGATTAAGATTATCCAGCGCGCTGCCTGTTTTCTCGCCGACTGCGCTCAGACAATGCGGCAGCAGTTTATCGATCAGCGTGTCCTGCATACGGGAAAATTTGCCGACGAAGGCTTCCAGGCAGTCACGCCCTGCCGGACTGGCAATGAGACCTGCTATCCATTCGGGCGTGACAGCGGGCGTAGCGAAGAGCCGCTGCGCCACATCCTGCAGGTAGACGCTTTCCTTGTCGACCAGCCGCTGGGTCTGCCAGAAACGTTTTTGCGCGTCGATCATAGCGAGACGCCGGTGTTGCGCGCTTCGATGTCGATCGGGCGCAGCGGCGAATCGGCGCGATGAACGACTATATCTATGCGCTGCTCACCCAGCCTCCGCTGGAGTGCGGCATAAAGCTGGAGTTCGCGTGCTAGCGCTTCCTCCGCGCTGGCGTCGGCTTCCACGTAGAGGTCGATGTCGCCACCGCGCAGGTCGTTCCGTAACCGCGACCCAAACAGCAAGGCGCGAGCATTCACGCCGAAATGACGGCGCACTTCTTCGTTTATGGCATGCCTTTGCTTATCCGTGAGTCTCATTTTTTTCTCATATGCATCACAAGAAATGGTGCGCATGCGTTGCGGGGGTTATGACGATTCAATTTTAAACCATGTATGTGGCGTCAAGGGGGCGGCAACGGATTGGCCGAATTAGGGCGTGTTAATACCCATTTCACGCCCTAACTATTCCCCTTCAAATTCTGTAACAGCCGCAATGCGTAAGTTGTTCTGTTTGTATCCCATGGCGTAAACCGCGCAAGCTGATACATGTCGGAGCTGCGTGTTGAAACGCCATGCGAGGTGGACACTGCGGCCTCAAATCCCAACGCCCGCACAATCTCTGCCTGCTCGGGCAGATAGTCAGTGCCGGGCTTGCCGTTGGGATACGCAAACACACGCACGCGCGCGCCGAGTTTGTCTTCGAGCATCGTTTTTCCAGCGGCAATTTCCGCACGCGCCGCAGCGCGGTCCAGCTTGGCCAGAATGGGATGGCGATGCGTGTGGCCGCCGATTTCCATGCCGGCCGCGTGCAGGCTTTTTAATTGCGCAGTCGTCATCATCAAATCATTCGGCAGATTTTCGACTTCGGCCCGTGCCGCGAGTTGCGCGGCCGCGGCTTCGCGTTCATCGGGCAACAGGTATTTGATCTTCGGCAGAATCTGGTGGATGGCCTGCGTTCTGGCTGCGACGGAACCCAATTCGTATTGGCCCAGCTGCAAGTCGCTCAGATCAAGCTTCGTAAGGCGTGTATTGCGCAGGCTTTCGATCACGGTGTCGTTGAACATCCGGCCGCCATCGAGATAGGCCGTGGCGATAAAAAACGTCGCGTGCAGGCCGTGTTTTTGCAGGATGGGCAGCGCGTGGGTGAGGTTGTCGGCATAGCCATCGTCGAAGGTGATGGCGGCGGCGCGCGCCGGCAGTGTGCCGGCCTTGAGCCGGGCAACGGCCTCTGGTAGCGGAAGCACATTGAATACCGATTTAAGCAAGCCCATTTGCCAGTCAAAACTTTGTACCGTGGCTTCGCTCGGAAAAAGCGGGTCGGGGTGCGCAAGCACGCGATGAAAAATCAGGATACTCAGTTTCGCGCCAGGCCCCGCCGGCGAAAAACGACTGGCGGCGAAGCGATATAAAGGGTGCGCGATGCGGGACATAAGCATCACGACAGACATTGCCAGCGCATCGATTCGCCCGCGCGCAGAGGCACACAAAGTTCATCGCCCATAGTCAGCGTGTGCGGCACTTGCCATGTTTGGCGGCGCAATGTGATCGTGTCGCGATTGCGCGGCAGCCCATAAAAATCTGCGCCGTAAAAGCTCGCAAAGGCTTCGAGTTTATCCAGTGCGCCGGCGTCTTCAAATGCTTCCGCATACAACTCTATCGCTGCGTGTGCGGTATAAATCCCTGCGCAGCCGCACGCGGATTCTTTCGCGCCCTGCGCGTGCGGCGCGCTGTCGGTGCCGAGAAAGAATTTGCTATTGCCCGAGGTGGCGGCTTCGATCAGCGCGCGCCGATGTACCTCGCGCTTCAACACGGGCAGGCAATAC
>JAYWAM010000160.1:0-5799 GCA_043782425.1 Betaproteobacteria bacterium
CGATGATAGTGCGGATCTCCCGTGCGAAAGTAGGTAACCGCCAGCGCCTTACACAAAAAAGCCCACCGCATTGCTGCGGTGGGCTTTTTACTTGCAGACAACCAAGTTATGCTACAGAGCATGGCGCGTTCAAGCGCGTAAATGATCTTAAAATCGACAACTGGACAGCCTGAAAATGCATGTTCTCATTACCGGCGCTGCCGGCTTTATCGGTTCCGCCCTCGCGCTGCGGTTGTTGGCGCGCGGCGATGCGGTGCTGGGAATCGACAACCTGAATGATTATTACGACGTCGGCCTGAAACAGGCGCGGCTGGAGCAACTGCGCCAGCACGCCGCTTTCCGCTTCGAGAAAATCGACATCGCGGATCGATCTGCCATGACGGCGTTGTTCGAGAAGCAGGTGTTCGACGTGGTAGTCAATCTGGCGGCACAGGCAGGCGTACGCTACTCGATTGAGAACCCGCATGCCTACATCGACTCCAATCTGGTGGGCTACACCAACGTGCTGGAAGGCGCGCGCCACGGCAAGGTGAAACACTTTGTATTTGCCTCATCAAGCTCGGTGTATGGCGCCAATACGCGCCTGCCGTTTGCCGAGAATGATAATGTCGATCATCCGGTATCGCTGTATGCCGCGACCAAGAAGGCCAATGAATTGATGGCGCACAGCTATGCACACTTATACGGACTGCCGTGTACCGGGTTGCGCTTTTTTACCGTCTATGGGCCGTGGGGGCGGCCGGACATGGCGCTGTTCCTGTTCACCAAGGCGATACTTGAAGGCAAGCCTCTCAAGGTATTCAACCACGGCAATATGGTGCGCGATTTTACTTATATCGACGACATTGTCGAAGGCGTGGTGCGTGTTATCGATCAGCCTGCCACGCCGAACCCGGGCTGGAAGAGTGACGATCCTGATCCAGCAACCAGCTATGCTCCTTACCGGGTTTTCAACATCGGTAACAACCAGCCGATCGAGTTGCTACACTATATCCGCGCCGCCGAGAAGGCGCTCGGCAAGAAGGCGATTCTGGAGATGCTGCCCATGCAGGCCGGCGACGTGACGGCCACCTCTGCGGATGTTACGCGCCTTGAAACCGCAGTGGGTTTTCGCCCGCAAACCAGCGTGGAACACGGCGTAAAACAATTCGTGCAGTGGTACCAGGACTATTACAAGGTGAGGTGAGTGAGCTCGGAGTAAGCTACTGGCTCTGTGCGCCGACGTGAAGAATTTCTGCGTCGCCTGGCCTCGCGCCTGTGATACGGATTGAGAGCCAGCCGCTCTACCCATCGAGCCAAGGAACCGCAGGAATAAACAAAACTGGTTGGTAGGCCGTGCGGGATTCGAACCTGCGACCAACGGATTAAAAGTCCGCTGCTCTACCAACTGAGCTAACGACCCAACCGAGTCGGCTATTCTAGCGAAAAGCGCCTTACCGGGTCAAATAAATCGCAATAAATCGCACGCTGGTCGCGCAGCCTATTGATAGCTTGTGGGATCATCCACCCCCGCGACGGCGAAACCTTCGCGCCGCAGGCGACAGGAATCACATTTCCCGCAGGCGTGACCGAGCGCATCGGCCTGATAGCACGACACTGTGAGTGCATAATCCACACCGAGTTTGATGCCGGCGCGAATGATCTCAGCCTTGGTCAGCGCGATGATGGGTGCATGGATTTTGAGCGGAGCGCCTTCCACGCCGACTTTGGTTGCCAGCCGCGCCAGGGTTTGAAATGCTGCAATAAATTCCGCTCGGCAGTCGGGATAGCCCGAATAGTCCACCGCGTTGACGCCTATAAAGATAGCGTCGGCTTTCAGCACTTCGGCCCAGCCTAGAGCGAGCGACAACAGGATGGTGTTACGTGCTGGCACATAGGTGACGGGTATCCCCTGTGTGGGTAGGGTGGGGAGCGCGATGCTGTCATCAGTGAGCGCTGAGCCGCCCCAGCCGCGCAGATCGAGCTTGATGGTGCGCTGTTCCTTTGCGCCGAGCGACTTGGTAACGCGTACGGCGGCGGCAATCTCAGCATGATGGCGCTGGCCATAATCAACAGTGAGCGCATGGCAATCGAAACCCTGCTCACGCGCCAAGGCTAGCGTCGTGGCCGAATCTAGTCCGCCGGATACGAGGATCACTGCTCTTTTAATTTGCAAGCCATCACTCCAAACTTAGCACTCGCTATCCAATACGGTTGCCTATGCGCTTTTCTATTTTCCACGCGCATCGTTCCACAGTACCTTGTGTAGTTGAATCTGCATGCGCACCGGCAACTGATCGCGCAAAATCCATTCCGCAAGGGCCGTCGCAGATAAATCTCCAAACACCGGCGAAAAAAGTACAGGGCACCTAGTATCGAGCTTGTGCTCGTGCAATATGCCGACCGCCCAGCGGTAATCGTCTTCACTGCACAGCACGAACTTTACTTCATCGTGCGCTGTCAGCAGAGCGATATTACTCCAGCGGTTTTTTTCCACTTCGCCCGAGCCCGGCGTCTTGATATCGACGATGCGTGACACGCGCGCATCGACTGGCGCGATATCGAGGGCGCCGCTGGTTTCAAGTGAAACAGAAAAACCTGCATCGACGAGACGTTTTAGTAACGCAATGCAATATTTTTGTGCGAGCGGCTCACCACCGGTGACACAAACATAGCGCGTCTTGTGGCGCGATACTTCAGCAACGACGGCATCGATGCTATGCGTGCTACCTTCGTGGAATGCATAAGCGGTGTCACAGTAACCGCATCGCAGCGGGCAACCGGTGAGACGTACAAACACCGTCGGCAAACCCGTGCGGCTGGTTTCACCTTGCAAGGAAAAAAATATTTCGTTTATCCTGACAGTTTCAGATTGAGAACCTACGCCAAGCTTTCTCTCTTCGGCGGCGCTTGATCTGGCGGCAGGAATCTTGGTAATAACCATACTGGGGAAACTATCTTCGCGGCGCGACCAAGCGCGTGCGCGCCTTAGCTGCAGCCTCAGTGCCAGGATAGCGGGCGATGATGTCCTCTAGTGTGTTACGCGCCGAACCAGCATCACCCTGTTCAAGCTGGACGCTGGCAATGGCAAGCAGCGCGTCGGGGACTTTGGGCGATTCCGGGAAGCGTTTCACCAGCGCTTCCTGGTTGGATTGCGCGTTGCGAAAATCATGCAAATTAAAGTAGCTCATGCCGACCCAGTATTGGGCATTGGCCGCCAACGGACTGGAAGGAAAATCGCGCAGAAAGGAGCTGAAAGCCTCCACTGAGCGGGAGTAGTCGCCCTTCTTGAAGAGATTAGATGCGTTATCGTAAGCGTGCAGTTCGCCACCGTCCTTGTCCTTGTTTGCCGCCACCGTTGGCGCGGCTGCTGTCGCAGCAAGCGCAGTCGCGCCCGCGCCGACGTCGGCGGCTGGCGCTGTAGTGCCCTCTAGCCGTCGCAGACGTGTATCAAGATCGAGGTAAAAGTCACGCTGGCGTTTTTGCAGTTGCTCATCCTGGTTGACCAACACTTCTATCTGGCCTCTGAGCTTGGCGATTTCGCCATTCAGCGCATCAATCTGTTGCAGAAGCTGGATGACGCCGATATTCTTGATCGCCTCATCTAGCCTGCTGATGCGCGTATCAACATCCTGCGCCTGCTTCTCGACCTGGCGGCGCAGTTCGGCGTTTTCGCGCAACGCATCGCCATCGAACACCCCGGCCTGGGCGCCGATTTGCAAGCTCAGCGCAAGAAATGCCAGTGTTAGTGTTGCGAGTCTCAATTATTCACCCTGATAGACGATATCGGCTCTGCGGTTTTTCGACCAAGCGGATTCGTCATGACCGTTATCTTTGGGTTTCTCTTCGCCGAAGCTGACGGTTTCCAGGCGTCCCTCTGGCACACCCAGGACAGCCATGATTTTTTTCACCGCATCGGCGCGGCGCTGGCCCAGTGCAAGGTTGTATTCGCGCGAGCCACGTTCATCGGTATTACCCTCGAGTTTTGCACGGGCGCTTCTGTTGTCAACGAGATATTTTGAATGCGCCTGCACCATGGCGCGAAATTCATCTTTCACCACGTTGCTGTCATAGTCAAAAAAGACACTACGCTGAAAAAGAATATTGTTGGGATCCTTGAGGGGGTTTCCCTGCACGGACGACTGCGTTAAACGGTCGGAGGTGGGCGGCGGCTGTGTCTGCGTTGTCGTTCGGTCAACAACCTGCACAGGGTCTTTTGTGGTTTCGGTGCTGGCACACGCACCAAGGATCAATGCTATCAACGCAACTAGGATCGATTTATTCATGGTCAAGCTCCTTTAACTGTTATTGGACTAACTTCTGTTCAGTGCGCGATAAATATTTATGTGAATCATTTTAGCAAAGGTCCCCAAGCGGGATTACGTACATCGCCGCTCTGTGCAGATAAGCGCTGTTTGACGCGACCATCGCTTGAGACGGCAGCCAGACTGCCGCGCCCGCCGCTCTGGGTTTCATACAGGATTGTACGGCCATTGGGCGCGTAACTGGGTGATTCATCGAGCGGACCATCGGTGAGCACCTGCACCTGGCCGCTGGCGATGTCTAGCGTTGCAATACGGAATTTTCCACCTTCGCGCTGAACAAATGCAATATTTTTTCCGTCGGGGCTGAAACGTGGAGAAACATTATAGCTGCCTTCGAACGTCAGCCGCTGCGGCTGTCCGCCGGACGCAGGCATGCGGTATATCTGCGGGCCGCCACTGCGATCCGAGATGAAGGCGATCATGCCGCCATCTGGAGAAAACTCAGCTTCGGTATCAATGGCGGCGCTTTCGCTGATGCGTGTGGCTTCGCCGCCAGCAGCGGGTATCAGATAAAGTTGTGATGTGCCGTCCTTGGTAAGAGTGACGACGAGATTGCGTGCGTCCGGCGACCAGGCCGGCGCGCTATTGTTACCTTTGAAGTTGGCCACGGTACGGCGTTCGCCGCTGGCAAGGTTTTGCACTACCACAGTGGCCTTCTTGTTTTCAAATGATACATAGGCGATGCGGCTTCCATCTGGGGACCATTTGGGAGAAATAATCGATTCGTTTGAGGCCAATACAGTCTGCGCGCTCGCTCCATCGGCATCGGCCACTTGCAGTTCATAACGCGACCCGCGTTTGATGACATAAGCAATGCGCGTACTAAATGCCCCTTTATCGCCGGTTAGCTTCTCATAGATCTCATCGGCTATTCTGTGCGCTGTCGCACGTAACTGTGTGGCGGCAATCACATAGGAAAAACTCGCCAGTTGCACCTGTCGCGCGACATCGAATAGGCGGAAACGCACCTCAATGCGACCGTCCGGTTGCGCTAGCATGGCGCCAATTACCAGCGCCTCAGCGCCGCGCCCCGTCCATTCGGGGAAATTAACTTGAGAAGGTTCGGTGGGAAGGGGCGTTACGCCGTTCGTTGCGACCAGCTTGAAGAGTCCCGAGCGCGCAAGATCGGCGCCGATTACCGTGGTGACATTTTGGTTCACGTTCTCGTTACCGAAGGGAACGATGGCGAGCGGAATCTGGCGCCCCGCGCTGGTGGTAATGTCTATGGTCAGTTGGGCGCTGGCGTCAAACGCCGCAAGGAATAGCGCAGCAAAGAAATAGTATTTTTTCATGTTTATTTTTCGTGTTCGATTTTCAAAGTAATTTCACGGTTGTTTCTAAACACCTCAGGATCGGTGGGGACAGGCCATTGCCGAATCCCGGCAATCGCCCTTTCGATCGCCTCATCATACACGCGGTTCCCCGATGTTTTGGCGATTTGCCCTTCAAAGACTACACCATTCACAAGGAGCTTCAGGCGAACCTGCACAGCCGG
>JAYWAM010000161.1:0-5772 GCA_043782425.1 Betaproteobacteria bacterium
GGCTGTGCACGCTGGCGCGGATTCCCGCAGGTTGGTCGATGGAGACTTGCTCAGTAATGGCGATATGCATCGATAAATGCAAAAACGGGTTGGTTTCGCCTTGCTCCGGCAGGTATTCGCGTTCGACATATTTTTCACGCGCTTCGAGCATGGCGTGATATTCGGGATGCCTGGCGATCAACTCCGCCGCCACGCTTTCAAGCGGCGTGAGCGCTAACGAGTCGCGATATTTGCGCCACGACTCGAACAGAAAATCTCTGGCTTGATCGCGTGTAGGGTTGAACATTTGTGGCTTAACCACCTGCGATGGGGGGCCAGATAGCCAGCACGTCGTTTTCCACGAAGGTTCGAGCTGCCCGTTCTGCTGGCGCAATATAGACGCCGTTCACCAACACCAGATGCACCAGCTTGGGCGGCAGGTTAAGTGGGGCAATGATAGTTGCCAGCGTCGCGCTCTCGTCTATGTCAAGCGGCATCAGGTTATCGCGCCGCGCTTCAGCGGGGAGATAGTCGGTGAGCGTGGCGTAGAGCTTGAGTGTGATGCGCATGAATTTGCCGCGCTCAGGATGCGGCTTGCGCGCGCGCCAGATAAGCATCCATCAGTCGCGTCGGATCGTCGAGTAGTTTGCGTTTCCATTCGCCCAGCTTTATGCGCCCCTGAATCAGGCCGCGTATGACCCCCACATGATTGGTGAGACCCAGGCTGGTGGCGCCGATCAGCAGGTCATTCTTAAATTCGAGGCGCAGATACTTGAAGGCGGCTTCATCCTTGATTTCCACATACGCACCGCCTTGATCCTTGGGGACGCCCCACCATTGCCCGAACGATGAGGCGATGAGGCCGACGCTGTCGAGCACATTCATGGCGAGATTGCCGCGCGCCGCGACGGATTTCCCCACCATGTTGAGCGCCGCGATGCGCGCTTCATCGGCGGCCACCGGCTGGATGGCGTTCACCTCGCGCTTAGCGCTGCAAAAATCGAGCGACTGCGACACATCGCCTGCCGCAAAAATTCCAGGCACATTGGTTTGCATGTATTCATCGACCAGAATACCTTGCTCACATTCGATGCCGCTACCTTGCAGGAAGGCGATATTCGGCTTCACGCCGGTGGCGGAGATGATAACATCGGCTTCGATGCTCGTGCCGTTGCCGAGCTTGGCAGAAAGTTTTCCCGCAGAGGGGGTGATGGCGTCAACACGCGTATCGGTAATGACATGGATGCCTTTGTTCACGCACCACTGCTTGATCATCGCGCCCGCGCCTTCTGTCATCATTCGCGGCATCATGCGGTTTCCCATTTCGACGATGGTCAGATCAACGCCGCGCGCGGCCAGCGCTTCCATGATGATGCAGCCGATGAAACCCGCGCCCATCTGTAGCACCTTGGCGCCAGGTTTGGCGAGCGCCATGATGTGGCGCGCATCGGCCAGCGTCCAGCAGGGATGGACATGGGCAGAATCGATGCCGGGAATCGGCGGGCGGTTAGGGACCGAGCCGCTGGCGATAAGCAGTTTGTCGAAGCGCACAAGCTCGCCGCTATCGTATTTCACGCTGCGCGATTTAGTCTCAAGCTGCGTGGCGCGAGCCGTCTTCAAGGTGATATTCAGATGCGCGAAATGCTTGGCGTCTTTGCGCAGCCAGGCGCCTTGTTCGTTGATGGCGCCTATCAGCAAATACGGAATCGCCATGCGCGAGTAAGGCGGCTCAGGTTCGTCGCCGAGCAGCGTAATACTGTCAGCGGGTGCGTGCTTGCGTAGGGTCTCGGCGGCAATGACGCCGGCCGGCCCGTTACCGATAATGACGTGGTGCATGAATGCCTCCTAATTTACTGACGTTTTAGTCGCTTACCTTAGAAGTGCGCAACAACAATCTCAGCATAGCCGCGTTGAGCTGGCTGGTTGCCACCGGTTTATGCAGCAGCAATGCGACGGATTGCCAAGCTGATATAAATTCCTCAAAAACTTTATCCGTTTGTCCCCTGGGAATGCTGACACCTTAAAGTAGGAATGGCGAATGGAAAATCCCGGCAAATCTAATATTCCACCGGAACCGGATCGAGGCTGCGCCACATATACCAGGTCGCTACCGTGCACCACGGCTCCCAGCATTGCGCGATTTTACGCATCTCATCTTTGCTGAGCGGCGCGCCCTGGTTGTAGTGGCGTTCCATGGCGCGTTGCAGGCCGATGTCGTCCACCGGCAATACGTTGGGACGCAGCAGATAGAACATGAGGAACATTTCCGCCGTCCAGCGGCCTATGCCCTTGACCTCGGCCAGTTCGCGGATGATGGTCTCCTCGTCTTCACGCGCCCAGCGGCGCGGCTTGATGCGACCATCGGCGAAGTGCAAGGCGAGGTCTTTAATGTAAGCGACTTTCTGCCAGGAAAGGCCGCAGTTGCGTAACTCTTCGTCGTTCTTCGCCAGCACATTTTCAGGTGATATCTTGCCCACGGCGGCGGCGACTCGATTCCACACCGATTGCGCTGCCTTGACGGAAATCTGCTGTCCCGTTATCGAGCGCGCCAGCGTGGAGAAGGCGTTGCCTCGGCTGCGTAGATTAGCCTCAGGAAAGGCTCTGACGAGTTTTTTGAGGACCGGGTCGCGTTTAGAGAGAAGGCGCGCGGCTTCGTGCCAGTATGCAGGAGTCATGTGATGAGAGGCTTATGAGTGATGAGTCAAAGCAGGTAGCGGCGCGCGCGCAGGCGTGCACGACGGCGCCACGCCAGCGTCACCATGGCGCGCCAGATGAGCATGGTGGCGAAGTAACCGCCTATGGCGAAAACAACGCATTGAATGGCGAGGCCAATAAGCAGCGTGTTGCCCGCCATTGCCATCCAATGTAGAAATTGGGGGAAAAAATTCCATAGCGCCTCCCAACTCCATATGGTATCGGGCGGAATCATGGGTGGCGAGGATTCACCGGTGACCAGGCTGCCGATGTTAAAGGCCAGAATGTAGAGCGGAACGAAGGTCAGCGGGTTGGTATAAAGCGTGGTAAACATCGCAGCGGGAATATTGGCTCGCAAAGGGATGGCGACAATCGCGCCCAACAGCATCTGCACCGGCCCGGGGATGAGTCCGGTGACCAGGCCAATGGCCACCCCCAGCGCCACGGAGCGGCGATGCAGATGCCACAGCCGCGGGTGGGTGAGGCGCGGCGCGAGCCAGCGCAGCCAGCGGTTATCGCGGACTGATTCGGGGGTTGGCAGATATTTACGAAGTGTTTTGCGCACGTTGTCGGCGGGGCAGGGTGGTATAGCGTTAGGATTGAAAATCCACAAAAAACTATTGCCTTGCGTATCGCTATTCTCTCATTTGTAGGCGGAGTTTTCTGGTTACAACAACAGGAGGCTCTGCCTGGCCTCGTCTGGACGCCGTTAAGCGGTGTTGTGTACGGTGTCGCACTGCTGCTCATTTTGCTACTCGTTTGGCAACTAAGTAAGGTTGAAAATCTGTGGGCGCGCGGGTTGCGCTGGCTCTTAGTGATAGCAAGTTGCACCGCACTCGGTGTGGCATGGGCTGCGACGCTGGCATCAATGCGACTAGCCGACGAACTGCCGCTTGCCTGGCAAGGGCGCGATATCGAAATCAGCGGCGTGGTGGCAAACCTGCCCACCATCACTGATCGTGGCTCACGCTTTGATTTCGTTATTGAAAAAGTGCTGACGCCAGAGGCGAAGGCGCCTGAGCATATTTCGCTCAACTGGTACGCCGAAACAGGCCGTGGCGGCGACGACGTTGCCGCGCCTGCAGATTTACGTCCCGGCCAGCGCTGGCATCTTACGGTGCGCTTGAGGCGTCCGCACGGAACGGCCAATCCTAATGGTTTTGATTTCGAGGCGTGGGCGCTGGAACGTAATATCCGCGCCAGCGGTTATATCAGACCAAAGGGTGTGAATGAAATGCTTGCGCAGCATGTGGAGGGCTATCGCATCGACCAGATGCGCGCGGCAATACGTGATCGCTTCAACGCCGTGTTGCAGGACGATCCCTATCGCGGCGTGTTGATTGCGCTTGCCATCGGCGAGCAAAACGCCATCCCGTCCGAACAGTGGAAGACTTTCTGGCGCACCGGCGTCGGTCATTTGATGAGCATTTCCGGGCTGCACATCACTATGGTGGCGAGCCTCATCTACGCGCTGACATTTTTCTTTTGGGCGCGCGTACAAACGCTGGCATTGCGCCTCCCGGCGCAGAAAGCGGCGGCGCTGGCGGGTATGTTCGCCGCGCTCGGTTATTCACTTATCGCCGGTTTTTCGGTGCCCGCGCAGCGTACTTTTTTCATGCTCTCGGTAGTGGCCATTGCGCTGTGGAGCGGGCGCATCTCTACGCCTTCGCGCGTGCTGTGCTGGGCGCTGTTGCTGGTGTTGCTGCTCGACCCCTGGGCGGTGCTGGCGCCGGGGTTCTGGCTGTCATTTGGCGCTGTGGCGATGATTTTTTATGTGAGTGCAGGCAGGACAGGACGTGTCGGTGTGCTGCGTGCTGCGGCTACCACACAGGTTGCCGTCACGCTCGGTTTGCTGCCGATGCTGCTCGCGCTGTTTCAGGAAGTGTCGCTGATTTCACCGCTGGCTAATGCTTTTGCCATTCCACTGGTGAGCCTGGTCGTTGTCCCGATCACCTTAATCGCCGCCGTGATTCCGCTCGACGCTCTCATGCATCTGGCGCACTGGTTGATGGTGATGTGCATGCAGCCGCTCGATTGGCTGGCCGGTCTCCCCGCAGCAGTGTGGGAGAACCACGCGCCCGCACCGTGGAGCGTAGTGCTGGCAATGCTGGGTTGCGCGTGGCTTTTGCTGCCGCGCGGATTCCCCACGCGCTGGTTGGGAATTGTCTGGATGTTGCCGCTGTTTCTGGTTGTCCCGCCGCGCCCTGCACAGGGTGAGATGTGGATGACAGTGCTCGACGTGGGGCAGGGGCTGGCGTTGTCGATACAGACAGCTACGCATGCGCTGGTGTACGACACCGGCCCGTCGTGGAACCCCGATGCCGACAGCGGCAGCCGCATCGTCGTGCCATTTTTGCGTGGTGCGGGAATCCGCAGGCTCGATGGTCTTATCGTCAGCCATCGAGACAATGATCATGCGGGCGGTGCTATTTCTATCCTCGACGCGCGCCCAACTACATGGTTGTTGTCATCCTTGTCCGACGACAATGAAATAATTTCGCATGCCACGCAAGCGCTGCGCTGCGCCGCCGGGCAGGTGTGGGATTGGGATGGCGTGCGTTTCACCATTCTGCACCCTGCTGCGGAAAGCTATGCGATTGAAAGCATCAAGATTAATGATCGCGGTTGCGTACTTAAGGTGGAAAGCAGCGGTGGCAGCATCTTGATTCCCGCCGACATCGAAAAGCGTTCTGAAGTTGAACTATTCAAAGGCGACAAGGCCCTGCTCAAGGCCGACGTGCTGCTGGTCCCGCACCACGGCAGCAAGACCTCATCGACCGTGGATTTCATCAGCGCTGTGGCGCCGCAAGTGGCGATCTATTCGGTAGGCTACCGTAATCGCTTCCGCCATCCGCACCCCGATGTCGTAGCGCGCTACCAGCAATTTGGCAGCAAGTTACTGCGCACCGATGAGACAGGAGCAATCAGCGTTCAATTTGCTAAGGGCGGGTGGAAAATTGAAACGCAGCGCGACAAGCAAAAACGCTATTGGCATGATGTGCCGCGCTTGGATGGGGCGAGTGACTAATTTCATTTCAAATTCATCAGCACATTGAAAATGGCCGTAACTATAGAAATCTTGATAAGAAATGAGGTAAC